>NZ_JBEXRA010000005.1:0-253679 GCF_040612855.1 Streptomyces sp. NPDC006332
GGGGAGTTCTAGATGCTGTTGAGCCTTGAGGACGCGACCGTAGGGTTCGGTGCCCGGCCGCCATGGACCGGTGCGTCACACGGACGCGGTCTCCGGCTCGTCCGAGGAATCGGCGGACTCGGCGGCCGACTGGTCCGGCGCTCCCGCCTTCTTCGCCCGCTTCGCCGCCCGCTTCTTCGCCCGGCGCTCCTTGCGGAGCTCCAGCATCGCGTACAGCGTCGGGACCAGCAGCAGGGTGAGCAGGGTCGACGTGACCAGGCCGCCGATCACGACCACCGCGAGCGGCTGGGCGATGAAGCCACCCTGGCCGGTGACGCCGAGGGCCATCGGGAGCAGCGCGAAGATCGTGGCCAGGGCCGTCATCAGGATCGGGCGCAGCCGGTGGCGGCCCCCTTCGACGACCGCCTCGACGACGCCGTATCCCCGCTGTCGGTACTGGTTGATCAGGTCGATCAGCACGATCGCGTTGGTGACCACGATGCCGATGAGCATCAGCATGCCGATCATCGCGGGGACGCCCATCGGGGTGCCCGTCGCCACCAGCAGACCGATCGCGCCGGTCGCCGCGAACGGGATGGACACCAGCAGGATCAGCGGCTGGGCCAGCGAGCGGAAGGTCGCGACCAGGAGCATGAACACGATCGCGATGGCCGCGAGCATCGCCAGGGCCAGGTTCTTGAACGCGTCGTCCTGGTCCTGGGAGACCCCGCCGATCTCGGCCGTGGCGCCCGCCGGCAGCTTGAGCGAGTCCAGCTTGGACGTCAGGTCCGCGCTCACCGCGCCCGTGTTGTCGCCGGTCGGCTTCGCCGTGATGGTCGCGGCGCGCTGACCGTCGATGCGGGTCATCGCGACCGGGCCGTCGACCAGCTTCACGTCCGCGATGTCACCCAGCTCCACCGGACCCAGCCGCAGGTTCCGCAGCTGGTCCAGCGTCCGGGCCGGCTTCGCCGACCTGATGACGACGTCCCGCTCCGTGTCGTCCAGGATCGCCTTGGCGGCCGTGGTGCCGCGGACGGCCTGGCCGACGGCCGCGCCGAGGGTCTGGTCGTTGAAACCGGCCGCCGCCGCCTTGGAGTTGGCCTTGACCGAGATGCGCGGGACGCTCTGCGAGAGGTCGCTGGTGACGTCCGTGACGTCGTCCAGGCCCGCCACGGTCTTGCGGACCTCCTCCGAGGCCTCGCGCAGGACGTTCGCGTCGGCGGCCTTGACGACCACGCTCAGGTCCTGGCTGCTGAAGCCGTCACCGGCGGCGACCGTGGTGGTGCCGATGCCGGACAGCTTGTGCAGGCCGTCCTCGATGGCGCTCTGCACGTCGTCGAACGACGCCGAGTCGTTCAGCATCACCTGGTACGACGCCTGGTTGGTGTCCGTGCCTCCGCCGAAGGCCGCCAGGAAACCGGAGGAGCCGATGGTGACCTGGTAGTCCTTCACGCCCTTGGTGGCGGAGAGCAGCTTCTCGACCTTCTTCGCCTGGGCGTCGGTCGCGGCCAGGCTCGCGCCGGGCTTCAACTCCTGCTTGACGGTGAGGACTTCCTGCTCGCCCTGGTCGAAGAAGTTCGTCTTCAGCAGCGGTGCCATGCCGAAGGTGCCGACCAGAATGACGGCGGCGAGCGCCAGGCTGGTCAGACGGCGCCGGGTGGCGAACTTGAGGACCGGGACGTAGAGGCGCTGGAGCCTGCTCCTCGCCTCCTTCTCCTCGGCCTGGCGGCGGGCTTCCTCGGCGTCCTCGGGGGTGCCCTTGGGGACCCGCAGGAACCAGTACGACAGGACCGGGACGACCGTCAGCGACACCAGCAGGGAGGCCAGCAGGGCCGCCGTGACGGTCAGGCTGAACGAGCCGAACAGCTCGCCCACCATGCCGCCGACCAGGCCGATCGGGAGGAAGACCGCGACGGTGGTGAGCGTCGAGGACGTCACCGCGCCGGCCACCTCACGGACCGCCTTCAGGATGGCGTCCTGCCGTTCCTCGCCGTAGCCGAGGTGACGCTTGATGTTCTCCAGCACGACGATCGAGTCGTCGACGACCCGGCCGATGGCGATGGTCAGCGCGCCCAGCGTGAGCATGTTCAGGGACAGGTCACGGGTCCACAGCACGATCAGCGCCAGGACCACGGAGAGCGGGATGCTCACCGCCGTGACCAGCGTCGAGCGGATCGACGCCAGGAAGACCAGGATGACGAGGACCGCGAAGAGCAGACCGAGGGCGCCCTCGGTGGTCAGGCCCTCGATGGCCTTGGAGACGGCCGGGCCCTGGTCGCTGACGACCGTGACGGTGGCCCCGGAACCGAGGTCCTTGCGCATGTCGGACAGCTTGTCCTGGACCGCGTCGGAGATGGCGACCGCGCTGCCGTCGTGGTCCATGGTGACGGTGACCGCGAGGCTCGGCCTGCCGTTCGTGCGGGTGATGGAGTCGGCGACGGCCTGCTGCTGCTCGACCGTGGCCACGTCGGCGAGACGTACGGGCTTCTTGCCGCCCTGGCCCGTGACCATCAGGTCCTGGATCTGCTTCAGCGAGGTGAAGCCGCCGCCCACCTGGACGGTGCGGTTGCCGCCGTCCTCGTCGAAGGACCCGGCCGGGACGGTCGCGCCGCCCGCCTGGAGCGCCTGCGAGAGGTCCTGCGAGGTCAGCCCCGCCTTCGCCAGCTTCGCGTCGTCGGGGGTGACGGTGACCTGGAGGTCCCGTACGCCGTCGACGGTGACCTGACCGACGCCGTCGATGTCCTTCAGATCCGGTACGACGGTCCGGTCGAGCCGGTCGGACAGGGCCTGCTGGTCCTGGTCGGAGGTGACGGCGAGGACCACGGTCGGGATGTCGTCCGTCGACCCGGCGACGACCTGCGGGTCCACGTCGTCGGGGAGCTGGACGCGGGCCCGGTTGACGGCCTGCTGGACGTCGGCGACCAGCTGCGCGGTGCCGGTGCCGTAGTCGAAGGACGCCATGATCAGGGCGTTGCCCTCGCTCGCCGTGGAGGTGACGGACGAGATGCCGTCGACGGCCTCCAGGCTGTCCTCGAGGGGCTCGACGACCTGCTTCTCCACGACGTCGGGAGCCGCGCCCTGGTAGGGCGCCAGCACCGACACGACCGGCAGTTCGATGGTGGGCAGCAGCTGCTGCTTCAGCTGCGGGATCGCGATCGCCCCGAAGGCGAGCGCGATGATGGACATCAGGCCTATCAGGGCCCGTTGCGCGAGGCTGAATCTCGACAGCCAGGACATGGGTGGGGGTCTCTCTTCTGGAGCGGCAGAAGTTCAAGCGGCCGCACATGTGAGCGCCCGCCCCTAGGGGGTGTTTCGAAAGTCCTGTGCGGTGCCCGCGGTGTCCGGTGCGGCGAGGGTGCGTGCCGGGCGCCGTGGGTGCTGTGCGGGACTTTCGAAACACCCCCTCAACCCTGTGCCATGCGAGGGTGCCGATCCGTAGGCCCCAGGTCCCGTTCCTTATACGGCGCATACTCCGCGCGCAGTACGGCGAGGTCGAGCTCACTCCACCCTTGGACGTACCAGGCCCGACTCGTACGCGATCACCACCAGTTGGGCCCGGTCCCGGGCGCCCAGCTTGGCCATGGCCCGGTTGACGTGCGTCTTCACGGTGAGCGGGCTGACCTCCAGCCGTTCCGCGATCTCGTCGTTGGAGTGCCCGCCGGCGACCTGGACGAGCACCTCGCGCTCCCGCCCGGTGAGCGCGGCGAGGCGCTGTGCGCGGGCGGGGTCGCGGTCCTCGTCCGCGTCGCCCTGGGCGAGGAAGCGGGCGATCAGCCCCTTGGTGGCCGCCGGGGACAAGAGGGCCTCGCCGCCCGCGGCGACCCGGATGGCGCTGAGGAGTTCGTCGGGTTCGGAACCCTTGCCGAGGAACCCGGAGGCGCCCGCGCGCAGCGACTGCACGACGTAGTCGTCGACCTCGAAGGTGGTCAGGATGACCACGCGGACATGGGCGAGGGAGGCGTCGGCACTGATCATGCGGGTGGCCGCGAGGCCGTCCGTGCCGGGCATCCGGATGTCCATCAGGACGACGTCGGCGCGCTCCTGCCGGGTCAGTCGGACGGCCTCCGCTCCGTCGGACGCCTCACCCACCACCTCCATGTCGGGCTCGGAGTCGACGAGTACCCGGAAGGCGCTGCGCAGCAGGGCCTGGTCGTCGGCGAGCAGGACACGGATGGTCATACGGGATCCCCCGGGCTCTGGGTGACGGCGGTGCGGGTCTTGACCGGCAGGATCGCATGGACCCGGAAACCGCCGCCGTAGCGGGGACCGGTGGTGAGGGTGCCGCGCAGGGCGGTCACCCGCTCCCGCATGCCGAGCAGTCCATGGCCGCCGCCGGTCTGCGGGTCGCCGTCCTCGCCCTTCCCGTCGTCGAGGACGGTGATCTCGATGTCGGGTCCCACCCGGACGACGCTGACCTCCGCCTTCGCCTCCGTCCCGGCGTGCTTCTGGACGTTGGTGAGGGCCTCCTGCACGATCCGGTAGGCGGCCAGACCGACGGCGGCGGGCAGGGTGGTGCCGTGGTCGGCGCGGGCGACCTCGACCCGCAGTCCGGCGCTGCGGAAGGTGCCGACGAGTTCGTCGAGCCGGTCCAGGCCGGGAGCGGGTTCGGTCGGCGCCTCCGGGTCCCCGGACTGGCGCAACAGGCCGACGGTGGCGCGCAGTTCGTTGAGCGCGGAGCGGCTGGCCTCCCGTACGTGGGCCAGCGCCTCCTTGGCCTGGTCGGGCCGCTTGTCCATGACGTGGGCGGCGACCCCGGCCTGGACGTTGACCAGGGCGATGTGGTGGGCGACGACGTCGTGCAGGTCACGGGCGATGCGCAGGCGTTCCTCGGCGACCCGGCGGCGGGCCTCCTCCTCGCGGGTGCGCTCGGCCCGTTCGGCGCGCTCCCTGATGGCGTGGATGAAGGCGCGGCGGCTGCGGACCGCGTCGCCGGCGGTGGCGCCGATGCCGGTCCAGGCGAAGATCGCGAGGTTCTCCTGGGCGTACCAGGGCAGCGGGCCGGCGAGCATGGAGGCGCCGGTGAGGACGGTCATGGTGAGAAGGCCGGCGCGCCAGGTGGTGGAGCGGTCCGTGGTGGCGGCGACGGTGTAGAGGGCGATCACCGCGGACATGGCGACGGGGGCACGGGGGTCGCTGGTGACGGCCTCGACGAGGGAGAAGGTTCCGGTGAGGGCGAGGACCGTCATGGGGGCTCGGCGGCGGAACACCAGGGCCACGGAAGCGAAGGCGATGAGGACCAGGCTCAGCGGGTCGGGGGTGCGGACGCCCCAGCTGACGCCGTGCTCTCCGTGCGGGTCCACGAACGAGCCGGCCACCATGCAGACGAGGACGCCGGCGGCGATGGCCGCGTCCAGCGTCAGGGGGTGCGCCTTCAGGTGACGCCGGGCGCGGTCGAGGGTGCTCACGTCTGCCAACGGTACGGGTGCCCTCGCGGCGGCGGAACGGGGGCCACCTGTACGTTTCCCGCCCGCTTCAGGTGTCGGCGCGGGGGTGTGCGGTGGGGGCTCAGCCGGGGATCAGTCCGTCGTCGCTCAGCAGTTCCCGTACGTCCTCCAGGGTTGCGTCCTGCGACGGGAGGATGAGTTCCGACGGCTCCAGGAAGTCGTCGGGGAGCGGCTCGCCCAGTTCGCGGACCTTGGACAGCAGGGCTTCCAGGGTGCGGCGGAAGCCGGGGCCGTCGCCGTTCTCCATTTCGGCCAGGAGCTCGTCGTCCAGCGTGTTCAGTTCGGTGAGGTGGCTGTCGGCCAGCCTCACCTGCCCCTCCCCCATGATCCGTACGATCATGTCGCCCTCCTCAGGCGTGGGCCCTACTGCCCGTCACTGCTGTCCGTGCTTGGTCTCGCTGTCACTGCTTGTCGAAGCGCGGGGTGTCCTGCGGCTGCTGCTGGGTCTGCTGCTGGCTCGTGCCACCTTCGATGGCCTGCTGCCCCGAGGTGCCACCGGCCAGCTCCGCCTTCATGCGCTGCAGCTCCAGCTCTACATCCGTACCACCGGAGAGCCGGTCCAGCTCGGCCTGGATGTCGTCCTTGTGCATGCCGGACTGGTCGTCGAGGGCGCCGGAGGCGAGGAGTTCGTCGATCGCTCCCGCCCGGGCCTGGAGCTGCGCCGTCTTGTCCTCGGCACGCTGGATGGCCAGGCCGACGTCGCCCATCTCCTCGGAAATGCCGGAGAACGCCTCGCCGATCCGGGTCTGCGCCTGGGCCGCCGTGTACGTGGCCTTGATCGTCTCCTTCTTGGTGCGGAAGGCGTCGACCTTGGCCTGCAGCCGTTGGGCCGCCAGGGTGAGCTTCTCCTCCTCGCCCTGCAGCGTGGAGTGCTGGGTCTCCAGGTCGGTCACCTGCTGCTGGAGCGCGGCGCGACGGGAGAGCGCCTCACGGGCCAGGTCCTCGCGGCCCAGCGCCAGCGCCTTGCGGCCCTGCTCCTCCAGCTTGGACGACTGCGACTGCAGCTGGTTCAGCTGGAGTTCCAGTCGCTTGCGGCTGGTCGCCACGTCGGCGACTCCACGGCGCACCTTCTGCAGCAGCTCCAGCTGCTTCTGGTACGAGTAATCGAGGGTTTCGCGCGGGTCCTCGGCCCGGTCAAGGGCCTTGTTCGCCTTCGCGCGGAAGATCATCCCCATACGCTTCATGACACCGCTCATGGGCTTCGCGCGCCCCCTTCTGACGGACTCCAGCTCAGCTGCTGCGACAGAACCCACAGTACGGGCCCTGCATCCATTACCGCACTGTTCAGGGACTGATGCGCTCATCCCCAAGGACGACTGCGCCAGGCCCCGCTCCCGCGTAGGGAGTAGGTGACTTTCAGGGTGGGCACCGGGTCACCGGGTGAGTACCGGGTCCCCGACGTCCCCTTCTGTCCCCTGTACAGACGACTGGTGTTGCCGGATCGTTCCCCACCGGGCTGGGGCCCACACGTGTGCACCCCGTACCCTTGGGTTTTGTGTTCCGTAGCCGTGCGAAGGATGAGAAGGCCCCCGCCGCCGCCAAGGCGTCGCTGACCGACTCCAAGCAGACCCGTGACCCGCAGGCCCCGAAGGGCCGGCCCACACCCAAGCGGAGTGAGGCCCAGTCGGTGCGCCGCAGCGTGGCCAACACGCCGACCTCACGCAAGGAGGCCAGCAAGCGTCAGCGCGACGAGCGCCGGGCGCAGATGGACCGGCAGCGCCAGGCGCTGGCCACCGGCGACGAGCGGTACCTGCCCGCGCGTGACAAGGGCCCCGTGCGCAAGTTCGCCCGCGACTACATCGACTCGCGGTTCAACGTGGCGGAGTTCTTCCTGCCGATGGCCGTGGTCATCCTCGTGCTGAGCATGGTGCGGGTGGGTTCGCTGCAGAGCATCGCGCTGCTGCTGTGGCTGGTCGTGATCGTCCTGATCGTGCTCGACTCGATCCTCACGGGCTTCCGCCTGAAGAAGCGGCTGGCCGAGCGCTTCCCTGACCAGAGCCGCCGGGGCGCGGTCGCCTACGCGCTGATGCGTTCCCTCCAGATGCGCCGGCTCCGGCTGCCCAAGCCGCAGGTCAAGCGTGGAGAGCGGCCCTGAGCACGACGCCGTTCACCGGGGGCGCGGCGGATGCCTGGCTGAACACGCTGGGCGGGCTGCGGGATGTCGTACGACAGGAGCTGGTGACCCGGCAGCTCGACGAGCAGATAGCCGGGCGGTTCCCGGTGGGGCAGCGGCTGCGGGTGCTCGACGTCGGGATGGGTCAGGGCACGCAGGCGCTGCGGCTGGCCCGGGCCGGGCACAAGGTCACCGGGGTCGAGCAGGACCACACGATGATCTCTGCCGCCCGGGAGGCCCTCGCCGCCGAGCCTGAGGGGATCCGGGCGCGGGTCCGGCTCGTCCAGAGCGACGGCCGGGACACCGGGGTGCACTTCCTACCGGGCAGTTTCGACGTGGTGCTGTGCCACGGCGTGCTGATGTACGTCGAGGAGCCGGATCCGCTGCTGGCGGGGCTGGCCCGGATGCTCGCCCCGGGCGGACTGCTGTCACTCCTGGTGCGCAACGGGAACGCGCTGGCGATGCGGCCGGGACTGACCGGGGACTGGACCGCGGCGCTCACCGCCTTCGACACCACCGCCTACGTCAACCGGCTGGGCCTCGGCGTCCGGGCCGACCGGCTGGAGACGCTGACCGCGACGCTCGCCGGCATCGGGGCGCCCTTGCAGGCCTGGTACGGCGTCCGGGTCTTCACGGACACGGCCGAGGACGGGGCCGAGGTCCCGGCCGACCTGTCGGCCCTCCTCGCGGTCGAGGAACGGGCGGGGCGCTCGGACCCGTACCGCGGAGTGGCCGCCCTGCTGCACCTGTGCGGAGTGCGCGGCTGAGCCGACCCGGGCCGCCGGGGACCTGACCCCGGCGAACTCCGAGACGGGGCGACCGGCGCACGGCCGCCCCGGTCCCGCCAGGCAGGACCTGGGCCCGCGAGCCCGGCGTGATCCAAACGAGAGGCCTACGCCTCTTCCGCCGCGCGCAGGCTCATCGGCCCATAGATCTCCGCGGCCTCCTCGAACAGCCGTACCTGTTCCGCGCCGCCGGCCAGCAGGTCCTTCCAGTACTCCCCGAGCCAGGACTCGGCGTCCCCCTGCGTGGTGAATTCCTCCGGCTGCACCGCGGGCTGGACCTCCGCCCCGTCGGCCTTCTCGAATCGCCACGTCCATGCCGCCATGTACGCCTCCCACGTCTGAGCACCAGCAGAGCAGAAGCCGGATCTTGGTCCGGCTCCTCTCCGCAGCCTATTCGCTCCGCTGGGTCAACTGTGAAGAACGGGGGGAGGTCCGTGCCGCGGGGGCGGTGCGGGCCGGGCGGCCCATGGGTGCCGGTGAGGGCTGCTGAGAGCCCGATGGGGAGCGCTCGCGCCGCCCGGCGGGGCCCCGGCCGGGAGGATCCCGCGCCCCTCGGGGGACTCGGGCGCGCACGAGCAGCGGCGACCGGCGAGAATCGGGGCCGTGGAAGCGACTCTGCTCGGTACCGGCGCCCCTGAGGGGCTCCCCCGCCCCGACTGCCCCTGCGCTGTGTGCGCCACCGCCCTCGGTGCGGCCGCCCGGGCGGCCACCGCGGTGCTCGTGGACGGGACGCTGCTGCTGGATCTGACACCCGGTGCGGCGTTCGCGGCGGCCCGGGCGGGGCATTCGCTGGGCCGGGTACGGCAGGTGCTGCTGTCGCATCCGCACGACGGGCCGGCGGTCGAGGTGCCGGCGGGCCTCCCGCAGCCCGGACGGGTGCCGGACGGGCGGGAGTTGGCGCTGCTGACGGGGCATCGGGTACGGGCGGTCGCGATGGACGCGCCGGGCACCGGGTACGCGGTGGCCGGGCCGGACGGGCAGCGACTGCTGTACCTGCCGCCCGGGGGCGCGCCCGCCGGCCTCGCGGAGGGCGCCACGGAGACGTACGACATGGTGGTCGCGGATGTCGTGGGTCGGCCGGACGCCCTGGCGCGGCTGCGGGCGGTGGGGGCGGTCGGACCCACGACGGACGTGGTCGCCGTGCACCTCGACCACGACGCGCCGCCGGGGCCCGAGATGCGGCGCCGGCTGGCCGCGGCGGGGGCGCGGGCGGTGCCGGACGGGACGACTCTGGCGGTGGGCGTGTACGAGGACGTACCGGATGTGCCGCGGCGGACCCTGGTGCTGGGCGGTGCCCGGTCGGGCAAGTCGGTGGAGGCCGAGCGGCGGCTGGAGGCGTTTCCGGACGTGCTGTATGTCGCGACCGGCGGAACCCGCAAAGAGGACGGCGAGTGGGCGGCCCGGGTCGCCGCGCACCGGGAACGGCGGCCGGGGTCGTGGCGTACGGCGGAGACCTGCGACCTGGTGCCGCTGTTGGAGGAGGACGGGCCGCCGTTGCTCGTCGACTGTCTGTCGCTGTGGCTGACGGACGCGATGGACGCCGTCGGGGCGTGGGACGACGCCCAGTGGGCCGACGGTGGCGAACGGGCGTTGCGGGCGCGGGTACGGGAGTTGACGGAGGCGGTCCGCGCCACCGGGCGGACCGTGGTCGCGGTGTCGAACGAGGTGGGCTCGGGGATCGTGCCGGCCACCGCGTCGGGGCGGCGTTACCGGGACGAACTCGGGCGGCTGAACGCGGCGTTCGCGAACGAGTGCGAGCAGGTACTGCTGGTGGTCGCGGGTCAGGCGCTGGTGCTACGGGGTTGACGCCTCGCGGCGGGCGATGAGCCGGTAGGCGTTGGCGAAACGGGTGAGTCCGAGCAGCGGGGCCAAGGCGTGGTCCAGCGCCCTGGCCGTGGCCACCAGGGGTCTGGTCACCCAGGGGGGCAGGAACCCGGGCAGGGACAGGGACAGCGCTGCCGACAGGTCGTCGGGGAGGTGCGCGACCCGGCGGTCCGTCCGGACGATCGCGCAGCCCTGGGACTCCAGTTCCGCGCACAGGTCGTCCAGGGACAGCAGCCGGAACCGGTGGGCCCGTGGCAGCCACCGTTCGCCGAGCAGCGCGGCGAACGCGCTCTGCGGGTCGGGGGCTTCGAGCAGGAGATGACCGCCGGGACGCAGGACGGCCACGGCCGCCTGGAGTTCGTCGCGGGGGTCCTGGGTGTGCGGCAGGTGGTGGAGCATGCTGACCACGTCGTAGCGGGCGCGCAGCCGGGTCGTGATCCGCGGGTCCGTCAGCAGGCCCACGTGGGCCTCCTCGACGCGCTCGGCGCGCCGGGCCTGCTCGACCCGGGGCGTGGCGTCCAGGCCGTCGAAGGACGTGTACGGGAAGAACTCCTTCGCCGCCTTCGGGAAACGGGCCTCGCCCGTGCCCACGTCCAGCCAGCTCTCGGGCTCGGGGAACGGCAGTATCGCCCGGGCGATGGAGCGCAGACGCCGCGTGGAGAGGGCGGACAGTGCGGGCATGGGCGGCTCCCAGGGACGTATGACAATCCGCTGCAAAACGGAACGTATGGGATGGCGATCTGGAGCGCAACGACGTCGCCCCGTCGTCGTGGCGACATGCCGCCGTCCCGTTCGATCGCGGCCGGTACTGTTCGGCGAATGAGCTCGCTTAATCTCGACGACTTCACCGATCTGATCGAGCGCCCCGACGGTGGTGTGCGCCGCGACGCCGAGGCGCGCCGGGAACGTCAGATCGTGCCGCCCGGAGCACTGGGCCGCCTCGACGACCTGGGTGAGTGGCTGGCCGCGGCCCAGGCCGCCGTGCCGGTACGCACGATCGAACAGCCGCGGGTCGTGCTGTTCGCCGGGGACCACGGGATCGCCGAACTGGGCGTCTCGGCCCGACCCGCGGGCACTGCGGCGGAGTTGGTGCGGGAGGTCCTGGAGGGCGGCCGTCCGGTGTCGGTGCTCGCGCGGCGGCTCGGGGTGCCGGTACGGGTGATCGACATGGCGCTGGACTGTGCGCCGGATGCCCTGCCCGGCGACGTCACGCGGCACCGGGTACGGCGCGGCAGCGGGCGCATCGACATCGAGGACGCGCTGACCCTGGAGGAGGCGGAGGCCGCGTTCCGTGCCGGGGTGGCGGTGGCCGACGAGGAGGCCGACTCCGGTACGGATCTGGTGGTGCTCGGCGATGTGAGCGTGGGCGGCACCACGGCGGCGGGCGTGCTGATCGCCGCGCTGTGCGGGACCGACGCGTCCGTGGTGACCGGGCGGGGCGGCCTGGCGATCGACGACCTGGCGTGGATGCGCAAGTGCGCGGCGATCCGGGACGCGCTGCGGCGGGCCCGGCCGGTGCTCGGGGAGCAGTTGCGGTTGCTGGCGACGGTGGGCGGAGCGGACCTCGCCGCGATCACCGGGTTCCTGCTGCAGAGCGCGGTGCGCAAGCTGCCGGTGATCCTGGACGGGGTCGTGGTGGCCGCGTGCGCGCTGGTGGGCCAGCGGATCGCGTTCCGGGCGCCGGACTGGTGGCTGGCCGGGCACAGCAGCGGGGAGCCGGGGCAGGCGAAGGCGCTGGACCGGATGGCGCTGGAGCCCCTGCTGGACCACGGCGTGACCGTCGGCGAGGGCGCGGGGGCGCTGTTGGCGCTGCCGCTGGTGCAGGCCGCGGCGGCGCTGGCGGCGGAGCTTCCCGAGAAGCCGGAGAAGCCGGAGAAGCCGGAGGCGCCTGAGGAGCCGGAGGAGTCCGGGGCACTGGAGGACTCCGGGGTGCTGGAGAAGGACGGGGTGCTTGAGAATGACGGGGTACTGGAGGAGGACGGGGCGCAGGCGAAAGACGTGCCGCCCGAGAAGGAGGCGTAACCTCCGGCGCGACGCTGGGGAGGGGCAGGCGCCGTCGCGGGCTCGCGCCGTTGTGCGACGGCGTCGTCGCGGGCTCCACGTCGCGCCGGGCGTCGTCGTGGCTGAGGGTCACGGCGGTGGAAAACGGGCATGATCCCCGTTCATGGGAGATGTCCGAATTGCCTCGGAACAGGACCGGCCCCGTACCCCACCGGGCACCACGGCCCGACCGGGTACGGCAGCCCCACCGCGTACGCCGGACCGGCGCGGGAGCACAGCGGGCCGGCGGTCGACGGCCGCTTCGCGGCGGGCCGCCGGGCTTGCCGTGTGGTACTTGCGAGCCGTCGCGTCCGTCAACTTCCTCGGTGCGGTGTGGGTGTCCCTGGGTCAGGACGTGCGGCGGCACAACCAGGAGAACTACTTCACGCCGTACTTGCTGACCGCCGGTTTCGCCTCCGGTGCCTTCACGGTGTTCCTCGCGATCACCATGGGGCGGCGCAAGCGGGCGGCGTGGATCCTGAACCTGGCGCTGGCCGGGCCGTTCCTGCTCCTGTTCACCTTGGCGATGGCGGCCCCGGAGGTGCGGCGGTACGCCCAGAACTGGATCTCGCTCGTCCTCACCGCCGCCTTCGTGACCGCGCTGCTGGTCGGGCGGCGGGAGTTCTACGCCAAGGGCGACCGGTCCAACCCGAGACTCGCCGCCGCCGTCGCGGTCGGCGGGCTGCTCGTCTCCTCGTTGCTCGCGGCGCTGCTGGTGACCGTCACCGACCAGGCACCCGGCCCGTCCGACTTCACCCAGCGCTGGCGTTACGGCGCCCTGCGGCTGGTCTCGGTCGCCGCAAACGACTCCCACCTCCCCGCAGTCGCCCCGCCGAACTGGGTGAACGTCGTCGTCAACGTGCTCAGCACGGTCCTCGTCCTGGCCGTCCTGTACGCCGCCTTCCGCTCCCGGCGGGCCGTGGACCCGCTCACCGAGGACGACGAGAAACGGCTGCGGGCTCTGCTGGAGCGGCACGGCGAACGGGACTCGCTCGGGTATTTCGCGTTGCGGCGGGAGAAGAGCGTCGTCTGGTCGCCGACCGGCAAGGCGGCCGTGGCGTACCGGGTCATCGGCGGGGTGTCGCTGGCCTCCGGTGATCCGCTCGGCGACCCGGAGGCCTGGCCCGGCGCGATCGGGCCCTGGCTCGCCGAGGCGCGGGCGCACGGCTGGATCCCGGCGGTGATGGGCGCGGGCGAGGAGGCGGGGACGGTGTACGCCCGACACGGTCTGGACGCCCTCGAACTCGGGGACGAGGCGATCGTCGAGGTGGCCGACTTCACGCTGGAGGGCCGGGCCATGCGGACCGTGCGGCAGGCCCACAACCGGGTCGGCCGGGCCGGGTACGCGGTACGCGTCCGACGGCACGAGGACATTCCGGCCGCCGAGATGACGTGTCTGCTGGAACGCGCCGACGCCTGGCGGGACGGGGCCACCGAACGCGGGTTCAGCATGGCGCTGGGGCGCCTCGGGGACCCGCGGGACGGGCGGTGCGTGATGATCGAGTGCACCGACGCCCGGGGTGAGTTGAGGGCCCTGCTGTCCTTCGTGCCCTGGGGACCGCACGGGCTGTCCCTCGACCTCATGCGGCGCGACCGCGACTGCGACAACGGCCTGATGGAGTTCATGGTGATCGAACTCCTGCGCCGCGCCCACGAGATCCAGGTCACCCAGGTCTCGCTCAACTTCGCGATGTTCCGTTCGGTCTTCGAACGAGGCGCACGTCTTGGTGCCGGACCGGTGCTGAGGCTGTGGCGGTCGCTGCTCAGCTTCTTCTCGCGCTGGTGGCAGATCGAGTCGCTGTACCGCGCCAACGCCAAGTACCGGCCGATCTGGGAGCCGCGGTTCCTGCTCTTCGAGAAGAGCGCGGACCTGCCGCGCATCGGCATCGCGTCGGCGCGCGCGGAGGGGTTCCTCAAGGCGCCGGGACTGCCGAAGCCCACAGCGACGGGAACGGAGGCGGGGCCCACCTGATGAGGACGCTCGTCCGCTGGGCCCGCGCCGAATGGGGGCTGTTGTACGTCACCGTGCGCGAGCCGCTGCTTGGGCGCGGGTGGCGGGCCGTCCCGATGACGCTCGGCGCGGTGTGTCTGACGGCGCTTCTGCACATGCTGCAGCACCAGTCGTGGGGCTACCGGTTCGTGCAGGACATCGGGGCCGTGCGCGCCGCGGACCCCCTGTGGCTGGCGCTGCTGCGCACCCCTTGCTCCCTGTTCGTGCCCGCGCTTGACCTGCCCGTGTGGGGTGCCCTGGCGCAGATCCTGCTGGTGTTCGGGATCGCCGAGATCTGCCTGGGCCGGTGGCGGACGCTCGCCCTGGCCTACGCCGCCACGCTCGCCGGGACCCTGTACGCGCGCCTCGGCATCCGGCTGGGCCCCGACCGTCCCCTGGGCCTGCCCGGCTCGGACGCGTACGTGGTGGACACCGGCCCGTCGGCGGCTGTGGTGGGCCTCGCGGTGTTCCTCGGGTGGCGCTACGGCGCCTACGTCACCGCAGGTGGGGTGATCGCCGCGATGGTGGCCGAGGTGGCGGTGCGGGAGAACCTGGCCGGCAAGGAACATCTGGCGGCCATCGTGGTGGTCCTGCTGCTGTGCGGGGTGTCGGCCCTGCGTCACCGGCGTGCGACGGCCGGGTCCGGCTTGCCGCCGATCAAGTCCTGAAGCCTGCGGCGGGGTCCCGCCCAGCGGCGGTCGTGGCGGTAGGCACGCAGGGTCGACCTGGCGCGGGCCCGTGGACGGCTCCGGTAGAAGCGCTTGGCCCAGGGGGATCCCGGGCGGGCCAGCCGGATGGCGCCGACCAGGCCGATCAGCGGGATGACCACGCTGAAGATCGCCATCCGGGCCTTGCCCTTGCTCAGCACCAGCAGGGCGAAGAGGAAGTTGACCGCCACGGTCGAGATGACGCCGCCGCGGTCGTGGAGCTCGTCGTCGGACATGCCGTTGACGCCGAGCGGCGAGAACCCGGCGAGCATGAGGCCGACCAGGGCCGCCGTGAGCACCACCACCTCGACGCTCTGCCGGCCGGCCTCGGTCCAGTAGACGTCGTCGAGGTGCAGGATCAGCGCGAACTCGTCCAGGACCAGGCCCGCGCCGATGCCGAAGACGACCGCGAAGGCGCCCGAGCCGAAGCCGTACCGGCTGCTGGCGACCGCGCCGAACCCGCCGAGGACGGTGAGGACGACACCGGGGACCACGTGATGGATGTGCACTCCCCCGGCGCTGACGTTGCCGAAGGGCCCCTTGCCCGCCCTGATCATGCGGGTGACGACCCGGGTGATCGCGAAGGTGAGGACGAAGGCGGTCAGGGCCAACAACAGCGGGAGTTTGCCCGGTTCGACGATGTTGCGATGCAGCCAGTGGCCCATGCCCCCAGTCTTCCGGGCAGCGGGCGGGCCCGCCCGGCGGACGTGGCGTCCGGGCTAGTTAGTCTTCCGGGGTGTCCCTGGCCCCGCCGCTCGACGGCTTCCGTTTCGCCTTCGGCACTCTCAGTGTGCTCCCCGTCAGGGTGAGCCGCTGGGACCGTCAGGCCGCCCGGGGCGGAATGCTCTGCGCTCCCCTGGTCGGAGTGGTGCTGGGCGGCCTCGCCGCCGTCGTCGGGCTCCTGCTGCTCCTCCTCGGTGCCTCGTCCCTCCTCGCCGCCGTCGCCACCGTCGCGGTGCCCGCCGTCCTCACCCGGGGTCTGCATCTCGACGGGCTCGCGGACACGGCGGACGGGCTCGGCAGCGGCAAGCCCGCCGAGGACGCCCTGCGGATCATGAAGCAGTCGGACATCGGGCCCTTCGGGGTGATCGCCCTCGTCCTCGTCCTGTTCGCGCAGGTGGCGGCCCTCTCCCAGCTGTACGGCGACTCGTGGACCCGGGGCGCGGTGGCCGCGGTCGTCTCGGCGACCGCCGCCCGCCTCGTAC
Organism: Streptomyces sp. NPDC006332; assembly: GCF_040612855.1. Classification (NCBI taxonomy): domain Bacteria; kingdom Bacillati; phylum Actinomycetota; class Actinomycetes; order Kitasatosporales; family Streptomycetaceae; genus Streptomyces; species Streptomyces sp. NPDC006332. The sequence continues at coordinate 16,088 of NZ_JBEXRA010000005.1, forward strand.
TCACCCTGGCGGCCCGCGCCGGGGTGCCGGCCGCGCGGCCGGAGGGGCTGGGGGCGGCGGTCGCGGGCGTGGTCCCGGCGGGCGCGGCCCTGCTCACCGCCCTCGGCACCGTCGTGGTCGCGGCCGGCGCGGGCGCGTTCCTCGGGACGTACGACATCGTCCGCACCGCGCTCTCGGTCCTCATCGCCGTCGGGGTCGCCGAACTCCTCCTGCGGCACTGCACCCGGCGGTTCGGCGGGGTGACGGGTGACGTGTTCGGAGGGCTCGCGGAGACGGCGGCGACCACCGCGCTCGTGGTGCTGACCCTGGGGTGACAACCGGGGTGTCAACAGGCCTCGCGCCACACCCCCAGGTCGTACTTCTTGAGCATCGAACTCAGCTTCAGACGGCGGGAGTCGGCGCAGAAGCGGTCGGTGGGCAGTTCGTACTCGACGTGGAACACCGCCTTGTCCGCCGCGATGAAGGGCTTCAGGTCCGCGCATTCCCCGTACTGGGCGCACTGTTCGTTGACCGCGAAGTCGAAGTCGTCCACCAGTTGCGGAATCTGGTCGAGGTCGTTCTTCAGGCCCACGGCCAGACCGCGGTCGTGGGCGAGCCTGGCGACCAGGCGGTTGTAGCGGAGTTGGTCGGCGGCCCTCAGCGGGAAGCCGGTGCGGTTGCGGTAGCCGTCCATGTTGTCCGGCTCCACCGCGTCGAAGCCCTTGTCGCGGCACATGTCGATACGGGCCGCCATCAGCGGCTCGAGGACGTCCGTGCGGCGGATGTCGAGCCAGCGCTCGCCCTCCCAGCCGTTGCCCTCGCCCAGCACCGACCGAGGGAACTTCTCGGCGTCGGGCCGCCAGTCCTCCCAGGCGCCGGTCGACAGGTAGCAGATCACCCGGCGGCCCTCGTCGTGCAGCGTGGCGACCGTGGCCTCGGACTGGTCGAAGCCATCGATGTCGTAGACCGGGACGTCGACGCCGGTGTCGACCCGGCCGGTGAGCTGCCACTGCCAGGCGACTGCGGGGCGCGGCCGCCAGTGTCCACCGGCCTGCCGGCCGACGTCCTTTCCGGGGGCTGTCGTACAGGCCGTCAGCAGCAGAATCAGGGCTGCGAACAGGACGGGTCGTCTCACCGGGCGGGCTCCAGAGTGTGCGGGCTGGGTACCCCCAAGGATGATCTACGGGGCGGGCTCGTTCCCCCGAACCGCGTGCGGGCCGACAGCCCGGGACCCGTGTGAGCACGCGCGGCCCCGAGCGTAGGCTCGTGCCGGGGCTCTGTCCGCCCTGTAGAGACCGTTCCGCAGGAGGGCTCCAGGGTCGCTAGTCGGGCCCGGTCGACCCACCCGTGTTCGGCCACAGCACACTTCAACGGAAGCGAGATTTCACCACCGTGACTGCTCTCACTCTCAGCACCGCCGGGGCACCCGGCCTGCGGGCCGACGCGATCGTGATCGGTGTTGCCAAGGGTGCCGAAGGCCCGGTCGTCGCACCGGGCGCCGAGGCCGTGGACAAGGCGTACGACGGCAAACTCGCCGGCGTCCTGGAGACTCTCGGCGCCGCCGGTGCCGAGGGCGAGGTGACGAAGCTGCCCGCGCCGGCAGGCTTCAAGGCGCCGCTCGTGGTGGCGGTGGGCCTGGGTGCCGAGCCCGAGAAGGACGCCGGGTTCGACGCGGAAGCGCTCCGCAAGGCCGCCGGTGTCGCGGCCCGGGCCCTCACCGGCACGAAGAAGGCCGCGTTCGCGCTGCCCCTCGCGGACGCCGCCGACGCCGGCGCGGTCGCGGAGGGCGTGCTGCTCGGCGCGTACCGCTTCGACGCGTACAAGGACAACGGGGGCGCGGCCGGCAGGGGCGCCAAGGCCAAGAACAGCAGGTCGCCACTTGGCGAGGCCGCGCTGCTCGGCGGCAAGTCCCGCGACCGGGCGTACAAGGCGGCGCTGGAGCGCGCCACCGCCGTGGTCGAGGAGCTGAACCGCGCCCGCGACCTCATCAACACCCCGCCGAACGACCTCGACCCGGAGGCGTTCGCCGCCGTCGCGCAGACCGCGGCGAAGGAGCACGGCATCAAGGTGCAGGTGCTCGACGAGAAGGCCCTCGTCAAGGGCGGCTACGGCGGCATCCTCGGGGTCGGCGCCGGGTCCGCGGCGGGCCCGCGGCTGGTGAAGCTGTCGTACACGTCCTCCAAGGCGAAGAAGCACCTGGCCTTCGTCGGCAAGGGCATCACGTACGACTCGGGCGGCATCTCGCTGAAGCCCGCCGGCCACAACGAGACGATGAAGTGCGACATGAGCGGGGCGGCCGCCGTCTTCGCCGCGGTCGTCGCCGCCGCGCGGCTGGGCCTGGAGGTCAATGTCACCGGCTGGCTGGCGCTGGCCGAGAACATGCCGTCGGGTTCCGCGACCCGGCCCGGTGACGTGCTGCGCATGTACAGCGGCAAGACCGTGGAGGTGCTCAACACGGACGCGGAGGGCCGGCTGGTGCTGGCCGACGCGCTGTGGGCGGCGTCGCAGGAGAAGCCGGACGCGATCGTGGACGTGGCGACGCTGACCGGTGCGATGATGCTGGCGCTGGGCAACCGGACGTTCGGGATCATGGCGAACGACGACGCGTTCCGCTCCGCGGTGCACGAGGCCGCCGAGGAGGTGGGCGAGCCGGCCTGGCCGATGCCGCTGCCGGAGCACCTGCGCAAGGGGATGGACTCCCCCACCGCCGACATCGCGAACATGGGTGAGCGGATGGGCGGCGGTCTGGTCGCCGGACTGTTCCTGCGGGAGTTCGTGGGCGAGGGGATCACCTGGGCGCACCTGGACATCGCCGGGCCCGCGTTCAACGAGGGCGGCCCGTTCGGATACACGCCCAAGGGCGGTACGGGCACGGCCGTGCGCACGCTGGTCCGGCTTGCCGAGCTGACCGCGGCGGGCGACCTGGGCTGAGTCGTGGTCGGCGGGGCCCCGCGTGCGGGTAGTACGGGGCCCCGCCACCCCCGACAGCCGGGTCAGCGCTCTCACGTGAGCGTGGTGCGTCTCACAGCCCGGCCCGGCGTCTCTTTCCCCGGCGACAGGTGCGAAGATGGGGCTCGGCAGGACAGGGCCCCCACCGAAGGGCCGAAGAACGAGCGGCCGGACACCAGCCGCCGACCGGTCACTGGAGACCGGCGTGGCGCACATGCATGGAGGACGTGACGTGGCGAACGACGCCAGCACCGTTTTCGACCTAGTGATCCTCGGCGGTGGTAGCGGTGGTTACGCCGCGGCCCTGCGCGGAGCGCAGCTGGGCCTGGACGTCGCCCTGATCGAGAAGGACAAGGTCGGCGGTACCTGCCTGCACCGGGGTTGCATTCCCACCAAGGCCCTGCTGCACGCGGGCGAGATCGCCGACCAGGCCCGCGAGAGCGAGCAGTTCGGTGTGAAGGCCACCCTCGAGGGCATCGACGTACCGGCCGTCCACAAGTACAAGGACGGCGTCATCGCGGGCCTGTACAAGGGTCTGCAGGGGCTCATCGCCTCCCGCAAGGTGACGTACATCGAGGGCGAGGGCCGGCTGTCCTCGGCAACCTCCGTCGATGTCAACGGTCAGCGCGTCCAGGGCCGCCACGTGCTGCTCGCGACCGGCTCCGTGCCGAAGTCGCTGCCGGGCCTGGAGATCGACGGCGACCGGATCATCTCCTCCGACCACGCTCTCGTGCTGGACCGGGTGCCGAAGTCGGCGATCGTCCTCGGCGGCGGTGTCATCGGCGTCGAGTTCGCCTCCGCCTGGAAGTCCTTCGGCTCGGACGTCACCGTGATCGAGGGCCTCAAGCACCTCGTCCCGGTCGAGGACGAGAACTCCTCCAAGCTTCTCGAGCGCGCGTTCCGCAAGCGCGGCATCAAGTTCAACCTGGGCACCTTCTTCTCGAAGGCCGAGTACACCCAGGACGGCGTCAAGGTCACCCTCGCCGACGGCAAGGAGTTCGAGGCGGAGGTCCTGCTGGTGGCCGTCGGCCGCGGCCCCGTGTCCCAGGGCCTGGGCTACGAGGAGCAGGGCGTCGCCATGGACCGCGGCTACGTCCTGGTCGACGAGTACATGCGCACCAACGTCCCGACCATCTCCGCCGTCGGTGACCTGGTCCCGACGCTCCAGCTCGCGCACGTCGGCTTCGCCGAGGGCATCCTGGTGGCAGAGCGTCTGGCCGGTCTCAAGACCGTCCCGATCGACTACGACGGTGTCCCCCGGGTGACGTACTGCCACCCCGAGGTCGCCTCCGTGGGCATCACCGAGGCCAAGGCCAAGGAGATCTACGGCGCGGACAAGGTCGTCGCTCTGAAGTACAGCCTCGCGGGCAACGGCAAGAGCAAGATCCTGAACACCTCGGGCGAGATCAAGCTCGTCCAGGTCAAGGACGGTGCCGTCGTCGGCGTCCACATGGTCGGCGACCGCATGGGCGAGCAGGTCGGCGAAGCCCAGCTGATCTACAACTGGGAGGCGCTGCCCGCCGAGGTCGCGCAGCTCATCCACGCCCACCCGACGCAGAACGAGGCGATGGGCGAGGCGCACCTGGCCCTGGCCGGCAAGCCCCTCCACGCGCACGACTGACCCTCGGTCGACAACGCGACTCCGCGACGAACCCAGACTTCCGCAATTCGTAAGGAGCAACCGAAACCATGGCGGTTTCCGTAACCCTTCCGGCGCTCGGCGAGAGCGTCACCGAGGGCACCGTCACCCGCTGGCTGAAGGCCGAGGGTGAGCGCGTAGAGGCCGACGAGCCGTTGCTCGAGGTCTCGACCGACAAGGTCGACACCGAGATCCCCTCGCCCGCCGCAGGTGTCCTGGCGTCCATCAAGGTCGCCGAGGACGAGACCGTGGAGGTCGGCGCCGAGCTCGCCGTCATCGACGACGGCACCGGCGCGCCGGCTGCTGCCCCGGCCCCCGCCGCCGAGGAGGTCGCGCCGCCGGCCCCCGAGCCGGAGCCGGCCGCCCAGCCGTCCACCGAGCAGGCCGCCCCGGCGCCCGCTCCCACCGCTGAGGCCGCCACCGGCGGCGGCAGCGCCGAGGGCACGGACGTCGTCCTGCCCGCGCTCGGCGAGTCCGTCACCGAAGGCACCGTAACCCGGTGGCTGAAGGAGGTCGGCGACTCCGTCGAGGCCGACGAGCCGCTGCTCGAGGTCTCCACGGACAAGGTCGACACCGAGATCCCGGCGCCCACCTCCGGTGTGCTGCTGGAGATCACCGTCGCCGAGGACGAGACCGCCGAGGTCGGCGCCAAGCTGGCCGTCATCGGCGCCCCGGGCGCGGCTCCGGCCGCCGCCCCGGCCCCCGCCGCCCCGGCTCCGGCCCCGGCCGCCGAGGCCCCCGCGCCCGCTCCGGCTCCCGCCCCGGCCGCCCCCGCGGCCCCGGCTCCGGCTCCGGCCCCGCAGGCGCCCACGGCTCCGGCCCCGCAGCAGCAGACCACCCCGGCTCCCGAGCCGGTCCCGTCCGCTCCCGCCCCGGCTCCGGCTCCGGCTCCGGCTCCGGCTCCGGCTCCGGCCGCGCAGGCTCCCGCCGCCACCTCCGGTGACGACGGCGCCTACGTGACCCCGCTGGTGCGCAAGCTCGCCGCCGAGAACGGCGTCGACCTGGCCACCGTCAAGGGCACCGGCGTCGGCGGCCGCATCCGCAAGCAGGACGTCACCGCCGCCGCCGAGGCCGCGAAGGCCGCCGCTGCCGCTCCGGCTCCGGCCGCCGCCGCTGCCCCGGCCGCCAAGAAGGCGCCGGCCCTGGAGGCGTCCCCGCTCCGTGGCCAGACCGTCAAGATGCCGCGCATCCGCAAGGTCATCGGCGACAACATGGTCAAGGCGCTGCACGAGCAGGCGCAGCTGTCCTCGGTCGTCGAGGTCGACGTCACGCGTCTGATGAAGCTGCGCGCCCGGGCGAAGGACTCGTTCGCGGCCCGCGAGGGCGTGAAGCTCTCCCCGATGCCGTTCTTCGTCAAGGCCGCGGCCCAGGCGCTGAAGGCGCACGCGCCCATCAACGCGAAGATCAACGAGGCCGACGGGACCATCACCTACTTCGACACCGAGAGCATCGGTATCGCGGTGGACTCCGAGAAGGGCCTGATGACCCCGGTCATCAAGCACGCCGGTGACCTCAACATCGCCGGTATCGCCAAGGCCACGGCGGAGCTCGCGGGCAAGGTCCGCGCCAACAAGATCACTCCGGACGAGCTGTCCGGCGCGACCTTCACCATCTCCAACACCGGTTCGCGCGGTGCGCTCTTCGACACGATCATCGTGCCGCCGGGCCAGGTCGCGATCCTCGGTATCGGTGCCACGGTCAAGCGTCCGGCCGTCATCGAGACGGAGGAGGGCACGGTCATCGGCGTCCGCGACATGACGTACCTGACCCTGTCCTACGACCACCGTCTGGTGGACGGCGCCGACGCGGCCCGTTACCTGACCGCGGTCAAGGCCATCCTGGAGGCGGGCGAGTTCGAGGTCGAGCTCGGCCTGTAGCCCCCAGCGGCAGCTGCACGGTGCCCCCGTCCGGAGTTTCCGGGCGGGGGCACCGCTTTTCCCACCTCGGCCGAAGACGCCCAGTTGAGAGCGTGTAAGCCTCGTCTCACCTGCGCGAAAGCGCCCCCGTGCGCCCCTCCTGGACGGGTCGGCGGCCGTATTGTCTAAACGTCAAACGCGCCAGGGGCCGAGGGGCGGCCCCTTTCTAAGGAGCTCTCATGACCGCGCCCGTCGTCCACTCGCTGCGCGAACAGATCCGCGAGCACATCGTGGAGGGGATCGTCAGCGGGCGCTGGCAGCCGGGCGAGCGGATCGTGGAGCGGCGGATCGCGACCGAGCTGGAGGTCAGCCAGACGCCGGTGCGGGAGGCGCTGCGCGAGCTGGAGTCGCTGCGGCTGATCGAGTCCGCGCCGAACAAGGGCGTGCGGGTGCGCAACCTGTCGGCGGCGGACCTGGAGGAGAGCTACCCGGTCCGGGCCGGTCTGGAGGCGATCGCCGCTGAGTTGGCGGCGGTGCGGCTGGCGGAGGACTGCTCGGCGCTGGAGCCGCATGTCGCGGCCCTGTACGAGGCCGACCGGGAGGCCGACGGCACGGCCCAGGTGCGGCACACGGTGGGCTTCCACCGGGAACTGGTCCGCGCGGCCGGCAACTCGGTGCTGCTGCACACCTGGGAGGGCCTGGGCATCGAGGTGTTCACGGCCCTGTCGATCCGCTGGCTGGGGACGGTGCAGCAGTCGTACGCGGAGGAGCACGAGGAACTGGTGCAGGCGTTCCGCAGGCGGGACCCCAGGATCGCGGAACTGGTCAAGGCACACGTGCTGGGGTGCGCTCCGCGAGCCTGACGCAGCCGAGCACACCGACGCTCACCTGCGAAAACGCCCGAAATTCCCGGCACGGCGTGCCTGTTCGAAAGGCACCGGGTGCCTACTTTCTCGTTATCAAGAAGTTTTACCCGCAACCCTTTGATCGATCATCGATCAGGGAGTTAAAGTCACCGACGGGCCGCGCGGCGCAAGCCGCAAGGTGTCACAGCACCGAGGCCCTCGCCCTGTCCTGCCAAAGACCAAGGGCACCCCGAACCCTTACCGATGAGGGAACCCCCCTTCGACTGAGGAAGGCGGCGACATGACCGACCTCAACGCCATCCAGCCGAGCGCGCTCGACCAGCTCCCGGACCGGGACCCGGAGGAGACCGCCGAATGGCAGGCCTCCCTGGACGCGGTCACCAAGGCCGCCGGGCCGCACCGTGCCGCGTACCTGATGCGGCGCACGCTGGAGCGTGCCGAGGGCAACGGCATCGCGCTGCCCAAGCTGCTGGAGACGGACTACGTCAACACCATCCCCACCGCCGCCGAGCCGTCCGTGCCCGGTGACGAGGAGATGGAGCGGAAGATCACCGCGTGGAACCGCTGGAACGCGGCCGCGATGGTCACCCGGGGCTCGAAACACGGGGTCGGCGGCCACATCGCCACCTTCGCCTCCGCGGCCTGGCTCTACGAGACCGGCTTCAACCACTTCTTCCAGGGCAAGGAGTCCCAGGAGTCGCCCGGCTCGGGCGACCAGCTCTACATCCAGGGACACGCCTCCCCCGGCATCTACGCCCGCGCCTTCCTCGACGGCCGGCTGGACGAGTCGCACCTCGACAACTTCCGCCGCGAGGCGGGCGGCGGCGGTCTCCCGTCGTACCCGCACCCGCGCCGGCTGCCCTGGCTGTGGGAGTTCCCGACGGTGTCGATGGGCCTGGGCCCGCTGTCCGCCATCTACCAGGCGCGCTTCAACCGCTACCTCACCAACCGCGCCGTCAAGGACGTCTCCGCGTCCCACGTGTGGGCGTTCCTCGGTGACGGCGAGATGGACGAGCCCGAGTCGACGGCGGCCCTCGCGCTCGCCGCCCGCGAGGAGCTCGACAACCTCACCTTCGTCATCAACTGCAACCTGCAGCGCCTCGACGGCCCGGTCCGCGCCAACTTCAAGATCGTGCAGGAGCTGGAGGCCCAGTTCCGCGGCGCCGGCTGGAACGTCGTCAAGACGCTGTGGGGCACCGCCTGGGACGAGCTGTTCCAGCTCGACACCACCGGCGCGCTGGTACGCCGGCTGCGCGAGGTACCCGACGCCCAGGTGCAGACGTACCAGACCCGCGACGTCGCCTACATCCGCCAGGACTTCTTCGGATCCGACCCGGCGCTCGTGGAGCTGTCGAAGCTGCTGAGCGACGACAAGATCCTGGAGTGTTTCCACCTCTCCCGCGGCGGTCACGAGGCCCGCAAGGTGTACGCGGCCTACAAGGCGGCCGTCGAGCACAAGGGCGCCCCGACGGTCATCCTGGCGCAGACGGTCAAGGGACACACCCTCGGCGAGGGCTTCGCGTCGAAGAACGCCAACCACCAGATGAAGAAGCTCTCGGTGGACGAGTTCAAGTCGATGCGGGACCTGCTCGAACTGCCCATCTCGGACAGCCAGTTCGTCGACGGCGTGGTCCCCTACGGCCACCCGGGCGCCGACTCCCCCGAGGTCCGCTACCTCCAGGAGCGTCGCGCGGCCCTCGGCGGCCCGGCCCCGGCCCGCCGCGTCCACCCGGTCGCGCCGCTGCCCGCCCCGGCGGACAAGGCGTTCGCCTCCTTCGACAAGGGCTCCGGCTCGCAGAACGTGGCCACCACCATGGCCTTCGTCCGGCTCGTCAAGGACCTGGTCCGCGACAAGGAGACCGGCAAGCGCTGGGTGCCGATCGTCCCCGACGAGGCGCGCACCTTCGGCATGGAGTCGCTGTTCCCGTCGCTCGGCATCTACTCGCCCAAGGGCCAGACGTACGAGCCGGTCGACCGCGACCAGCTGATGTACTACAAGGAGGCCCAGAACGGCCAGATCCTCAACGAGGGGATCACCGAGGCCGGTTCGATGGCCGACTTCATCGCCGCTTCGACGTCGTACGCGACGCACGGCGAGGCGATGATCCCGTTCTACATCTTCTACTCGATGTTCGGCTGGCAGCGCACGGCCGACCAGATGTGGCAGCTCGGCGACCAGCTCGGCCGCGGCTTCCTGGTCGGCGCCACGGCCGGCCGGACCACGCTGACCGGTGAGGGTCTCCAGCACGCCGACGGGCACTCCCCCGTCATCGCGGCGACCAACCCCGCCGCCCTGTCCTACGACCCGGCGTTCGCCTACGAGATCGCGGCGATCGTGAAGGAGGGCCTGCGCCGGATGTACGGCGAGGCGGCCCCGGGCGAGGACCAGAACGTCTTCTACTACCTGACCGTGTACAACGAGCCGATGCCGCAGCCGGCCAAGCCGTCCGGCGACGGCGTCGACGAGGGCATCGTCAAGGGCCTGTACCGCTTCAACACGGCGGAGTCGGCCGGGCTGTCCCCCGTGGCCGACGCCCCGCGGATCCAGCTGCTGGGTTCCGGTACGGCGATCCACTGGGTGCTTCAGGCGCAGCGGCTGCTCGCCGAGGAGTGGGGTGTGGCCGCCGACGTGTGGTCCGCGACCTCCTGGACCGAGCTGCGCCGGGACGCGCTGGAGGCCGACGCGGACCTGCTGCGCGGCGAGGAGCGGATCCCGTTCGTCCGTCGGGCGCTGCAGGGCGCCGAGGGCCCGGTGCTCGCCGTCTCCGACTACATGCGCCAGGTCCCGGACCAGATCGCGCAGTGGGTCGAGCAGGACTACTCCTCGCTGGGCGCCGACGGCTTCGGCCTGTCGGACACCCGTGAGGCGGCCCGCCGCCACTTCGGGGTGGACGCCGAGTCGGTCGTCGTGGCGGCCCTGGCCCAGCTGGCCCGCCGCGGCGAGGTCAAGGCGGCCGCGGTGAAGGAAGCCCGGGAGAAGTACGGCCTGTAGGAACCGCACATCGATGGACGGGCCCGGCGTTCTCGCCGGGCCCCTTCGTTGTCGGTGGCTGACGGCATCATGAACGTATGCGTGCCGCCCGTCTCATCAAAATGGTGTTGCTGCTCCAGTCCCGGCCGTCCATGACCGCCGCCGAACTGGCGCGGGAGCTGGAGGTGTCCGAGCGGACCGTCACGCGGGACGCGCAGGCGCTGTCGGAGGCGGGGGTGCCGGTGTACGCGGACCGGGGCCGGGCGGGTGGTTACCGGCTGATCGGCGGGTACCGCACCCGGCTGACCGGGCTGGCGCGCGGTGAGGCCGAGGCGCTGTTCCTGTCGGGGGTACCGGGGGCGCTGCGCGAGATGGGCCTCGAGGACGTGGGCTCGGCGGCCCGGTTGAAGGTATCCGCGGCCCTGCTGCCGTCGGTGCGGGACGCCTCGCGCACGGCGGCGCAGCGGTTCCATCTGGACGCGCCGAGCTGGTTCAAGGAGCCGGAGACACCCGAGCTGTTGCCGGCCGTCGCGGACGCGGTGTGGGACGACAGGTCGATCACCGCACGCTACTGGCGCGGTGAGGGCGAGGTCGTGCGGGAGCTGGAGCCGTACGGGCTCGTCCTGAAGGCGGGTGTCTGGTATCTGTGCGCGCGGGTGGCGGGGCACGGGTCCTACCGGGTGTACCGGATAGACCGGTTCACGGAGGTGGGTGCGGGGGTGCACCGGTTCGCGCGGGACGAGGCGTTCGACCTGCCGGGTTTCTGGGCGGAGCGGGCCGAGCAGTTCGCCCGCTCGATCCTGCGCTGCGAGGTCGTCGTACGGCTGTCCCGGGACGGGGTGCGGGCCCTGCCGTACGCGGTCGACGCCCCGTCCGCGCGGGAGGCGCTGCAAGCCGCCGCTCCCGCGGACGAGTTCGGGCGGGTGACGGTGACCCTGCCGGTGGAGTCCGAGGAGGTCGCGCACAGCCAGCTCGCGGCGCTCGGGCCGGAGGCGGAGGTCCTGGCGCCGCAGAGTCTGCGGGCACGTTTCGCCGAGGACGCGATACGCCTCTCCGCCCTCTATCGGACATAGCGCCGTGCGGGACATAACAATCCGTCGCACTCCACGTGCGCCCCACCCTCCCAGGGCCGATGCTGGACCCGTGATGGACGAGACGGAGTTCTGGGAGCTGGTGGACGCCACCCGCGAGGCCGCCGGCGGCGACCCCGAGGAGCAGGCGGACCTGCTGGTGGAACGGCTGCTCCAGCTCGACCCGGAGATGGTCCTCGACTTCGCCCGTCACTTCGAGGCCCGCTACAACCGCGCGTACACCTGGGACCTGTGGGGCGCCGCCTGGGTCCTGCTGGACGGGGCGAGCGACGACGCCTTCGACTTCTTCCGGTGCTGGCTGATCGGCCAGGGCCGCGAGGTGTACGAGGGTGCCGTGCACGCCCCGGACTCCCTGGCCGACCTCCTGAACGACTTCGACGAGGACCTCGACGGCGACGGCGAGGAGCTCGGCTACGCCGCGGACGAGGCCTACGAGCAGCTCACCGGTGCCGTCGCCCCCGACCTGGGGATCCCGCCCGCGGCCTCGGAGCCGGTCGGGGCCCCGGTCGACTTCGAGAACGATCGGGCGCTGGCGGAGCGCTATCCCAGGCTGTGGGAGCGGTTCAGGGACTGAGGGGCCTGAGGGGTCCTGGGGGCTACGCGGTGACCCGGCGGCGGGTCGGGTCCGTCGGGATGTACGCCTGTGTGCGGTCGGCTGTCAGGCTGGCCCGCACGGCGTGGTGCATCGGTGCCTTGTTGGCCTGGTCGAGGGCGGACGCCGTCACGGCGGCGGGCCCCAGGACTACGGCCGCGACCGTGCAGACCACCGTCCAGACCCGCCTGTTGCCGCTCATGCCTTGGCTCATGATCCCCACCTCCGGTCGACTTGTGCTGACGACCGTAGGGAGCGGATCTCGCAGTTGCCTGCGGGTGGGCTGTGGCGTGCCTGTGGGTCTCGGCACCCTCAGGTCCTGCCCTGGAGCCGTGCCGCCCGCTCCCTGATCTCCGGCAGCCGGGCGCTGAGGGCCGCGCCGGGGCAGGTCGTCCGGTAGGCGTCGTCGTGGCCCGAGAGGGCGGGCAGCAGGGCGGCGGTGCCGGACCGGTACCGGCTGAGGCTGTTGCTGGAGACCAGGCGGACCTTCGCGCGGGGGTCGATATCGGCCAGGCCCAGCTTCCAGGCGGCCAGCGCGGCGATCGAGTCGGTCATCGCCTTCGGCACCGGCACTCCGGCGGTGAACGTGCCGAGGGCGGCGATGCCCGTGGTGCGGTGGTTGAAGCCCTGGGTGTGGGCACCGGTCACGGGCCGGCCGGGGCCGCCCGCGCGGCCCTCGTAGATGGTGCCGCAGCGGTCGACGAGGAAGTTGTAGCCGAGGTCGTCCCAGTCCCGGGAGCCGGTCTGGCCCGCGTACAGGTAGCGGATGATGCGGGGCGTGTCGGCACAGTCGTAGGCGTTGGGCGAGTCGGTGTGGTGGACGAAGACGGCGACGACCTTGTCGTCGTAGCGCGGCGGCGGCTGGGGGCGGCGGGTGTCACCGTCCAGCCAGGCGGCGCGGGGTCTGATGGGCGGTCTGGCCGCCAGGTGCGGGACGGCGGCCCGGCGGGGGACGGTCGCCCGGTGGGCGGCGTGGTCGGTGGCCGCGTGCTCGACGCCCTTCGCGCACAGCACCAGCGCGGCGGCCGCGGCCAGACCGGGCAGGCAGCCCAGCAGCACGAGTGCGGCGCCCGGTGTCCGGCCCGCGCGTCGTCTCCGTGCCGGCCGCTGTCGCCCCGGCCGTCGCGAGACACCCATGAACCCACTGTCGGCCTGATCCGGTGCGCCCGCGATGTGTGCTGTGCCACCCGGTGGAACCATCGTCCGGGTCCGCGACGTTTTTCCAGGTGCACGCACGCGTGGCCGGTTCCGGTGGCCATGCGCGCGGGTGACTGATCACTGGGACCGTCCCGCGCGTACTAGGAGAGACGCCCTCTGAGGGTCCGATAGAAAGGCGGCTCCGTGGACCTGCTCGACATCCTGCTGTTGCTGGTGATCCTCGCCTACGCGGCGTCCGGCTACCGGCGCGGACTGGTGGCCGGCTGTGTCTCGTTCGCCGGTTTCGTGGGCGGCGCGGTCGTCGGCGTGTGGGTGCTGCCGTGGATGATGGACCTGGCCACGCCGGGGACGACCGCGGCGACGGTGACCGCGGTGCTGACCGTGCTGGTTCCGGCGGTGATGGGCCACGAGCTCGCGGGGCGGCTGGCGCTGAAGCTGCGCCGGGAGCTGGACCGGGGAGTGCTCAGGGCGGCCGACGGGGTCGGCGGGGCCGTGGCCAACTCGGTGGCGGTGCTGGTCGTGGCGTGGGTGGTCGCGAGTGTGCTCGGCGCGTCCTCGTCACTGCTGGTCACGACCGCTATCCGGGACTCCGCGCTGCTGGGCGCCGTCCAGGACACCATGCCGGACACGACTCCCGCCTGGTTCTCGCGGGCCACGTCCGCGCTGACCCAGGCGGGCTTCCCGCAGGTCTTCAACCCGTTCGAGAACGAGTCGACGGCCGAGGTCGCCAAGCCGACCGGCGACAGTGTCACGGCGAGCGCGACGAACGCGGCCAAGCTGAGCACCGTGAAGATCGAGGGCGTCGCGGGCACCCAGGGCCGCGAGGGCAGCGGCTTCGTGTACGCCCCGCAGCATGTGATGACCAACGCGCACGTGGTGGCCGGCATCGACAGTCCCAGCGTCCGGATCGGGGGTGTGGGGCGGGCCTACGAGTCACGGGTGGTGCTCTTCGACCCGAACAAGGACGTGGCGGTGCTGTACGTCCCCGAGCTGAAGGCCCCGGTGCTGAAGTTCGACGACACCGCCAGACGCGGCGACTCGGCGGTGGTCGCCGGCTATCCGCAGGACGGCGACCTGAATCTGCAGGCGGCGACGGTGGCGAACCGGGTGCAGGCGACCGGCCAGAACATCTACAGCGACGCGACGGTCACCCGCGAGATCTACTCGATCCGCTCCACCGTCCGCCCCGGCAACTCCGGCGGCCCGCTGCTGACCACCGGCGGCCAGGTGTTCGGCGTCGTCTTCGCCCGCTCCACCTCGGACGACGAGACGGGGTACGTGCTCACGGTGAACGAGGTCGCCGACGACGCCCAGCGCGCCGCCGACGCGACGGCACCGGTGGACACGGGCGACCTGGTCACGTCCTGAGCAACGCGGATCCGTGGGGCGCCGCGCCCGGCCCCGCACGGGCGTACGACCGCACCGCGGAGCAGGTCACAGGGTGCGGCCCATGAGCACGTCGTCGACGTAGGCGCCCTCCAGCCAGAACTCCTCGGGCAGGATCCCCTCCACCACGAAGCCCTCGGACTCGTACAGCCTGCGTGCGGGGGTGTTGTGCCCCAGCACCCGCAGGGTGAGCCGGCGCGCCCCCTGCCGCCGGGCCTCCTCCCGCACGGCCCGCAGCAGAGCCCGGCCGACCCCCGCGCCGCGCGCCTGGTCGGACACCACGAGCCCCTGGATCTGGCGGACGTGGGCGTTGCAGGCCAGCGATGTCGGGTGGGCCAGCCGGACGTAGCCGACGAGGGTCCCGGCCAGTTCGGCGACGAGGTGGTCCCGGGGCCCGAACCGCTCGTTGTAGAAGGGTTCGTAGGGCGGCCGGGGGCGTGGCTGGACGGAGTGCAGCGGGGACCACGCCTCGCGGTCGAGTCGGCCCAGCGTCTCCTCGTCGTCGAGGGCGGCGTGGCGTATGTGAGGTACCGGCATGCCGGTCACCCTAAGCCGGGGTACGGACGGACCCCGATCGGGCCGGAGCGGGAAAGCTGAGCGAGGATGACGCTCATGACACGTTCGCGAATCGCGGTGGCCGGCGCGTCCGGTCTGATCGGCGGTGCTCTGGTGCGGTCCCTGACCGCGGACGGGCACGAGGTGGTGCGCCTGGTCCGCCGGGACCCCCGGGCGCGGGACGAGGTCCGGTGGGACCCCGCGTCGCGGTACGTCGACCCGGCCGGGCTCGTCGGGTGTGACGTCGTGGTCAACCTGGCCGGGGCGGGGGTGGGCTCGCACCGCTGGACGGACGCGTACAAGGCGAGGATCCGGGACAGCAGGGTGCTGGGCACGGCCGCCCTCGCCGAGGCGATCGCGTCCCTGGAGGCGCCGCCGCGTGTCTTCGTGAACGGCAGCGCGATGGGGATCTACGGCGAGACCGGTGACCGGCCCGTCGACGAGGACGCGCCGCCCGGGGAGGGCTTCCTGCCCGAGCTGTGCGTGGAGTGGGAGGGTGCCGCGGCACCGGCCCAGGAGGCGGGCGTACGGACCGTGTTCACTCGGACGGGTCTGGTGGTGGCCCGGCAGGGCGGGGCCTGGGGGCGGCTGTTCCCGCTGTTTCAGGCCGGGCTCGGCGGGCGGATGGGCGACGGGCGGCAGTACTGGTCGTTCGTCTCGCTACACGACGAGGTGGCGGCGATCCGGCATCTCATCGACACCGACGGCCTGTCGGGGCCGTTCAACATCACCGCTCCGCGGCCGCTGACGAACCGTGAGATCACCGCGGCGATGGGGCGGGTTCTGCGTAGGCCGACCCTGTTCGCGGTGCCGGCGCCGGTGCTGCGGGCCGTGCTCGGGGAGATGGCGGGGGACGTTCTCGGCAGCCAACGGGTGTTGCCGATGCGGCTGTTGGAGTCAGGGTTCACCTTCGCGTTCCCGGAGATCGAGGAGGCGATCCGGGCGGCCCTGTGACCGCTGCGATCGAATGCGACCGTCGTGCGACCGTGCCCTGTCGATGCGCGACTGTCCGCGACCGATCACGGCCCTACCCTCGACCCGAACTCGGGTATCCCTGAGGCCAGTCGGAGGCGGGACGTCTCCCCCGGCCGCGCAACCTCGAGGAGGGGCACGTGCTTGAGCCCGCGTACCAGGCGGACGTCGTGATCGTGGGAGCCGGTGTCGCCGGGCTCGCCGCGGCGCATCGACTGACCAGCGCAGGAGTGACGACCGCGGTGCTGGAGGCCGCCGGGTGGGTCGGTGGCCGCATGTCGACGGAGAAGGTCGACGGCTTCCGGCTCGATCGCGTCGGACAGCTGCTGTCCACGGCGTATCCCGACCTACGGCTGACGCCGGGGCTGGACGCCCTGGTCCTGCGTCCCTTCGCCCCCGGTGTCCTGCTGCACAGCGACGGACGCCATCACCGGGCGGCCGCCCTCGCCCACCCGGGGGGCGCACGGGGCGCACTCCATGCTGTGCGCGCCCTGGCGAGCGCCCCCAGGCCGTCCGTCGCACCGAGGGGACGGGTTCTGTCGCGCCAGGCCTCCGTGTCCCGGGACTGGGGGGAACCGGTACCGGCCACCGCACAGAGGGGCCGGGCGGGTTCTCGGACCGTCGGCGCGCCCGGCGCCGTCCGCACCGCCCCCCGAGGCACGTCACCGCTCGGCACCGCCGTCGACCAGGCCCGGCTCGGTGCCGCGCTCACCCGGATCGGGGGGCTGCCCGTCGAACGGCTGCTGGCCCGGCCCGAGTTGCCCGCCGGGCAGGCCCTCGCGGAGCGCGGGGTGCCCGCCCGCACGATCGACGGCTTCCTGCGCCCGCTGCTCGCCGCGCTGCTGTGCGACCCGGAGCTGACCACCTCCAGCCGGTGCGCGGACCTCGCGCTGCGGGCCTTCGCCCGGGGTCGCCTGTGTGTGCCGGAGGGTGGTGCCGAGGCGCTGCCGGAGCTGCTCGCGCGGACGCTGCCCGCGGGCACCGTGCGGACCGGGGTCCGGGTCACCTCGGTCTCCACGACCTCGGTGTCGACCGCCGAGCACGGTGAGATCCGCTGCCGGGCGGTGCTCGTGGCGACCGACGCGCGGGCCGCGGCCGAGCTGCTGCCAGGCCTGCGGGTGCCGGAGTTCCACCCGGTGACGGTGGTGCACCACACGGCGGACGAGCCCCCGGCCACGGGCGCGTCCCTGCTGCTCGACGCGGACCGGGGCGGTCCGGTCGCGCACACGGCGGTGGTCAGCCGGGTCGACCCGGCGCGCGCGCCGGCCGGCCGCACCCTCGTCTCCTCGACGGTCCTCGGCCCGCCCCCGGCCGACCTCGACGCCGCCGTCCGCACCCACCTGGCACGCCTGTACGGCACCTCGACCCGACGCTGGGAGACCCTCGCCGTCCACCACACCGCCGAGGCGGTACCCGCCATGCGCCCACCACACGACCCACGCCGCCCGGTACGCCTGCTGGCAGGCCTCTACGTATGCGGCGACCACCGCGACACCAGCACCGTCCAGGGCGCCCTGCACTCGGCCCACCGAGCCGCCGCGGCCATCCTCACGGACCTGCGAGCCGCCGGCTCCCTGCACAGGGCAGACCCCCCGAGCACCCCCCTACCGAGGGCCGCCTGACCCACCAAAGGGGCGCGGGGAACCGCGCGACCAGCCCCAACGAAACCCGCACCCACCCCCCACCGCCCGCAGCCCGACCACCTCCCCACCAAGGGCCACCCGACCCACCTAAGGGGCGCGGGGAACTGCGCGCCCAGCCCCAACGACAGCCGCACACACCCCCCACCGCCCGCAGCCCGACCACCTCCCCACCAAGGGCCACCCGACCCACCAAAGGGGCGCGGGGAACTGCGCGCTCAGCCCCAACGAAACCCGCACACACCCCGCACGGGTCGAAGCCAAGGCCGACACCCCCTAGCCCAGCGCAGCGACCTTGTCCCGGTACCCCCTCACCGGCGTCGCGTCCTTGTACGGCTCCAGCCTCCGCTCGAAGTCCCGCACGTACTCGATCGCCCGCACCGACCGCATCTCGGCCGCCGCACAAGCCGCCTCGGCACCGAGAACGCAGGCCTGATCGAGTTCACCGAGCCCGAGGCGGGCGGAGGCCAGCACGACCCGGCAGAACAGACGGCTGCGGGCGTACGCGGGGGCGCGCAGTTGCAGCGAGCGTTCCGCGTGCTGGGCAGCCGCGCGGAACTGCTGGAGGTCCCGGTGGCAGTGCCCGAACTCGTCGGCGAGCTGCGCCTCGTCGAAGAACCGCGCCCAGTGCGGGACCTCGTCGGCGGGCCGGGCCGCCTCCAGCGCGCGCTCGGCCCGCACCAGTGAGGCGGTGCAGGCCCGCACCTCGCCCAGTACGCCGTGCGCGCGTGCCTCGACGGCGTGCAGCAGCGCCTGGACGAGCGGCGGGGCGCCGGTCCCGACGCCCTGCTGCGCCACCCGCGCGAGCTGCACGGCCTCCCGCCCGTGCCCGAGGTAGACGGCCTGCCTGCTCATCGTGACCAGCACATAGGAGCCGTACGCCCGGTCCCCGGCCGCCTGGGCGAGCCGCAGCGCCTGCACGAAGTAGCGCTGGGCGAGACCGTGCGCCGCGATGTCGTACGAGGTCCAGCCGGCGAGCCTGGTCAGGTCGGCGGTGGCGGCGAACAGTCGGCGGCCGGTCTGCTCGCCGTAGGTGCCGCGCAGCATCGGTTCGCACTCGTGCTCCAGGTAGCGCACCAGGGCCTGCCGTGCGTGGCCGCCGCCGTACATGTCGTCGAGGGAGCGGAACAGCTCGCCGACCGAGCGGAGGGCGGAGATGTCGCCGCCGGTGACCCGGTGGCCGGGACCGCGCTCGGTGTGGCCGCGCTGGCGCGGGACGGCGGGGCGGCCCTGCGGAGCCGCCCTGAGGGGCGTCTCACCGCGGGTCACCCGGTCGTCGGGGCGGCCGATCAGCCAGTCCCGGCTCGGCACCACCAGCCCCGCCGGGGTGAACGCGATCTTGCGGAGCTCGGCGTGGCTGCCGGAGTCCTTGCGCCACAGCCCGCTGACGATGTCGACGGCCTCCTCCGGGGAGGACGCGAACTCGAGGCCCGCGTAGACCGGTGCGCAGGCGTCAAGACCGAGGTCCTGGGCGGTGAGCCTGCGGCCGAGGCGACGGGTGAAGACCTCGGCGATCAGGGCGGGGGTGGTGCCCCGGGGCTGCTGCCCACGCAGCCACCGGGTCACGGAGGTCTTGTCGTATCTGAGGTCCAGCCCGTGTTCGAGACCGAGCTGGTCCACTCGCCGGGCGAGACCCGCGTTGGAGAACCCCGCTTCTGCGATGAGCGCGGCGAGCTGACGGTTGGGAGTGCGCTGCGCGGGTCGTTCCGTCATCTGCGGTGCGGTCTCCTGCCTTCGGGCCTCGCGTCCGCCGGTGCGGTCGCCGCGTGGCCCGGATTGCCTGTGAGCAGCCCTTATGGCCTCTGTGAACGGCGCGAATGTAGCGGAGAGTGAGGAGTCGATCGCACACTTCGACGTTCGTTCATCCGATCGTGTGAGGATTGGCCGCCGGGCTGACGCGCGATGAGCGGTCGTACAGTGGCGTAGGCACACGTCGTGCCTTACCGGCTTCTAGCTTCTAGGGAGGCGCTTGCCGTGAGTGGGTTGCGGTTCGTCCGCATGGGGTTCGGTGCCGACGCGGTCGAGTACCAGGAGGCGTGGGACGAGCAGCGCCGGGTGCACGCGGCCCGATTCGCCGACGAGGTCCCCGACACCGTGCTGCTCCTCGAACACCCGCCGGTCTACACGGCCGGCCGGCGCACGGCGGACAACGAACGACCGCTCGACGGCACCCCGGTCGTCGACGTCGACCGCGGCGGCAAGATCACCTGGCACGGCCCGGGCCAGCTGGTGGGCTACCCGATCCAGAAGCTCCCGCGTCCGGTGGACGTCGTGGCACACCTGCGCCGCCTCGAGGACGCGATGATCCGGGTCTGCGCGGAGTTCGGCGTGGAGACCAGCCGGGTGGAGGGGCGGGCCGGCGTCTGGGTCCTCGGCGACCCGGTGGAGCAGCGTCCCGCGCCGGGCGGACTCTCCCTCGACTTCGACCCCCGGCTGACCGACGACGAGTTCGATCCCCGCCTCAACGGCCCCGAGTACGCCCCGTCCAACGCGGGCCAGCGCCGCGAGGACCGCAAGATCTGCGCCATGGGCATCAGGGTCGCCAAGGGCGTCACCATGCACGGCTTCGCCCTGAACGTGAACCCGGACACATCCAACTTCGACAAGATCATCCCCTGTGGCATCCGTGACGCGGGCGTCACCTCCCTCTCCCACGAACTGGCCCGCGAGGTCACCATCGAAGAGGTGCTGCCGGTCGTCGAGCACCACCTCGCCGACGTCCTGGGCAACGCGGACCTGAAGCCGAGGGAGATCGAGGAAGCACCGGCAACACTCAGCCCGTCCGGCGCTTGAGGACGAGGCCCGTTCAGGGCCGTAGCGGGGGCCTGGGGGCGGCAGCCCCCAGCAGGGCCAGCACCGACGCCGGGCATTCAAATCAACGGGCGTACCCTTGAGCACGCCGAAGAATCAATCGCTAGGGAGCCGATGTGTCCGCAGTCGCACCCGACGGACGCAAGATGCTGCGCCTGGAGGTCAGGAACGCCCAGACCCCCATCGAGCGCAAGCCCGAGTGGATCAAGACCCGGGCGAAAATGGGTCCCGAATACACCAAGATGCAGAACCTCGTGAAGAGCGAGGGCCTGCACACCGTTTGCCAGGAAGCCGGCTGCCCCAACATCTACGAGTGCTGGGAGGACCGCGAGGCGACCTTCCTCATCGGCGGCGACCAGTGCACCAGGCGCTGCGACTTCTGCCAGATCGACACTGGCAAGCCCGAGGCGCTTGACCGGGACGAGCCGCGGCGCGTCGGCGAGTCCGTGGTCACCATGGACCTGAACTACGCCACCATCACCGGCGTCGCCCGCGACGACCTGGAGGACGGCGGCGCCTGGCTGTACGCCGAAACGGTCCGGCAGATCCACGAGCAGACCGCGGGCCGCGAGGCCGGCCGTACCAAGGTCGAGCTGCTGGCCCCCGACTTCAACGCCGTCCCGGAGCTGCTCCAGCAGGTCTTCGAGTCCCGCCCCGAGGTCTTCGCGCACAACGTGGAGACGGTCCCCCGGATCTTCAAGCGCATCCGCCCCGGCTTCCGCTACGAGCGCTCGCTGAAGGTCATCACCGAGGCGCGCGACTTCGGCCTGGTCACCAAGTCGAACCTGATCCTCGGCATGGGCGAGACCCGCGAGGAGATCAGCGAGGCGCTCCAGCAGCTGCACGACGCCGGCTGCGAGCTGGTCACCATCACGCAGTACCTGCGTCCGAGCGTGCGCCACCACCCCGTGGAGCGCTGGGTCAAGCCGCACGAGTTCGTGGAGCTGCAGCAGGAGGCCGAGCAGATCGGCTTCTCCGGTGTGATGTCCGGCCCGCTGGTCCGGTCCTCGTACCGCGCCGGACGGCTGTACCGGATGGCCGTCGAGCAGCGTGAGGCGTCCGAGCCTCGGCGAGAGGACTCCTACGCGGCCTCACAGGCCGTGTGACCTGCACGACAAACCCTCGCCCGCCCTGCCCGGCAGCGAGTGGTGCAAGCGTGTGAATTCGCGCACAAGGGGCTACCGGCCAGTAAAGGCTGATATGACGCGGTCCTGACCGTCCTCGCAGCTGAGGACGCCCATCAGGACCGCGTCAGCTTGCGAGGCCCCCACATCAAGGCTTCATTGGTGTTTGACCGGTCAGTCACGCACTGGTAACACCAGTCAGTGACCCTGAACTCACACCACGTGCACCCGCACCCGAAGCGGTATCAAGGGGGGACCTCCATCATGCAGGCCGCGCCCGTTCGCGCCACAGCGATTCCTTCGTTCACCGACGCGCTCCGTGCCGTCGAATCCCTGCTCATGAGCAGCGGCCAGCGCACCGCTCGCCGCAACGCCTGGACATCCGTGCTGGAGGATCGCCGCCGCGCCAAGGACAGGGTCGAGGCGCAGCGTGTCCTGGAGCAGACCTTCACCGCCCTTCCCTGACACGCCCCTTCCGCCGTCCCGCGGGCACTGCCGTCGTAGGCGCTTGCGGGGCCACGTAGACTTCGTGCCATGGCGAGGAAGGACACGGCAGCGAACGCTGCGGACCAAGGGCGACTCAAGCAGATCGCCCTGACCTACAAGATGACTCGCAAGGCCGACAAGAAGATCGGTCTTGTACTCGCGGCTGTCGGAATCGTCACCTTCGGTGTCTTCCTCGCGATCGGTTTCTTGATCGGTCACCCCGTATATCTCGGCATCCTGGGCCTCCTGCTCGCCTTCCTCGCGTCGGCGATCGTATTCGGGCGCAGGGCCGAGAGGGCAGCCTTCGGGCAGATGGAGGGACAGCCGGGCGCCGCCGCGGCCGTACTGGACAACGTCGGCCGGGGCTGGACCACGACCCCCGCGGTCGCGATGAACCGCAGCCAGGACGTGGTGCACCGGGCCGTCGGCAAGGCCGGCATCGTGCTGGTCGCCGAGGGCAACCCGAACCGGGTGAAGAGCCTGCTGGCCGCCGAGAAGAAGAAGATGAACCGCATCGTGGCCGATGTGCCGGTGCACGACCTGATCGTCGGCACGGGTGAGGGCCAGGTCGAGCTGAAGAAGCTGCGCACCACGATGCTGAAGCTTCCGCGCGTGCTCACCGGCCCCCAGGTCACCGCGACCAACGACCGGTTGCGGGCGCTGGGCGACCTGATGAGCAACATGCCGCTGCCGAAGGGGCCGATGCCGAAGGGCATGAAGCTCCCGAAGGGCGGGCCCAAGGCCCGCTGACCCCCTCCCACGTCAGAAAGGGGGCGCCCGGATCACTCCGGGCGCCCCCTTTGTCGTCTCCTCAGCGGACGTCCTCCGTCAGCGGAGGGGTACGACCGTCAGATCCGTACCTCGACCGTGCGGGCCAGCCGGTCGTGCAGGCCGCGGCCGTCGCGGTCCCAGATCAGAGCCGGGATCGCCAGACACAACAGGGCGGTGCGCAGCATCCCCCGCCAGGGGCTGACCCTGCCGGTGTCCAGAGCCACCACTCGCACGCCGAAGAGGCGCTTGCCCGGGGTGAAGCCGACGGTACCGACCGTGAGGGCACCCATCACGAAGAAGACCAGCAAGGCCCAGTTGGACGTCGTCTGGTCATAGCTCTGAGTGATCAACCGGGATGCAATCAGGACGCTCATCGCCCAGTCCACCGCCAGTGCCCCGAGGCGCCGCCCCGGGCGGGCGATCGAACCCGGCCCCTCCTCCGGAAGTCCGAGCTGTTCACCCCGGTAACCGAAGGCGACACCGGCCTGCTCGGCGGTCTCGCGGGGCCCCGAGAGCCACGAACCGATTGCTTCCCTCTTGTCCACGCGTACACCGTACTGCGCCCGTTTCGCGATACGGACGGGTGGGGTGGAGCGGGCCGTGTCCGGTTAACTTGTGCGAAACAAATGGGTCACGCATGAGAAACCACCCGTCCCTAGGGTCGAGGTCAGCGTGTGCCACCGCACTGGCCGCACGAACGAACTACCACCCCGGCACGGGAACGGCCGGGAGTAGGAGGAGCTGGATGTTCCAGAACGCCGACGAGGCCAAGAAGTTCATCGCGGACGAGGACGTCAAGTTCATCGACGTCCGCTTCTGCGACCTGCCGGGCGTCATGCAGCACTTCACGGTGCCCGTCGAGTCGTTCGACCCGGACGAGGAGCTGGCCTTCGACGGATCCTCGATCCGTGGTTTCCAGGCCATCCACGAGTCCGACATGGCTCTGCGCGCGGACCTGTCGACCTCTCGGGTCGACCCCTTCCGCCGTGACAAGACCCTGAACATCAACTTCTTCATCCACGACCCGATCACCGGCGAGCAGTACAGCCGTGACCCGCGCAACGTGGCGAAGAAGGCGGAGGCCTACCTCGCCTCCACCGGGATCGCCGACACCGCGTACTTCGGCCCCGAGGCCGAGTTCTACGTGTTCGACAGCGTCCGCTTCGCGACCACCGCGAACGAGTCCTTCTACCACATCGACTCCGAAGCGGGTGCCTGGAACACCGGTGCCCTCGAGGACAACCGTGGTTACAAGGTCCGCTACAAGGGCGGCTACTTCCCGGTCCCGCCGGTCGACCACTTCGCCGACCTGCGTGCCGAGATCTCGCTGGAGCTGGGCAGGGCCGGTCTCCAGGTCGAGCGCCAGCACCACGAGGTGGGCACCGCCGGCCAGGCCGAGATCAACTACAAGTTCAACACGCTGCTCGCCGCGGCCGACGACCTCCAGCTCTTCAAGTACATCGTGAAGAACGTGGCCTGGCGCAACGGCAAGACCGCGACCTTCATGCCGAAGCCGATCTTCGGCGACAACGGCTCGGGCATGCACGTCCACCAGTCGCTGTGGACGGGCGGCTCCCCGCTGTTCTACGACGAGGCCGGTTACGCGGGCCTGTCGGACACGGCCCGCTACTACATCGGCGGCATCCTCAAGCACGCCCCGTCGCTGTTGGCCTTCACCAACCCGACGGTGAACTCGTACCACCGTCTGGTGCCGGGCTTCGAGGCCCCGATCAACCTGGTGTACTCGCAGCGCAACCGCTCCGCGGCCATGCGTATCCCGATCACCGGTTCGAACCCGAAGGCCAAGCGCGTCGAGTTCCGTGCGCCCGACTCCTCCGGCAACCCGTACCTGGCGTTCTCCGCGCTGCTGCTCGCGGGCCTGGACGGCATCAAGAACAAGATCGAGCCGGCCGAGCCGATCGACAAGGACCTGTACGAGCTGGCTCCCGAGGAGCACGCGAGCGTGGCGCAGGTCCCGACCTCCCTGCCGGCCGTCCTCGACCGTCTCGAGGCCGACCACGAGTTCCTCCTCCAGGGCGACGTGTTCACGCCGGACCTGATCGAGACGTGGATCGACTTCAAGCGCACCAACGAGATCGCCCCGCTGCAGCTGCGTCCGCACCCGCACGAGTTCGAGCTGTACTTCGACGTCTAAACCGGGTCGCCGCAGTCGGCGAGCTTGTTGAACCGCCGGCCGGCCCCCAGTTGCAACGCTGAGCCCCTGCCACTCCTCGCGGAGCGGCAGGGGCTCAGTCGTGCGCGCACCTTGTTGGGCCCCCGCGCCTGAGTCTTTGCTGGTCCTAGAGCCGATCGCGACCGCTTCATGGCTGGGGCGGGTGCACACTGGGCTGTGGGGCGAGTGCCTGAGTGCGGGGTGATGCGAGATGCAGAGCCGCTTTAGGAGCGACCGGCGACTGACCGTGCGGATGACGGTCACCATGTTTCTGCTGGGGCTGCTGTACGTGGCCTTCGTCGTCGCGCTGATCGTGCTGCTGAAGTCGTGGCTGTTGGTCGTCGGACTGATCGCGGTGATGTTCGTCGCGCAGTTCTGGTTCTCCGACCGGATCGCGCTGTTCGCGATGCGCGGGCGAGTGGTGGAGCGGGAGGAGTATCCCGAACTGCACGCCGTGATCGACCGGTTGTGCGCGATCGCCGACATGCCCAAACCGGTGGTCGCCGTGTCGGCCATGGACATGCCGAACGCGTTCGCGACCGGCCGGAATCCCGACAACGCGGTCGTCTGCGTCACCACCGGCCTGCTGCGGCGGCTGGAGCCGGCGGAGCTGGAGGGTGTCCTCGCGCACGAGCTGTCGCATGTGGCGCACAAGGACGTCGCGGTGATCACCATCGCGTCCTTCCTCGGGGTGATCGCCGGGTTGGTCGTGCGGTTCGCCTTCTACTCGCAGCTGTTCGGCGGCGGGCGCCGGGACCAGAACACCGCTGTCGTCTTCGCCGCCGTGATGGGGGTCTCGGCGGCCGTGTACGCGATCAGCTTCCTGCTGATCCGGGCGCTGTCCCGGTACCGGGAGCTGGCGGCGGACCGGGCGGCGGCGCTGCTCACCGGCCGCCCCTCGGCGCTGGCGTCCGCGCTGACCAAGGTCTCGGGCGACATCGCCCGGATCCCGACCAAGGACCTGCGGACGGCGCAGGCCTTCAACGCCTTCTACTTCACCCCGGCGCTGGGTTCCGAGCCGGGTGTCGCGCGGCTGTTCTCGACCCACCCGAGTCTGGAGCAGCGGCTGGAGCAGCTGGGCAGTATCTCCGGGGAACTGGGTGAGGCGGCGACCCCGGGGAGGGCCGGCTGAGGTGGGGCTGCTGGACATCCTGCTCGGCCGTACGAAACCGGTCGTGCCCGATCTCGACCAGCTCTTCGCGCTGCCCTCGGCGGCGGTGACACTGGAGGCGACCACCTCCTTCACCCCCACCGGGCGCGGCGCGGTGTGCTTCGCCACGGTGGAGGGCGCGGCCTTCGAGCAGACCCACCGCGAGGTCCAGGCCCTGCTGGACGCCGACACCGACCGCGACGGTCCGCCGGTGGAACTGCGGCGGGACGAGTACGGGTACTCGTGGCTGGTGTCGGAGCGTGCCCCCGACCAGCTGCCGCTCCTGGTCAATGATCTGCACGCGGTGAACAGCGCGATGGAGGTCAACGGCTTCGGGCCGCAGCTGCTGTGCTCACTGGCCGGGTTCCAGGACCCCCAGGGCCGGTCGCTCGCGCTGGTCTACCTGTACAAGCGGGGCACCTTCTACCCCTTCGCGCCGCTGCCCGGTCAGAGGCAGCGGCGCGACAACGCGCTCGAACTGCGGGTGAAGGCGACGCTCTCGAACGACGTGCGGATCGAGCAGGACCTCAACCGCTGGTTCCCGGTGTGGGGTGCCCCGGGCCTTTGACCGGGGCCCAGGTGTCCGGGGTGAGGTCCGCCCCGCCGGACGGTTCGTCGATGTCGGCCCGGAAGCCCGGACGCCCGGATGCCTGGAAGCCCAGACGCCCGCAAGCCCGGATGTCAGTGGTGTCCGGCAGGATGCCCACCCTGGGGACGTTACGGGCGAGGGTGGAGGCCGGCATGGGTGGCGCACAGCGGTACATCGACGTGGCGGAGCGGCGGGCGCGGCTCGCGCTGCGGCACCGGCTGGCAGGGCCGGCGCGGGCGGGGAGCACGGAGGAGGTCGCCGCCTCCCTGGTCGCCCTGCACGGCACGGACCCCGCGACGGTGTACCTGGCGGTGGGCGCACGGCTGGTGGACCCGGCGCGGACGGTGGCGGAGACGAGCCGGGCCCTGTACGAGGATCGGGCGCTGGTCCGGATGCACGGCATGCGGCACACCGTCTTCGTGTTCCCGACGGACCTGACCGCGGTGGTGCACGCCTCCACCGGGCTCACGGTCGCGGCCCGGGAGCGGGCCAAGCTGCTGAAGGACATGGCGACGGCCGGGGCGCCGGACGCGACCTGGCTCAAGGAGGTCGAGGAATCGGCGCTGGCCGCGCTGGCCCGGCGCGGCCAGGCGACGGCGGCGGAGCTCGCCGAGGACGAACCGCGGCTGCGGCAGCAGTTCGTGTACGCGGCCGGGAAGCGCTACGAGGGTGTCCACACCGTCTCCACGCGCCTGTTGAAGGTGCTCGGCGTCGAGGGCAAGGTCGTCCGGGGCCGGCCGCTCGGGTCGTGGACCTCCAGCCTGTTCCGCTGGGCGGTGGCTCCCGCGCACCCCGAACTGGACCCGGCCGAGGCCCAGGCGGCCCTCCTGCGCCGCTGGCTCACCGTCTGCGGCCCGGCCACCGAGGCCGACCTGAAGTGGTGGACGGGATGGCGGGTCACGGAGGTGCGCCGGGCCCTGTCCGCGATCGGTGCGCGGACGGTGGCGTTGGACGAGGGCGTCGGCCATGTCGTCGACGGCGACACCGACCCGGTGACCGGGCCCGCCGAACCCTGGGCTGCACTGCTGCCCGCGCTCGATCCGACGGCGATGGGGTGGCAGCAGCGGGACTGGTACCTGGCGCCGGGGTTGCGGGGGGCTTTGTTCGACGGCAGCGGCAACGTGGGGCCGACGGTCTGGTGGGAGGGCCGGGTGGTGGGCGGGTGGGCGCAGCGGCCGGACGGCGAGATCGTCTGGCGGATCCTCGACACCGACGGCGTGGGCCAGGAGGCACGGGCGGCGATCACCGTGGAGGCGGAGCGGCTGCGGGGGTGGGTCGGGGCGACGAAGGTGACGCCACGGTTCCGGACGCCACTGGAGAAGGAGTTGGCTCAGTAGGAGCGCGAGCGGGCAACGAGCGTGCGCTGTACGGGCGTTGGCACGTGAGGGCAATGGCGCCGGGCGCCCTGAGGAGACAGGGCGCCCGCCGCCACGGCTCACCTCGAGTACCGCATCAGCGCCCGGACCATGTGGCACGTGGTGTCCGACGGCGGGTGCACACCGATCATCTCGGCAGCGCTCCGGATCGTCTCGTTGCGTGCCTGGTTGGGCAGGTACACACCCGAGTCGAGCAGGGCGATCGCAAGGCGCATCGCCTTGAGACGCCGGTTGTGGCTCACGTACCACTCGCGCGGACGCCCCGGGGGCAACGGCCGCTTCTCCACCGGCCCGTAGGGCAGGTCGAGCAGAACGGCACGCTTCGCGGTGGACTGGGTCGGCAACGGCTTCGGCTTCAGTGCGGCAGCGGGCACAGGCATCCTCCTGTCGCGGTCAGGGCGCCCCCGCCGGGAACATCGGCGAACCCGGCAACACCCTCGAACACTGCTTCTATTCTACTGCCCACCACTGACAAAAGTCCCTGGCCACAAGGGCTTTCGGGGGTGCTGTGACGTACGTGGAAGACGGGTTTTCGCGTACCGTGGGCGGCATGGAAATCTGGATCAATCCCGCCTGCTCCAAGTGCCGCAGCGCGATCTCACTGCTCGACGCCGAGGGCGCGGACTACACCGTCCGCCGTTACCTGGAGGACGTACCGAGCGCGGACGAGATCCGGGGCGTACTGGACCGTCTGGGCCTCGAACCCTGGGACATCACCCGCACCCAGGAGCCCGCGGCGAAGGAGCTCGGGCTCAAGGACTGGCCGCGTGACGAGGGCGCGCGCGACCGCTGGATCGAAGCGCTGGTCGCACACCCGAAGCTGATCCAGCGTCCGATCATCACGGCGGAGGACGGGACGGCGGTGGTGGCCCGCAGCGAGGAGTCCGTACGGGACGCCCTGTCCCGTCACTGACAGCTCGCACACCACAGCGCGGCCCAACTCCCGTGTGATGCAGGACACTTCGGTGACTCCTGTAAACCGCTGAGTGCCATCGTTCGGTATCTCGTACATAGCGACGTACGCTCCCCGACCTCCCAGGAGGCGCGCATGTCGCGTAGGAGAACACTCGGCACCAAGAAGAAGGTCGCGCTGCTGGTGAGCGCGGTGGCGGTGGCGGGAGGTGGCGCCTTCGTCATGGCGAGCACGTCGAACGCCGCGGCTCCGCAGACCGCGGCGGAGTCGACCGTCTGTCAGGGGCTCGCCACCGCCCTGGGCAACAACCAGAAGTTCATCGCGGGTCAACAGGCCGCCCCGGACGCCCAGTCCGAGGCCAGGATCGCCAACCGCGAGGCGGTCATCGCCCAGATCCAGCGCCAGCAGGAGGCGTCCGGCTGTGTCGTCGGGGAGTCGGCTCAGGGCTCCCAGGCCACACAACCGGCGCAGGCCTCGCAACCGGCCCAGTCCGCTCCGCCCACGCAGGCCGGTCAGCCCGCGACGAGCGCCCCCGCCTCGCAGCCCCCGGCCGCGGGGAACGCCGGAGATGCCGCCGCCACCGGACAGCAGGTGTGCAACGGCTCGACCGTCACCCTCTCCGGTGAGGACGGCGCCCCGGCCGCGTCCAGCAACCAGTTCCCGGCCGGCACCAAGTTGAAGGTCACCAACCTGGACAACAACAAGTCCACGACGGTGGAGGTCACCTCGGTCTCCGGCAGTTGCGCCCTGCTGAACAACGCCGCCTTCGAACAGGTCCGTGAGCCCGGCAAGTTCCTGATCCGCCGGGCCGTGATCGAGAAGGTGGGGTGAGGCTATCCGCGTAGGAACTCGCTGAGGCGGCGGCCCAGTTCGGGCGGTGCGGCCTGCGGCAGCGCATGGTGCGAGACGTCCGGGACCACGACGCTCTCCACCCGCGGCAGCAGCGCTCCCGCCCTGCTCGCCACCTCGTACGTGTCCAGTGTCCTGCTGCTCCCGGCCAGGAGCAGCAGGACCGGAACGTCCAGCCCACGCAGCGCCTCCGGCGCCGGACGCGGGCCGGTCACCGGCTTCACGACGGAGGGGAAGCCGGCGGCCGCCTCCTGGAGGCGGAGCCAGTCGGGGTCCAGGACCGCTCCCCCGCACTCCCACTCCAGGAAGGCCCGGACGCGGCACGGCGTGGGCCGCAACAGCATCGGCAGGGCACGCAGCAGGTAGGCAGCCCGGTACCCGGCGAAGCACTGGGTCGGGTCCAGGAGGAACAGCCGGCGCACCCGGTCGGGAGACCGCAGGGCGTGGTGCAGGGCGATCCAGGCACCGTAGGAGTGCCCGCCGACGTCGGCCACCGGGACGCCGAGGCCGTCGAGCAGGGCGTCCAGCCATGCGACCAGGTCGGCGACCGTACGAGGGTGATGTCCGGCGGCCGGTTCACTGCGGCCGGGAGAGCCGATCAGATCGACGGCGTGGACGCGGTGGGCGCGGGCCAGGTCGGCGGCCTGGGCGTACCAGGAGGCGGATGTCGCTCCCCCGCCTCCCGGCAGGAGCACGAGCGGGGGCGCGTCCGCCGGGCCGCACACGGTGACGTACGTCGCGCCGAAGGGGGTCGGGACGGTCAGCGCCTCCCGCTCGGCGGGCCACTTCGCCATGACCTTGTCGTACGCGGCCCGGAAGCCGTCGCTGTCGTACGCACCTCGACCGCGGACACCCATGAGCGACTCCCCCTCTATTATCTCGTTGAACGAGATACTCGGTGAGCGAGATGATAGCCGGAGGAGCGTCATGCCGAACCAGGGCCCCGAGATGGAGATCGTCCATCTGCTGCGGGCGGTGACCGTCGAACTCGGCCTGCACAGCGCCCGGTTCGCGCAGCGCAACGGGATGCACGCCACCGACGTGCGCGCCCTGATCGCCCTCATGGACGCCGCGCGCGCGGGTGAGGAGATGACGGCGGGCCGGCTCGGGGCCGCGCTCGGGCTCAACTCGGCGGGGACGACCGCGCTGGTCGACCGGCTGGAGCGGGCCGGACGGGTGCGCCGGGTACGCGGTGAGAGCGACCGGCGCAAGGTCGTCATCGAGGTGGACGAGCGGGCGGTGGAGCTCGGCCAGTCCTTCTTCGGGCCGTTGATCGACCGGACCGCGGGACTGCTCGAGGGGTACGACGAGCGGGAGCTGGCCGCGATCAGGGGGTTCCTGCGCGGGGTCCGGGATGCGTCCGCGGAGGGTTCCTGAACAAGGGGCGCGTGAGTCGCGAGCCGTGAGCCGGGACACAGAACGGCCAGGTAACACGGGGTTCACATGCGAGCAATGGTCGGGAAATCGCCTGTTGACAGGCTGCCCGGCATCAACCGCGGCGCCCCAGTGCCGCAGCGCCGCAGCACCCGCAAGTGCGCCCGGACACACCCCGAAGGAAGTGCCTCGTGACCTTCAAGGCTGAGTACATCTGGATCGACGGCACCCAGCCGACGGCCAAGCTCCGTTCCAAGACGAAGATACTGGCGGACTCCGCGAAGGGTGCCGAGCTGGGGATCTGGGGATTCGACGGCTCTTCCACGAACCAGGCCGAGGGCCACTCCTCGGACCGTGTCCTCAAGCCGGTCTTCTCCTGCCCGGACCCGATCCGTGGCGGCGACGACATCCTCGTCCTGTGCGAGGTCCTCGACATCGACATGACGCCGCACGAGTCCAACACCCGTGCCGCGCTCACCGAGGTCGCCGAGAGGTTCGCCGCGCAGGAGCCGATCTTCGGCATCGAGCAGGAGTACACGTTCTTCAAGGACGGCTACCCGCTCGGCTTCCCCAAGGGCGGCTTCCCGGCCCCGCAGGGCGGCTACTACTGCGGTGTCGGCGCCGACGAGATCTTCGGCCGTGACATCGTCGAGGCGCACCTGGACAACTGCCTGAAGGCAGGCCTGGCCATCTCCGGCATCAACGCCGAGGTCATGCCCGGCCAGTGGGAGTTCCAGGTCGGTCCGGTCTCGCCGCTCGAGGTCTCCGACCACCTGTGGGTCGCCCGCTGGCTGCTCTACCGCACCGCCGAGGAGTTCGGTGTCTCCGCGACGCTGGACCCGAAGCCGGTGAAGGGCGACTGGAACGGCGCCGGTGCGCACACCAACTTCTCCACCAAGGCGATGCGCGAGACCTACGAGGCGATCATCACCGCCGCCGAGTCGCTCGGTGAGGGCTCCAAGCCGCTCGACCACGTCAAGAACTACGGCGCCGGGATCGACGACCGTCTGACCGGTCTGCACGAGACCGCCCCGTGGAACGAGTACTCCTACGGTGTCTCCGACCGTGGCGCGTCGGTCCGTATCCCGTGGCAGGTCGAGAAGGACGGCAAGGGCTACATCGAGGACCGCCGTCCGAACGCCAACGTCGACCCGTACCTGGTGACCCGCCTGATCGTGGACACCTGCTGCTCCGCCCTGGAGAAGGCCGGCCAGGTCTGATCCGCACCGCGTCCTCGTGAGGGGCGCCCACCGTCATGGTGGGCGCCCCTCACGTGTGCGTGCCCGCTCATCGGCCCCACCTCGCGAAGAGGGAGTCCAAGGTGTGAAAGGAGGGTCCTCTTGGCGCCGTCCGTCTGCTTCAATGGGCTCATGGCCAGCATCCAGAAGGACACCGCGACAGGTCGCGACGACCTGGAGCCGTTCTGGCCCTCCCGTCAGCACCACGACTTCGACCGGGTGTGTTGCCGCGCGACGAACGCGCCGGCCCTCTAACGCCGTACCTCCCGGCCTTCGGCCAGCGCGACACGACGTACGTCCCCTCGACGACTCCTCGCGCGAAAGCTGACACCTCATGGCGACCACTCGTTCCCTCTCCGCCGCCCGCACCGCCACCTCCGCCCCGGCCAACGGCCCCGCCCGGCACCGCCTGCGTGCCGTCGACCGGGACGAGGTGGTCGAGATCGCGGACTTCCTGCCGCCGGGTGCCACCTGGCTGCCCGCTCCCCCGCACACCCTGCCCACGCTGCCGGGCCAGCCGCCGATGGTCGGCTACCTGGTGCTGGTCCCGGCCGACCAGCATCCGCCGTTCCTTCCCACGGCGGTACCCGACCGCCCGGACACTCCGGTGGCGCCGAGGGGTCCGGAGGCCGACGACAAGGCCGTCGGTACGGTCGACCCGCTCGTCCGGGTCGACACCGTGCGCCGCACCGCCTCGGTGGACGGCCGTGCGCTCGACCTCACCTACCTGGAGTTCGAGCTGCTCGCCCATCTCGTCGCCCACCCGCACCGGGTGCACACCCGCGATCAGCTGGTGACCACCGTCTGGGGCTACGGACACGTGGGCGACGGCCGCACCGTCGACGTCCACATCGCCCGGCTGCGCCGCAAGCTGGGCGCCGAGCACCGCCGGGCGATCCAGACGGTGCGACGGGTCGGCTACAAGTACACGCCGCCGACCGGGCGTTGAGCCCAAGGGGGCCTTGCACCATGCCCGCCCGGGTCGCGGTTCCCCGCTGGTCGATCCTCTGCTGACGGCAGAGGGCTGTTCCCTTCCGCGGCCGGTCCCCGCACAGTCTCCGACATGAGACTTCTTCTGCTGGGTGGGACCGAGTTCGCGGGACGGGCCGTCGCCGAGGCGGCCCTCGGGCGCGGCTGGGAGGTGACCGTCTTCCACCGGGGGCACCACGAGCCGCCGGCCGGGGTGCGGTCGCTGCACGGGGACCGCACCGCGCCCGAGGGACTCGCCGCCCTGGCCGAGACGCCCGGCGACGGGCACTGGGACGCCGTCGTCGACACCTGGTCGGGGGCGCCCCGGGCGGTACGGGACGCCGCACGGCTGCTGCGGGGCCGCGCCGGACGGTACGTGTACGTGTCGAGCTGCTCGGTGTACGCCTGGCCCCGGGACGCCGGATACACCGAGCAGTCGCCGCTGGTGGAGGGCGCGTCCCCTGACGCCGACCAGACCGACTACGCCCGGGACAAGCGGGGCGGTGAGCTGGCCGCCGTCGAGGCGTTCGGGGCGGACGCCTCGGTGCTGGTGCGGGCCGGGTTGATCCTCGGGCCGTACGAGAACATCGGGCGGCTGCCGTGGTGGCTGAACCGAGCCGCCCGAGGCGGGCGGCTCCTCGCGCCCGGACCACGGGACCTGCCACTCCAGTACGTGGACGTCCGTGACCTGGCCGAATGGATCCTGGACTCGGTGGAGCGGGGCACGAGCGGGCCGTACAACCTGGTCGGTCCGCCGGGACACACCACGATGGGCGCGCTGCTCGACGCCTGCGTGGCGGTCACCGGCGGGGCCGCCGAACTGTGCTGGACCGACCCGGACGTGATCCTCGGCGCGGGCGTCGAACCATGGCTGCACCTGCCGGTCTGGGTACCCCCGGGCAGCGAGGACCACGCGGCCGTGCACGGCGCCGACGTCTCCCGCGCCCTCGCCTCGGGCCTGCGTCCCCGCCCGGTCACGGACACCGTCGCCGACACCTGGCACTGGCTGCGCACCCTCGACGGACCAGCACCCCAACGCCCCGACCGGCCGACGGTCGGCCTCGACCCGGAACTGGAGGCGAAGGCTCTGCTCGCGGCAGGCGGAAGTGGAGCGGCCGCCGACGGGTGGGTGTAGCTGGCACCACCCCTGAGCCGCCGTTCAAGCCCCGTGTCCCGTGGCGGCGCCTCGGCCAGACTTACGGCATGACCACAGAGACGAAGAGCGACGGGGGCCGCACCCGGGGGTCCGGGCGGGCGGCGCTACGGGGGTTCAGGCTGGCGCTCGTGCTGTTGCCGGTGGCGGTGGCCCTGTTCACGCTCACGCTGGTGTCGATCGCGCTGATACCGATCGGGGTCGGGATCGTCACCACCCCGTGGATGCTCACGGCGGTGCGGGCGTTCGCGGACCGGCGCCGGATCATGGCCGCCGAGTGGTACGGGGTGCGGATCCCGTCGGCGTACCGGCCGATGCCCGAGCACGCCAACCCGTGGACACGCACCTCCGGCATGCTGCGGGACCCGGCGACCTGGCGCGACCTGATGTGGCTGCCGGTGGACATGACGGCCGGGTTCCTCACCGCGCTGCTGCCGGCCGCGCTGCTGCTCTACCCCTTCGAGGGGTTCGCGTTGGCGGCCGGGCTGTGGCGGGTCTTCCCCGACGACGACACGTACTGGTACGGGTTCGTGCCGGTGACCGGGCAGGCCTCCGCGTTCGGCGCGGCCGCCCTCGGCCTGGTCCTGCTGTTCTTCGCGCACTTCCTCAACCCCCGGCTGCTGGAGGCCCACTTCTGGCTGACCCGGTCGGTGCTCGCCCCAGGCCAGGACGACCTGTCGGAGCGGGTAAGGGTGCTGACCGAGACCCGGCGGGACGCCGTCGACACCTCCGCGGCCGAACTGCGGCGCATCGAGCGGGACCTGCACGACGGCGCGCAGGCCCGACTGGTCGCCATGGGCATGGACCTCGGCACCATCGAGGTACTGGTGGAGAAGGACCCGGAGCAGGCCAAGCGGCTGCTCTCACAGGCCCGCCGGTCCTCCGCCGAAGCACTGGCCGAACTGCGCGACCTGGTCCGCGGCATCCACCCCCCGGTGCTCGCCGAGCGCGGACTGGGCGACGCGGTACGGGCGTTGGCACTGCGGCTGCCCGTCACCACCGAGGTGGACGTGGACCTGGCCGGGCGGGCGGACGCGCCCGTGGAGTCGGCCGCGTACTTCGCCGTCAGCGAGGTGCTGACCAACGCGGTCAAGCATTCCGGCGCGGATCGCGTCTGGGTCGACCTGCATCACGCGAAGGACATGCTGCGGATCTCGGTCACCGACAACGGCCAGGGCGGCGCGGAGATCGGGACGGGCTCGGGCCTGGCCGGGGTGGAGCGGCGACTGGGTACATTCGACGGCGTCCTGGCCGTCAGCTCTCCCGCGGGCGGTCCCACCATGGTCACCATGGAGATCCCTTGCGCGTTGTCCTAGCCGAAGACCTGTTCCTGCTGCGCGACGGACTCGTCCGGCTCCTTGAGGCCTACGACTTCGAGATCGCCGCCGCCGTCGAGACCGGGCCGGAGCTGGCCCGGGCGCTGGCCGAACTGGAGCCGGACGTCGCCGTGGTCGACGTCCGGCTCCCGCCGACGCACACCGACGAGGGCCTGCAGTGCGCACTCGACGCCCGCCGGAACAGACCCGGGCTGCCGGTGCTGGTGCTGTCCCAGCACGTGGAGCAGCTGTACGCGCGCGAACTGCTGGCCGACGGCACCGGCGGGGTCGGGTATCTGCTCAAGGACCGGGTGTTCGACGCGGAGCAGTTCGTGGACGCCGTACGACGGGTCGCGGCGGGCGGGACGGCGATGGATCCACAGGTGATCCAGCAGCTGCTGTCCCGGCGGGGAGCCGACGACCGGCCGCTGGGCCGGCTGACGCCCCGTGAGCGGGAGGTGCTGGAGCTGATGGCGCAGGGCCGGTCCAACGCGGCGATCGCGGCACAACTCGTCGTCACGGAACGGGCGATCGCCAAACACACCTCCAACATTTTCGTCAAACTGGGCCTGGAGGTGTCGGACGACGACAACCGTCGCGTCCTGGCGGTTCTCGCCCATCTGGACCAGGACCACTGAAAACGGACCCCGACTCGCACGTGCCGTAAGGGATCAACAACTCCTGGTATCGATCGCGCAGTTGGGGCTCAATTGCTTCACGTATCTCTCATCAATTTCTGAGTCGGCTGAACACTCGTGGGACTGACTGCGTATGGATGGGGGCCGCTTCACTCCTGTCGGGCGCCTCGATGCTGCCCCGCAAGGAAGTCAGAGGAGTTCCATGGGACGCAACACACGTAAACGCCGTTCGTCGATGGCCAACAAGGCCATAGCCGCGTCGGCGGCCCTAGCGCTCGGTGGGGGCGGGCTGATCTGGGCGAACTTCTACGCTTCGGCGCACGAGTCCAACAGCTCGGGCCAGAACCAGACCAAGGCCGCCGCCGCTCAGGTCGCGACCATCGCCTGCCCTGATGTGGGGCAGAAGCTGACCGACGTGCCGGAGAAGGCGCGCGCCGGCGTGGACAAGGAGCTGGCGAACCTCGACAAGCAGATCACCGAGGCCTACAGCCGGCTCGCCTCCACCCGCCAGGCTCAGGCAGGTGACGCCAGCTTCGTCCAGAACGCGATCGTCGGCCCGCTCAAGGACAAGCGGACCGCGACGATCGACCGGATCCGGCTCGACGTCGAGCGCGTCGGGGGCAAGTTCGACAGCTCCATGAGCCAGCTCTCCGCCTGCACCACGCAGACGGCCGAGCCGCAGACCAACGCCGGTGAACAGAACGGCGGCCAGCAGGACGGTCAGAACCAGGACGGCCAGCAGGACGGCCAGCAGGACGGCCAGAACCAGGACGGCCAGCAGGACGGTCAGAACCAGGACGGCCAGCAGGACGGCCAGAACGGCGGTCAGCAGGGCGGCCAGGAGGGCAACGGCGGTCAGGGCGGCAACGGCCCGGTCGCGGCGGACTTCGTGGACATCACCAAGGTCCAGGGCAACGCCCAGCTGGGTGTCGGTCAGAACGGGCTTCCCGCGAACGGCGGCAGCGGGTCGCAGGGCACCTTCACCTCGGACTGTGGCACCAACGGGAACGACAACCACAACACGGACAACGTGATCGTCGCCCCCGGTGTCACCAACGGCGCCCACCACCTGCACGACTACGTCGGCAACCAGAACAACGACGCGTTCGCCAGCGACCAGGAGCTCGCCGGTGCGGGCACCAGCTGCCAGAACCAGGGCGACAAGTCGTCGTACTTCTGGCCGGTGCTGCGTGTGCAGGACGGCACGCAGGACTTCGACCAGAACAACGACGGTGGTGGCAAGGAGGGCAACGTCGGCAAGATCCTCCAGCCGGCGTCCGCCGAGCTGAAGTTCGTCGGCAACAAGAAGGGCGACGTCGTCGCCATGCCGTCGGCGCTGCGCATCATCACCGGTGACGCCAAGTCCTTCGTCAACGGCAACGCCAACGCCAACGTCAACTGGAGCTGCACCGGCTTCGAGGACAAGGTGCAGCTGAAGGACCAGTACCCGATCTGCCCGCAGGGCAGCCAGGTGGTCCGGACGACCAACTTCCAGAGCTGCTGGGACGGCCAGAACATCGACAGCGCCAACCACCGGACGCACGTGGCATTCGCCCAGGCCGACGGTACCTGCGCCAACAATTTCAAGGCGATCCCCCAGCTCCAGGTCCGTCTGACCTACGACGTCCCGACCCCGAAGCTGGAGAACGGCGCCGTGACGAACCCGTACGCGGTGGACACCTTCCCGGAGCAGCTGCACAAGCCGATCACCGACCACAACGACTTCATCAACTTCTTCTCGCAGGACACGATGAACCAGATGGTCCAGTGCATCAACTCCGGACAGCAGTGCAAGTGACGGCCTGACGGCCTGACCTGACGCTGAAGGCCGGCGGTGAGGATTCCTCACCGCCGGCCTTCGCGTTTTGCCCCAACCGGCCGCCCACGCGCCCGGGTTGGGTTGCCGGACTGCTCGGCGGCCGGTGGCCGCGGTTGTCAGTGTTCGGAGTGCGAGGCGCCGTCGGAAGGCTCGTGGGACCCCTCGTGCGCCGAGTGGTCCGTGCCCTCCTCAAGGTCGCCGCCGAGCGTGCCGCGCAGCGCCGTCATCGTCTTGGTCTCGCCCACGGCGACCCACTTGCGGCCGACCAGGTAGTGACCGCCGTAGTCCTTCGCCCCGTTGATCCACTCGCGCTGGCCGCGGTCGGTGGCGAAGGTCGCGAGGATGAACTTGCCGTCGGGGTTCTTGCAGATGGCCTGCCGGATCTCGTCGGCGTCGGTCTGCATGTTCGGTGTGCACTTCACCTCGGCGGCCAGGTGCTCCAGACTGCCGGTGGCCGACGACGGGACGGCCTTCGCCTCTCCGTCGGAGTCGGAGCCGGAGCCGCAGCCCGCCAGTGCCAGCACCAGCGCCGCGCCGCCCAGCGCGAGTATCGGTCGGGTCAGCCTCATCTGTTCCTCCGGTCGCATGTATCAGACCATGCCTCAGGCGGCCCCGGCGAGGGGCCCTTCCTCTTCGATACGGCTGTGAGGCGCGCCGCGCTCAAATCGGATGTCCGGACGGGCGCGCACATGCCAAGGTGGCCCGATGAACCAAGACTGGGAAGACCGCGTGACCGCCGCCTGGGCGACCTTCGACGACTACGCGGAACAGGACGCGGCCGACTTCCGTGCGGTGATCGACACCCTGGTCGCCGAACTGCCTGCCGACAGCCCCCTCGGCCCCTTCGAGCAGGCCTGCGCCTGGGACTCGACCGGTCACTCGGACCGGGCCGTGCCGCTGTACCAGGAGGCGCTCGCGCGCGGTCTGAGCGGTTACAAGGGGCGGCGCGCGAAGATCCAGCTCTCCAGTTCGCTGCGCAACGTCGGGCAGGCGGAGCAGGGCGTCAAGCTGCTGACGCCCGAACTGGACGCGCCCTCCGACGAGTTGGACGACGCGGTACGGGCCACTCTGGCGCTGTGCCTGTCCAGCCTGGGCCGCGATCGTGAGGGCCTGTCCCTCGTGCTCGGCGCCCTGGCCCCGCATCTGCCGCGGTACCAGCGGTCGATGGCGAACTATGCCCGGGCCCTGGTCACGCCGGAGGGGTGAGTCCCCCGGGCGGCGGTGACCATCCGGTGATTCGCTCGTTCTGCTGAACGTGCAGTCACAGGATGTCGCCCCGGGCCCTGGCCGCCCCTCCTCCTCAGCGGCCTCGACAGCCGCGTCAGCCGCCTCGACGGGTCCGCTCGTCGACGTCGAGCAGGCCGAGGCCGCACTCGTCGAGCACTACCCGCGGCTCGCGCGGCTCGCCTATCTGGTGCTCCCGCCGGATCTCGGCCGGGGCAGGCGCGTCATGACCGCGCACGCGCTGACCCAGCGCGCCCTGCCCCGCGGCCGTACGCCCGTGCCCGTGATCCCGGCCCAGTCCACCGGCCCCGACGGCGACCCCGGATACACCCTCGTCCGCCTCCAGGTGCTGCGTACGGCGCTGGAGGCCGGCCGGCCGCTGAAGCGCCTGGCGTGGCCCAGGCGCTCCCAGTTGCCGCCGTCCCTCCCCCAGGTCTGGGGCCTCAAGCTGTTCCCGCGCTCGGGAGGTGCCGAGGAACTCGCCCTGGACCAGCGGCTGTCGGCCCTGTCCGGCCCGGCTCGGGCCGCGTATGTGCTGCGCGGCCTGGAGAAGCTCCCGGACACCGACGTACGCAAGGTGCTGACGGCCGCGGGCGTCGACGACGTGGACGCCGCGCTGAGCGAGGCGGGCGGTGTCGCGGCGCGGTACGCGCTGCTGGAGTCCCCCGCGTTCGACCCCTGTTCGTTGCAGGCGCGGCCCACCGACCTGATGCGGCGCAGGCAGCACACCAAGGCGGCGCTCGCCGCGGTGGCCGCCGTCGTCGTGTGCGGGGCGCTGCTCGGTCTGCCCGGCGACGGCTGGGGGCCGGACGGCGCCGCCGCGCCCGCGTACGCGCGCAACCCCGCCGCCGAGGCCGCCCTGGACCCGGCCAGGGTGACCAGGGTGGCCCCCACCGCGTGGCAGACCTCCGCGCGCACCGACTTCTCCGTGTGGCCGGCCCGCGGCGGTCTCACCGCTGACCGGGAACTCCTCCGCCGCGCCCTCGCGGTCTGGGCCCGCCCCGGCGAGAACGTCCGGGTTGCCGCGACCACCGGCACCCCGTCGGGCGGCCCGGCCGGACCGCCCCAGCTGCTGTACGCGGGGGCCGTGGACGACGTGCGCGTGGTGATCCTGTACGACGGTCTGCGCATCGCCCGGTACGCCGAGCCGAAGGACGGAACGACGGGGGCCGCCCTCGACTTCGCGCGGGTCGACGGCGCGACCGGGCCCGAGGCCAACGCGGTGGTGCTCAGCCGGACCGACGGCAACGTCCGCTTCCTGACGGCGCCCTGGGTGCGGAAGGCGGCCGAGCGGGACCTGCTGAAGCCGGGTGCCGGTGCGATGGACCTCGCCCTGACCGACGGCGTCACCGCAGCGCTGGCCGCCCCGGCCGTCCAGAGCGGCACCTGCACCTCGTGGAACGTGCTCCAGGTGACGGACTCCTCCGGCACCCGGCTGCTGACGGACCTCAGCGAGCTGGTCCCGGCCCGCCTCACCACCGGCCGGCCCGGCTCGACCCACGAGGCGTCCTCTGCCCGTGGGCTGCGCGCCTGGGCCCCGTTCGCCTGCTCCCTGTCCGCCGTGCGCGGCGCGGGCGTACGCACCGTGAACACCTGGGAGTACGCCACCCAGCCGCTGCCCGACGCGAGCGGGCTGGCCGCCTGGGTGTGCACCCGGGCCGAGACCTGGCGGGGCGACGGCGCCCGGGTACTGGCCCAGTTCCAGACTCCGGGCGGAAAGTACGGGTCGGTCGCGACGAAGGCCGAGAACGTGCCGGCCTGCGGCCCGCGCGATCCGCATGTGCTGGCCGGCGTGCTGTGGAAGTCGCAGGCGGGTTCCTGGTACGTGCTGGCGGCCGGCAGCCGGGGCACCACGTCGATCACGGCGACGGGCGCGGCCGGCGGGTCCGCGCAGGGCAGTCTGCTGGCCGTGAAGACCAAGCAGGGCGCGCACGCCGAGCTGAAGGGAACCCTGCGGGACGGGCGGTCGATCAACGGCCTGGGATAGGTCAGGGCACGCCTCGGTGGTCGAACTCCCTTACTGCGAGCGGGTGTTGAAGATGCCGTCGGACTCGACTGCTCGGACGCGCGGTGCGCGTCTCGCGCCGGACACGTGAACACCGCTGTTCGGTGCGGTCCGTTCGGGGCCGGATCCGATCGGTAAGGTGTTCGTATGACTACCGTGGTACGCCGCAGAATGGGTGTCGAGGAGCGGCGGCAGCAGTTGATCGGCGTCGCGCTCGACCTGTTCAGCCGCCGGTCGCCGGACGAGGTCTCCATCGACGAGGTAGCCGCGGCCGCCGGCATCTCACGCCCGCTGGTCTACCACTACTTCCCCGGCAAAGTCAGCCTGTACGAGGCCGCGTTGCAGCGTGCCGCCGATGATCTGGCGAGCCGGTTCGTGGAGCCGCACGAGGGGCCGCTGGGGTCGCGGATGCTGCGGGTGATGCGCCGGTTCTTCGACTTCGTCGACGAGCACGGGCCCGGTTTCGCGGCGTTGCTGCGCGGCGGTCCGGCGGTGGGCTCCTCGGCGACGAACGCGCTCATCGGCTCCGTACGACAGGCCGCGTACGACCAGATTCTGACGCATCTCGGCGTACCGGATCCGCCCGCGCGACTGGAACTGGTCGTCCGCTCATGGATCTCGCTCGCCGAGTCGACGGCGCTGATCTGGCTGGAGGGGCGACGCATTCCGCGCGCCGACCTGGAGGTGCAACTCGTGCACGACTTCGCCGCGCTCGCGGCCGTGAGCGCGGCGCACGACGAGGAGATGAGCGGGCTGCTGCGCCACATGCTCAAGGACGAGCCGGGCGACGGGCCGTTCGGCGACCTCGCGACCCGGCTCATCTCGCTCG
Source organism: Streptomyces sp. NPDC006332 (assembly GCF_040612855.1). Classification (NCBI taxonomy): domain Bacteria; kingdom Bacillati; phylum Actinomycetota; class Actinomycetes; order Kitasatosporales; family Streptomycetaceae; genus Streptomyces; species Streptomyces sp. NPDC006332. Next base: position 58,549 of record NZ_JBEXRA010000005.1, read on the forward strand.
CTTCCTAGGAAGGCCCCCCTGAGGCCTAGCGTTCGAACTTCCGGTACGACGGGTCGAGGTCGCGGGTCTCGGCGGAGGCGTGCACCGTCAGGCCGTCGGTGGGCTGGACGTACTTGCCCAGCAGCTCCAGCACGGCCTCGGTGAGCCGCGCCTTGGTCTCGTCGGTCCGGCCGGCCAGCAGGGCGATCGAGACATTGACGATGGCGTGCCCCTGCGCCTGCGCTCCCACCACGTCGTCCTCGGTCCGCACGATCCGCGTCTTGCACGCCTCCAGGCGCGCGGCGGCCGTCTCGACGACCACGGGGTGCAGGTCCTGGGCGAATCCGCGCCAGTCGACGTGGTCGAGCCCCGAGGAGACTTCTACGATGATCTGCGGCATGGGCAGGAACTCCTGTTCTACAGCGGCAACCCGCTCAGCCTAGGGCCTCTCGTTTGGATCAGGCCGGGCTCGCGGGGTCCGGCCTGATCCAAACGAAAGACCCTAGCCGTGGCCCTCATCCCTCAGTTGCAGTGCCAGCATGGCGATGTCGTCCTCGCGGTCGTGACCGAAGCAGGCCAGCAGGGTGTCGCACAGGGCGGCCGGGCCGGGCAGTGCGCCGCCGGCGGCCGAGCGGAGGTGTTCCATCGAGACCTCCAGGTCGGTGCCCCGGGTCTCGATCAGGCCGTCGGTGACCATGAGGAGCCGGTCGGTGGACTCGAGGAACAGCTCGGTGGGCGGCGGGTGGGGCAGGCCCAGACCGAGCAGCGGGCCCGAGGCCTTGACGTAGTCGGCGCCGCCGGTGTCCCCGATGACCAGGGGTGGGATGTGGCCCGCGTTGGCGATGCGGGTGCGTCCGGTGCCGGGGTCGATCAGGGCCAGGCAGACGGTGGCCGTGACGTCGGCGTGGTAGTGCTGAAGCATCCGGTCGAGGCGCTCGGCGAGGACCGCGGGGTCGCTCTCGTCGACGCAGTAGGCGCGCAGCGCGTGCCGGATCTCGACCATGACGGTGGCCGCCTCGAGGGAGTGCCCGACGACGTCGCCGACCGCGGCGAGCACACCCTCGGGGGTACGCAGCGCGGCGTAGAAGTCGCCGCCGATCTCGGTGTCCCGGGACGCGGGCACATAGCGGACCACGACGTCGACGCCGGGCAGCTCGGGCAGCCGGTGCGGCTGGGGCAGGAAGCTGTGCTGGAGGGTGAGGGCGACGTGCCGCTCGACCTGGTACATGAGCAGCGGTTCGGCGGCGAGCGCGGTGGCCTGGGCGAGCCGGGCCAGCAGGGCCTCGGCCTCGGGGCCGGCCCGGCGCAGTCCGCGGGTGGGCACGGCCAGGCACACCGGGGACTTTCCGTCCTGGGTGAGGACCAGCGCCAGCCGGGCGTCGTGCTGCACGCCGGGCCGGAAGTACCCGGCGGGCCACAGCGGCGCGGGCACCGTGGTGATCTGCACCCCGGCCTGCCCCCGGGCCAGCCGCCGCAGCAGACCGGCCACGGTCTGGTGGGCGCTCTCGTCCGGCAGCGCGACCGAGGTGCGGTCCCGGGAGTGGCCCCAGTGCAGTTCGTCGTCCTGGTCGAGGACGAAGACGGCGGCGGGAGAGCCGATGAGTCGCGCGGTGCCCTCGGCTGCGGCGTCGGCGAGTTCCTGCGGGGAACGCGCGGCCTGGATGGTGACGATCGTCTCCGCGAGCAACGTCAGCCGCCGTACCAGCGCCCGGTCGTCGGCCCGCAGCCGCGCGCCGCGCGCCGCTCCCCGGACCGCCGCCTCGATCTCCTCGGGCTCGGCGGGCACCGTCAGATACGCCTCGGCGCCCTCGTCCAGCCCCTGGCAGCGATTGCCCGGAGTCACCGCGAGGGCGGAGAAGTGCACGACGGGAAGCCTGGCCGTGTGCGGGCGTTCCTTGAGCAGACGGCACAGTTCGAAGCCGCTCATGTCCGGCAGGTTGACGTCGATCAGGGCCACCTCGGGCAGGGTCCCCTTGCGCAGCCGCGCGTCGAGTTCGCTGAGCGCCTCACCACCGGTGGCGACCGGGACGACCCGGTGACCGGCACGGCTCAGCATCGCGGCCATGGCGTACCGGCTGTCCGCCACGTCGTCCACGACCAGGACGGTCGTACCTGTCCGCTTGCCCTCGACATCCATTTGCCAGCCTTTGGACACACCGGTGGGGCAGACCGGAATCAAGGCCTGCCCCACCACGGTAATGCCCTTGTCAGGAAATCGGGGAGAATACGGCCACGGTCCGCCCCGGAACGGTGAACGTGCCGACCCCGGCCATGACGTCAGCAGGTGGAGTTGGTCTGGGTCAGCAGGCCGAGCCGCCAGGGCAGGGTGTTGTAGGGGCCGGTGGCGGACGGGTTCATGCCCTGGTACAGGTACTGCAGGCGGCACGAGTTGATGGTGAGCGTCTGGTCGGTCCCGCTGCGGACCATCTCGCCGTGGCTGAAGTCCCGGGTCCACGCGGTGCCGTCGAAGGTGACGTTGTTCGACCTGGCGAAGGGCTTGGTCTCGGTGTCGGCGAGCGGGGTCCAGGTGCCGGTGATGCCGCTCGACGTCCAGGACCTGAAGTACCGCCTGCCGTCGCCGCCGATCGCCTCGTTGAGCAGCAGGTAGGTGTTGGAGTCGCTGAGCTTGTAGACGTTGGAGGCCTCCCACAGGCGGTACTTGTTGGAGTCCTGCATCACCATGACGGTGCTGCCGAAGCCGTTCGGGAAGTTCGCCACGCTGGTCTGCGACCGGTACAGGTGCCCGTTGTCGTCGGAGGAGAACAGGTAGCAGTTCGCGCTGTCGCAGATGTTCCAGAAGTCGACCCAGTAGCCGCTGCCGATGTTGTCCCTGATGATCTGCGGCATGCCCGCGGAGTAGAACTTCCTCGGCGCGCTCCAGGAACTCGGGTTGGCGATGTCCGTGGTGGTGGAGTAGGCCGCGTTGTCCCCGGTCTGGTACACGAGGTACCACAGCTTCTGCGGCGCGAAGTAGAACACCTGCGGCGCCGCCTTGTATCCGGCGCCGATCGGGGTCTGGTCCAGGTAGTACTGCCGCGCCGCGCCCGCCTGCGACCAGTCGGTGAAGTTCAGGTACACCATGCTGTACCCGCCGGTGCTGCTCGCGCTGCTGGCGAACACGTGCCACCGGCCGTTGTGGTACACGACCGATGGGTCCTTGATCGCGGCGAGGTTGTGGGTCGCGTCCGACTTCGGGGCGATCAGCGCCCCGCTGGACTTCCAGGTGAAGCTGCTCGGCAGTGCGGCCGCCGCCGCGTCGGACGGCTCGGGCGCCGCGGCCGACGGTGACACCAGTGCGCCGAGCAGCAGGCCGAGCCCGCCGAGTAAGACGCCCAGACGACTTCTCACGCGCATCGCGACTCCTATCGGTGGATGTGTGGGGCACCGGGGCGCACGGAGCGATGGGAGCGCTGGGAGCGCTCCCATATCCATGCGGAAGGTAGGGCCGGGTTCCGGCACCGTCAACCCCTCGCGTACCTCGCGTCGCCGAGACGCCGACGGCCCGCTGCCTGGAACGGCAGCGGGCCGGTGCGTGGTTGGTGCGGGGACTCTTGGACGGGCTGCGTCAGGCCCGCGTCCACCACACCGTCGTGTCGGCCGGCAGCTTCGCCTCGCCGTCCTCCGTCTCGGCCACTTCGCCGCTGGCGAGGAGCAGACGACCGTAGGCCGGGGTGGTCACCGACTCGCCGCCGGTGTTGGTGACGCAGACGAAGTCGCCGCGGCGGAAGGCCAGAATGCCCTCGGGGGCCTTGAGCCACTCCACACGGTCGCCCGCGCCGAGGTCGGGGTGCGCGCGGCGGGCGGCGAGGGCGCTCCGGTACAGCTCCAGGGTGGAGTCGTCGACACCGGTCTGCGCCTCGACGCTGAGGTCGCCCCAGCCGGCCGGCTGCGGCAGCCAGCTGCCTCGGTCGCCGAAGCCGTACGACGATCCCGTGCGGGTCCAGGGGATCGGCACCCGGCAGCCGTCCCGGAAGCCGTCCTGGCCGGCGCCGCGGAAGAAGGCCGGGTCCTGACGGACCTCGTCCGGCAGGTCGACGACGTCCGGGAGGCCGAGTTCCTCGCCCTGGTAGACGTACGCCGAACCGGGCAGCGCCAGCATGAGCAGGGTGGCGGCGCGCGCCCGGCGCAGGCCCAGGTCGCGGTCGCCTGCGGTACGGATCTGGGTGCCGAGGCCGGGTGGGTTGGCGAAGCGGGTGGCGTGGCGGGTGACGTCGTGGTTGGACAGGACCCAGGTGGCGGGGGCGCCCACCGGGCGCATGGCCTCCAGGGTCCGGTCGATGACCTGGCGCAGCTCGGTCGCGTCCCACTCCGTGGTCAGGTACTGGAAGTTGAACGCCTGGTGGAGTTCGTCGGGGCGGACGTAGTTGGCGGTGCGCTCGACCGTCGGGGTCCAGGCCTCGGCCACGAAGATCCGCCCGCCGAGGGCCCGTCCCCGCCCGTCCGGGGAAGACCGTTCGGGCAGCCCTGTCTCGTCGCCCGCGTACTCGTCGAGCACGAGCCGCCACTGGCGGTAGACCTCGTGCACGCCGTCCTGGTCGAAGAACGGCATGACCTCGTTGCCCAGCAGTTTCACCTGGTCGCGGGTTCCCAGGTCCGGCAGGCCCGCCGCCTTCACCAGGCCGTGGGCCACGTCGATGCGGAAGCCGTCGACGCCCATGTCGAGCCAGAAACGCAGGATGGAGCGGAACTCGTCGCCGACGGCCGGGTGGTCCCAGTTGAAGTCGGGCTGCTCGGGGGCGAAGAGGTGCAGGTACCACTCCCCCGCGGTGCCGTCCGGTTCGGTGACCCGCGTCCACGCGGGGCCGCCGAAGACGGACTCCCAGTCGTTGGGCGGGAGCGCGCCGCCCGCGCCCTTGCCGGGGCGGAAGTGGTAGCGCTCCCGCAGGGGTGAGCCGGGGCCCTCGGCGACCGCCCGCCTGAACCACTCGTGCTGGTCGGAGGAGTGGTTGGGGACCAGGTCGACGATGATCCGCATGCCCAGCCCGTGCGCGTCGCGGATCAGCGCGTCGGCGTCCAGGAGGGTGCCGAACATGGGGTCCACGGCCCGGTAGTCGGCGACGTCGTATCCGGCGTCGGCCTGCGGGGAGGCGTAGAAGGGGCTGAGCCAGACGGCGTCCACGCCGAGGTCGCGCAGATACGGCAGTCGGGTGCGGACACCCTCCAGGTCGCCCATGCCGTCGCCGTTGCTGTCGGCGAAACTGCGCGGATAGACCTGGTAGATCACCGCCTCCCGCCACCAGTCGCGACGCCCCGCGACGGTGGCGACAGCTGCTTCGCGAAGGGAGGTGGGGGCGTGGTCGGCGGAGTGCTGCTGGCTCATGACGTCCTTGGTGCGTGATGGGGTTTCGGTCATCGAGTCTTGTGTGTGTACGGGTCTGTGTCCACGGCGGCGGGTGATCAGGCGGCCGGGGTCGGCGGAGGTCCGGTGAAGACGATCAGTATCGCCAGCAGCAGGATGCCGTAGGCGGCCGACGGTGCGCAGTCACACTGCTGCTGTCCGAAGCCGGGGTCTTGATGCATCGCGGGCCCGCGCGCGCCGGGCAGCGCGGAGGTGCGCCCCGGACCCGGCCGAGAGATGATCGATGGGAGATGGCTTTTCTGGCAAACTCTGCGCCTATGGGCGAGACGACTGTTACGACACGGGATGGCCGCGAAGCGTCCGTTCCGTCCCTGGTCGCGGCGAAAACGGAGCAGGGCTCCCGACGCCGTCCGCGTACCCCGCGTCGGCCCCGCCTCTGGTTCGAGATCCTGTTGGTCGCCGTGAGCTACTGGACGTACTCACAGATCCGCAACGCGGTCCCGGAGCAGCGGGCCGGGGCGTTGCGCAACGCCGACTGGATCTGGAGGGCCGAGCACGGCATCGGCCTCGCCTTCGAGCAGTCGGTCAACCACGCGGTGAACTCGGTGACCTGGCTCATCGTGAGCATGAACTACTACTACGCGACGCTGCACTTCGTGGTGACGCTCGTGGTGCTGGTCTGGCTCTACCGCAGTCATCCCGGCCGCTACGCCGCGGCCCGTCTGGTGCTCTTCTCGACCACCGGGGTCGCCCTGGTGGGGTACTACCTGTATCCGCTGGCCCCGCCGCGCCTGATGAACGGCACCCACTTCATCGACACCGTCATGGTCCACCAGACGTGGGGGTCGATGGCCTCCGGTGACTTGAAGCAGATGTCGAACCAGTACGCCGCGATGCCGTCGATGCACATCGGCTGGTCCGTGTGGTGCGGTCTGACGATCTTCGCGTTGGCGTCGGTGCCGTGGGTGCGGGTGCTGGGCGTGCTGTACCCGGTGCTCACGCTGGTGGTCATCGTCGCCACCGCCAACCACTTCTGGCTCGACGCGGTGGGCGGTCTGCTGTGCCTGGCCTTCGGCTTCATGGTCGCGCGGCTCTGGTACGGCGCCCTGCCGTACGCGCTGCCGCGCCGGGTCGCGGAGACGGGGGACGGCAAGAAGCGGAAGGGGAGGAAGGGGAGGGGCACGACAGGGCACGGGACGGGGCCCGGGTCCGGGTCCGGGTCAGGAGAAGGGGAGGGTGCGGACCGCCCCTTGCTCGCGAACCGGTTGTAGGCGCCATCCGCCCGGAGGCGTCGGCCGGCGTCGGCTCAGCCGCCGTAGAACAGTTCCTCGACCACGCCCCGGGCCCGGCGTGCGGTCCGCCGGTAGTCGTCCAGCATGTCCCCCACGTGCCCGGGGCCGTACCCGAGGTAGCGCCCCACGGCGGCCAGTTCTCGGGGCTCCGACGGGAACGTGTCGCCGGCCCGCCCCCGCACCAGCATCACCGCGTTGCGCACCCGGGTCGCCAGCACCCACGCCTCGTCGAGGGTCGCGGCGTCCTCCGTCGTGAGGAGGTCGGCGGTGCGGGCGGCGGTGAGGGCGGCCCGGGTGCGGGTGGTCCGCAGTCCGGGCAGCTGTGCCGCGTGCCGCATCTGCAGCAGCTGCACGGTCCACTCGACGTCGGACAGCCCGCCGGGCCCGAGCTTGGTGTGCAGTTTGGGGTCGGCGCCGCGCGGCATCCGTTCCGACTCCATGCGTGCCTTCAGCCGCCGGATCTCGCGTACGGCGTCGTCGCCCAGCCCTGCCGCCGGGTATCGCAGCGGATCGATCAGCTCGATGAAACGGCGCCCGAGCTCCTCGTCCCCGGCGACGTGCTCGGCCCGCAGCAGGGACTGCGCCTCCCAGACCAGGGCCCAGCGGCGGTAGTACGCCTCGTAGGACTTGAGGGTGCGGACCAGCGGCCCGGACTTGCCCTCCGGTCGCAGGTCCGCGTCGACAAGCAGCGGCGGGTCGGCGCTGGGGATCTGCAGCAGCCGGCGCATCTCGGAGACGACCTTGTTGGCCGCCTGGGAGGCCTCGCGTTCCTCGACGCCCTCGCGGGGCTCGTGGACGAACAGCACGTCGGCGTCGGAGCCGTAACCCAGTTCGTGGCCGCCGAAGCGGCCCACGCCGATGATCGCGAACCGGGTGGGCAGGGTGTCCCCCCAGGTGTCCCGCACCACCGCGCGCAGGGTACCCGCGAGGGTGGCCGCGGTCAGGTCGGACACCGCACCGCCGACCCGGTCCACGAGGGCGCCCTGGTCGGCCTCGGCCTGCTGGGCCTCGGTGCCGTAGGTGGCGACGATGTCCGTGGCGGTCGTACGGAACAGTTCGCGGCGGCGGACCCCGCGGGCGGCGGTGACCGCCTGTACGGCCCCGTCCGCGCGGCCGACCGCGGCGAGGATCTCCTGCTCCAGGTGGGCCCGCCCACGCGGTTCGAGGCCGCCGCCTCCGCCGTCGCCGTCGCCGAGCAGGGCGACCGCCTCGGGCGCGCGCATCAGCAGGTCCGGGGCGAGCCGGCCGGCCGACAGCACGCGCGCCAGGTTCTCCGCCGCCGCGCCCTCGTCCCGCAGCAGCCGCAGGTACCAGGGTGTCTTGCCCAACGCGTCCGACACCTTGCGGAAGTTGAGCAGTCCCGCGTCCGGGTCGGCGGAGTCGGCGAACCACCCCAGCAGCACCGGCAGCAGCGTGCGCTGGATGGCGGCCTTGCGGGTCACGCCGGAGGCCAGCGCCTCCAGATGCCGCAGTGCCGCCGCCGGGTCCGCGTACCCGAGGGCGACCAGCCGCTCCCGGGCCGCCTCGAGGCTCAACCTGGCCTCGCCCGGGGCCAGTTGGGCGACCGCGTCGAGCAGCGGACGGTAGAACAGTTTCTCGTGCAGCCGTCGTACGACGCCGGCGTGCCGTTTCCATTCGCGGGTCAGCTCGGTCACCGGGTCGGCGCGCAGCCCCAGCGAACGACCCAGCCGCCGCAGGTCGGCCTGGTCCTCGGGAACGAGATGGGTGCGCCGCAGCCGGTAGAGCTGGATGCGGTGCTCCATGGAACGCAGGAAGCGGTAGGCGTCGTCGAGCTGTACGGCGTCCGAGCGCCCGACGTACCCGCCGGTCGCGAGCGCCTGGAGCGCCCTCAGGGTGGTGCCGCTGCGGACGGCGGCGTCGGCCCGCCCGTGCACCAGCTGGAGCAGCTGCACGGCGAATTCGACGTCCCTAAGACCTCCCGGGCCGAGCTTCAGCTCGCGTTCGATCTCGGCGACGGGGATGTTCTCGACCACCCGGCGGCGCATCTTCTGCACGTCGGGGACGAAGTTCTCCCGCTCGGCCGCCTTCCAGACGAGGGGTTCGACGGCGGCGACGTACTCCTCGCCGAGTTCGATGTCGCCGGCCACCGGGCGGGCCTTGAGCAGGGCCTGGAACTCCCAGGTCTTGGCCCAGCGCTGGTAGTAGGCGAGGTGGCTGGAGAGCGTGCGCACCAGCGGGCCGTTCCTGCCCTCGGGGCGGAGGTTGGCGTCGACCGGCCAGATGGATCCCTCGACGGTGGTCTCGGAGCAGATCCGCATCATGTGCGAGGCGATCTTGGTGGCGGACCTGACGGCCTTGCCCTCGTCGGCGCCGTCGGCCGCCTCGCCGACGAAGATGACGTCGACGTCGGAGACGTAGTTCAGTTCGTGGCCGCCGCACTTGCCCATCGCGATCACCGCGAGCCGGCACCGCGCGGCGTCCTCCGGCGCGGCGGCGCGGGCCAGGGCGAGGGCGGCGCGCAGGGTCGCGGTGGCCAGGTCGGCGAGCTCGGCCGCGGTCTGGGAGAGGTCGATGGTGCCGCAGACGTCCCGGGCGGCGATCGACAGCAGGCAGCGCCGGTAGGCGACGCGCAGGGTGACGGGGTCGGTGGCCTCCGCGAGGCCGCGTTCGAACTCCTCCACACCGGGGTGCAGGTCGTGCGGCTCGTACATGAACAGGGTGTGCCAGTCGTTCGGGTGCCGGGCCAGGTGGTCGGCGAGCGCGGCGGACGCGCCGAGCACACCGAGCAGCCGGTCGCGCAGCGGCTTGGCCGCTATCACCGTATCGAGCAGTTCACGCCGGGCGGTGGGGTCCGGCTGCGCCTCCAGCAGTCGTACGAGACCGTGCAGCGCGAGGTCGGGGTCGGCGGTCGCGCCCAGCGCCTCCAGCAGGACCGGATCGCGGCTGATGGGGGCGAGCTCCACGCTGTCGAGCAGGCGTTCTGCGGCGGAGGGATCGGTGAAACCGTGCCGCAGCAGCCGCGTGAAGGTACTGCTCCTGCGCCCCGGCGCCGTCATCCCGGCCTCCTGTCCGATCAAGGTCGTACCCGCCCGAGCCTAACCGGAGAGGTGGCGACAAGCGCCGGGGTATGCCCGGATGAGTTGTGACAGCTCGGCGGGTCTGTACCGGGGTGGTCGGGGAAAACCTGGGGTGAGAGATGTCTGGAGGGCCGACTGATGACGGACAAGGACACGGGGACGGGCGCCGCCGCCGGGACCGGTGAGGAGACGGGTGTGGGCACGAGCGCGGGTACGGGTGCGGGTGCCGGGCTGACGCCCGTGTCCCGGCTCGATCCGCGCTACAGCGACGAAACGGCCGTCGCGATCCCCTGGCCGGACGCCGAGGCGTTGCTGGCCGCGGCCGAGCTGTTCTGGATCTCGACGGTACGGCCGGACGGGCGACCGCATGTGACACCGCTGCCCGCGGTCTGGGCGCACGGCGCGCTGCACTTCTGCACCGGGCCGGACGAGCGCAAGGCGAAGAACCTCGCACACAACCCGAACGTCGTGCTGACGACCGGCACGAACATCTGGGACAAGGGCTACGACCTGGTGGTGGAGGGCGAGGCGGTGCGGGTGTCGGACGACGGCCGGCTGCGGGAGCTGGCCGCCGCGTGGCGGACCAAGTACGGCGACTTCTGGCACTTCGAGGTACGGGAGGGGTATTTCCACCACGGTCCCGGCCACGCCGTCGTCTATGCGGTGGCGCCCCACACGGTTTTCGGCTTCGGTAAGGGGGAGCCGTTCAGCCAGACGCGGTGGCGGTTCACCTGACGCACCGATCACCCCATGCACCTCTTCCGTCTACGGCGACCTGGAGGACCAGCGATGGACTTCACCCTCGAAGTGATCCCGCTGCCCGTGACCGACATCGACCGAGCCCGGGACTTCTACCGGGACCGGGTCGGCTTCCACGTGGACATCGACCAGGAGGTCATGCCGGGGATGCGGATCGTCCAGCTGACGCCTCCGGGTTCCGGCTGTTCGATCGCCCTCGGTGACACCGTCTGGGAACTGGCGAAGGGCCCGAAGCCGGCGCCCGGCTCCTACCAGGGCCTCCAGCTGTGCGTGGCGGACATCGAGGCCGCCCGGGCCGAACTGGTGGAGCGCGGCCTTGAGGTCTCCGAGCCGGTGCGGTACTCGCCCGACGACGGTGCGACGTTCATGTACTTCCAGGACCCGGACGGCAACGGCTGGTCGATCCAGGAGTACCGGCGCCGCGAGAGCGAGCCACTGCACAAGGCCCTGGCCGACTTGGCCGGCCAGGAGCGCTGAGGGTCAGATCCTCCCGGTCTGCACATATCGGCAGCCTTCCAGCCGGCGGTACCACCAGACGTGCGGACGCCATCCCCGCCGGGTGGCGACGAACGGGTCCGGCAGGGTGCGGGCGAGATAGACGGCGTCCAGCGCGGCGACCAGGCGCCACAGCTCGGCACGGGCCCGCGGAGGCAGGTTCCGCAGGACTGTGCCGAGCATGTCGCGGGCGTGTCTGACGTCCCTGAGGGAGCAGCCCCGGCAGTCGCAGTCGTCCAGGTACGGGTACCGGATCCCCCGCCCCGGCGGACTCAGGAAGGCCCGGTAGCGCCGCAACGCGGCGGCGGTGACGCCGGGGAAGACGTAGTAGTCGGTCGAGAGCGCCTCGTACCGGTGAATCGCGAGGCTGGTGCGGGCGGAGAGGCCGTGGATGCGGTCCGGGGCGGGGGTTTCCCGACCGCGCGGACGGTGTCGAAGCCGCTGCGTCGCACGCAGCGCGCCGGGCCGGTTACGCGGCATCGGCCTTTCGGTGAGGAGTCATGGGGTCATTGTGCCAGTGCCCTCAGACCGGCCAGGCGCACCGCCCCGCACCCGCTGAGCCTTCAGCCGTCCGTCTCCGGCGGGTCGAAGCGGGCCAGGTCGCGCAGCCAGGCGCGGGCCGTGCTGTCGGACGGTGCGCGCCAGTCTCCGCGCGGGGAGAGCGAACCGCCGGCCGCGACCTTCGGCCCGTTCGGCATGGCGGATCGCTTGAACTGCGCGAACGCGAAGAAGCGACGGCAGAACACGTCCAGCCACTGCCGGATCTGAGGCAGGTCGTACGCCACCCGCTTGGCCTCCGGGAAGTTCGGCGGCCAGGCGCCGGCCTCCGCGTCGTGCCAGGCGTGCCAGGCCAGGAAGGCGATCTTCGACGGCCGGAAGCCGTAGCGCAGCACGTGGAAGAGGGTGAAGTCGTGCAGCGCGTACGGGCCGATCTTGGACTCGGTGGACTGCATCTCCTCGCCCGGTACGAGTTCCGGGCTGATCTCGGTGTCGAGGATCGCGGCGAGTGTCTTCCCGGTCTCCTCGTCGAACTGGCCGCTGCCGATGACCCAGCGGATCAGGTGCTGCATCAGGGTCTTCGGTACGCCCGAGTTGACGTTGTAGTGGCTCATCTGGTCGCCCACGCCGTACGTGGACCAGCCGAGCGCCAGCTCCGACAGGTCACCGGTGCCGAGCACGATGCCGCCGCGCTGGTTGGCGAGCCGGAACAGGTAGTCGGTGCGCAGTCCGGCCTGCACGTTCTCGAAGGTGACGTCGTACACCGGCTCGCCGGAGGCGAACGGGTGGTCCATCTCCTTCAGCATCAGCCGCGCGGTCGGCGTGATGTCCAGCTCCGCCGCGGTGACGCCGAGGGAGCGCATCAGCTTGTGGGCGTTGTCCTTGGTGTGGTCGCTGGTGGCGAAGCCGGGCAGGGTGAAGGCCAGGATGTCGCTGCGCGGCCGGCCGGCGCGGTCCATCGCCTGGGCGGCGACGATCAACGCGTGCGTGGAGTCCAGGCCGCCGGACACCCCGATGACCACCTTCGGGCCGCCGATCGCGGCGAGCCGCTGCTGCAGTCCGGCGACCTGGATGTTGTACGCCTCGTAGCAGTCCAGGGCGAGCCGGTCGGCGTCGGCGGGCACGAACGGGAAACGCTCCAGGCGGCGGCGCAGCCCCAGGTCCCCGGCCGGCGGGTCGAGTTCGAAGGAGACCGTCCGGAATTCCCCGGTCCGCGCGGCGTGCGTACGGCGGTTGTCGTCGAACGTGCCCATCCTCATCCGCTCCTGCCGCAGCAGGTCGAGGTCCACGTCGGCCACCGCGTACTGGTCGCCCATCGGGAAGCGGTCGGACTCCGCGAGCAGGACGCCGTTCTCGTAGATCATGGTCTGCCCGTCCCAGGACAGGTCGGTGGTCGACTCGCCCAGGCCGGCCGCCGAGTAGACGTACGCGGCGAGGCAGCGGGAGGACGCCGAGCGGCACAGCAGCTTGCGGTCCTCGGCCCGGCCGACCGTGATCGGGCTGCCGGAGAGGTTGACGAGGACGGTCGCGCCCGCCAGGGCGGCCTCGGCGCTCGGCGGCACCGGGATCCACATGTCCTCGCAGACCTCCGCGTGCAGCACCAGGCCGGGGACGTCCGCCGCCTCGAAGAGCAGGTCCACGCCGAACGGCACGGTCTCACCGCCGACCCGGATCGTCCCGCCCCGCTCGTCGTCGCCCGCGGCGATCTGCCGGCGCTCGTAGAACTCCCGGTAGTTCGGGGGGTACGACTTGGGCACGACGCCGAGGACCCGGCCGCGGTGCACGATCACCGCGCAGTTGTAGACCCGGTTGCGGTGACGCAGCGGGGCGCCGACGACCAGGACCGGGAGCAGGTCCGCCGACCCCTCGACCACGGTTTTGACCGCCTGCTCGACCTCGTCCAGCAGAGCGTCCTGAAGCAGCAGGTCCTCGATCGAGTAGCCGCACAGGCCCAGCTCGGGGAAGACGGCGACCGCGACCCCCTCCTGCGCGCACTCGCGCGCCTGGCGCAGGACCGCTTCGGCGTTGGCGGGCGGGTCCGCGATGACGGTGTGACCCGTGCACGCGGCGATGCGGGCGAAGCCGTGCTGATAGACCGACCAGAAGTTCAACGGTGCTTCCTCGGGAGAAGGGGGCGGGCACGGAGGGCGGGCGCGGAGCATCTCGTCGGCACGAGTCGGAGTCGAGACACACGGCCAGTGTAATCGTCAGAGCGACGCGATGGGCTGGCGGCCCCTCCGTATCGTCGGTGTCACAGCCCGCCCCCACCGCGGGTGCGATCCGGGCGAATCAGCACAGGCGGCCCGCTTCTGCACTACACCTGCGTACGACGCGATGGGGCGGCGCGAGGTGTGGGCCACCCCACGCCACCGAGCCGGCCGGGCAGTCCGGTCAGACCGGACTGCCCACGGCGCGGGTGACGTGCCGCCACGCACCGCACCGGACGCCGCGGCCTGACCCGGACAGCATCTCCTAGGCTCGCTCGGCGGCCTTCCCCCGGCGCGCCTCGGCGAGTTCGAGGGCAGCGCTCCAGTCGGCGCGCTGCGCGATCAGCCGCCGGTACTTCATGACCTCGGCAGGCATGTCCACGCAGAGGGCGCCGATGACCCGGTCGTTCGCCCGGTAGAGCGCTGTGAACGGATCCCCGTTCGCGTCGTCGCCGCGACCACCTCGATGTGCACGTCATGCCCGTCGGCGGTGGGGATCCCAGCGAACTGGATCCGGCTCGCGTACCAGTCCGACCAGAAGTACGGCACCGTCTCGTAGGGCCGCATCCGTGACGGGGCGACGGCGTTGCGTGCGGCCCGGGCCCCCTGCTCGGCGGCGGTCGTCCAGTGCTGCAGGCGCATCGGGCCGTCGAGGACATCGTCGTGCTGACCTGCTGCGGGGTGTTCACCGTCGGTCACGTCAGCCCCCGCGCCCTCGACCACCTCGCCGCCACTGTCCGGCACGGCGGCGTCCTCGCTCTCAGTACCCGGCTCAGCTACTTACGCGAATCGGGTTTTGCCCAGCACCTGGAGGAACTCATCACCAAAGGAGAGCTCACCCTTGTCGAGGCCTACGACAACGGACCGTACATCGACGAGGAGGGCGCCACGTACTGGGTGCTCCGCAAGGATCGGTGAGGCCCCGCAGCGGGGAACGCGGACGGAGTGAGGCGAAGCATGTCCACCTCGGGTCGGGCGGCCGTCGGTACACGCTGGGATCTGGTGTGTGCCGGGACCGCGCTCATCGGCACCTGCTACGGGTTCGCCCGGTTCGCCTACGGGCTGTTCGCCCCCGAGTTCCAGGACTCCTTCACGATCTCCTCAACGGTGTCGGGGATCATCGGCTCCGGCAGCTACATCGGGTACTGCGTCGCCATCGTCGCCAGCCTGATCCTCACCGAACGGATCGGAGCCCGCCGGATGGCGGTGGCCGCCGGTGCCATGGCGACCGCGGGCACCGCGATGGTCGCACTGGCCCCGTCCACGCCGGTCCTGGCCGCAGGTGTGCTCATCGCGGGTTCCAGCACCGGCCTGGCCTCGCCGCCGCTGGCGGCGGCCGTGAGCCGCTGGGTGCTGTCCGGGATCCAGGACCGCGCGCAGAGCGTGGTCAACGCCGGCACCGGCATCGGCGTCATGGTCTCCGGTCCGATCGCCCTCCTGCTGATCGACCAGTGGCGCTGGGCGTGGGGAGTGTTCGCCGTCCTCGCCGCCGCGGTCACCCTCTGGGTGCACCTGGTCGTTCCGTTCACCTCCTCCGAGGCCGGCACCGAATCCGGGCGGCCAGGCCGGGCCCGCGGCACCGCCCTCATGGTCCTGGCCGCCTTCCTCATGGGGCTGGGCAGCGTCGCGGTGTGGACCTTCGGCCGCGATCTCGTCACGACCGTCGGCGGCGCCGGCAGCTTGGTCTCGACGTCCATGTGGACCGTGCTCGGTGCTGCCGGTTTCATCGGGGCGCTCAGCGGCGACCTCGTGGCGCGCGCCGGGCTCGCCCGGTCCTGGACCCTGGTCATGATCACCATGGCCGGTGCCACACTCCTGCTCGCACTCGCGCCGGGATCGGCCGTCGCTGCATTCGTCGCCGCCGCGGTCTTCGGGGCGTCGTACGTCTGCCTGTGCGGTCTGACGCTGCTGTGGAGCACCCGGATCCACCCCGACCGTGCCTCCTTCGGCGTCGGGGTGTCCTTCCTGATGATCGCCGTCGGTCAGGCCGTCGGAGCGCCGCTGGCCGGTGCGCTGACCGATGCGGCCGGGGGCACCAGCGCGTTCTTCACCTGCGCCGGCATCGCGCTGCTGGGCGCCTTCGTACGCCCCGGACGGGCCATCAGCGCCTCGCACGGCGACGCCGTCCCGGATACCGCCGGAATACCAGCCGGAATACCACATGACAGGGACGAGGCCGGACTCGACGAGACCACGGAGGATCCCGGCCATGCGAGGCGTCATCCTGACCGGGTTCGGCGGCCTTGACACGCTGGAGTACCGCGAGGCCCTCCCGGAGCCCCGCCCCGGCCCCGGTGAGGTCGTCGTACGGGTGGCGGCCGCGGGCCTCAACAACACCGACGTCTGGACGCGTGAGGGGGCCTACAGCGCCCACCCCGCCGCACCCGCGGGGTGGCGGGGAGAGGCCGTCGACTTCCCCCGGATCCAGGGCGCCGACGTCGTCGGCCACGTCGCGCAGGTCGGCTCCGGGACGCCCGGGGCACGGGTGGGCGAGCGCGTCCTGGTCGACCCCATGCTCTACACGGGCGGCGAACGCGAATTGGTGAGGACGCGCTACCTCGGCAGCGAACAGGACGGCGGATACGCCGAGTTCGTGGCCGTGCCGGCCGAGAACGCCCATCCGATCGACAGCGCTTGCGGCGACGCCGAACTCGCGACGTTTCCCACCGCGTACCTCACCGCGATGAGAATGCTCGACCGGGCGCGTGTCACCGCCGGCGAGACGGTGCTCGTCACCGGCGCCTCCGGCGGTGTGGGTTCCGCCCTGGTCCAGTTGTGCGTCCTGCGCGGTGCCCGGGTCGTCGCTCTCACCTCGGCGGAGCGCGCCGCCGAGGTCGCGCAGCTCGGTGCCCACACCGTCCTCCACCGCGAGGGTTTCGCACCGGCCGCCGTCACCGACGAGATCGACGTCGTCGCCGATGTCGTCGGCGGGCTCCTTTTCAACGACCTGCTCGGTGAGGTCGTCCGGCCGCTCGGCCGCTATGTCACCGCGGGCGCCGTGGCAGGTCCGCTCGTCACGGCCGACCTGCGCAGGCTCCATCTGAAACAGGTCGAACTCATCGGCTCGTCCTTCGGCTCCCACGACGACTTCACCGAGTTGGTGGCGCTCATCCGCAGCGGCTCCCTCAGACCGCTCCTCGCGCGCACCTACCCCCTCGCGGACCTCGTGTCGGCCCAGCGGGAGTTCATGGGAAGGAACTTCGTGGGCAACATCGTCGTCATCCCCTGACTCCGGCACGGCGGGACGCGCCACACACACGCCCGCCCCCGACGGGAAACCGTCGGGGGCGGGCGCTCCGTTGCCGGGCCGGATGTCAGTTCCGGCGGTACGACTCCACGTAACCACTCGCGGGCGTACCCACGCCGGTGACGTCGTCGTAGCCCTTCACGGCCTTGAGGGAGCTGTCCGCGCCGAGGGTGCGGACGGAGGTGAGCAGGCCCTCGGACGCGTCGTAGCTGTTGGCGTAGTCGACGCGGGCCACCGCGAGGCCGGAGCCCGTGGGGTTGTCCGTGACGTCGTGGTACGCCTTCGTACCGTACTTCGCGTAGATCGACGGGTTGGCGAAACCGATCGCCTTGCCGCCGCGTGCCTGCTGGGCGAGCGCCTGGACCGCCGCGATCACCGGCGAGGCCAGCGAGGTGCCGCCGATGCGGTACTCGCTGTACTTCTGCGACCCGTCGGGGAAGGTCTGCGTCTGGCCGACCTTGAAGCCGGTGTTCGGGTCGGCGATCGCCGCGATGTCCGGGACGACGCGGTTGCCGGCGGCGCTGTTGGCCGTGGCGAGCGCGTTCGGGACGACACCCTTCTGGTAGAAGGGCTCGGCGACCGTCCTGCTGGTGCCGCCGCCCGCGCCCGAGGTGAACGCGCCGGGGAAGTCCGTCCAGCTCTTGCCGTCCGCGGACAGCGAGGCCTTCTCGGTGCCCCAGCCGGTCTCCCACAGGTACTTGTCGCCCTTGCCGACCGCCAGCGAGGTACCGCCGACCGCCGTCACCCACGCCGAGTTGGCCGGGGTGTCGACCTGCTTGGTCCCGGTGTTGGCGACCTCGTCGCCGTTGTCGCCGGAGGAGAAGTAGAAGCCGATGCCCTGGACCGCGCCCAGCTGGAAGACCTGGTCGTAGGCGGCCGCGAGGTCCGGCGTCTGGTTGGCCTCGATGTCGCCCCAGGAGTTGGTGACGATGTCGGCCAGGTGCTTGTCGACGACCTTGCCCAGCGAGTCGAGCAGGTCGTCGTCACCGCAGGAGGCGGCGCCGACGTACGTGATGTTCGCGGCGGGCGCGACCGCGTGCACGGCCTCGACGTCGAGGGTCTCCTCGCCGTACCAGCCGGAGGCGTCGCAGGCGTCGGTGTTCGTGTACTTCTTGGGCAGGACCTGGCGCAGCTGTCCGCTGCCGTAGGCCGCGTCACCGTGCTTGCTCGCGTAGGTGGACGCGTCGTACGCGATGGTCGGCGAGGCGTACGCGTCGGTGATGGCGACCCGCACGCCCTTGCCGGTGTAGCTGCCCGCGCCGTACGCGGCGCGCAGCTGCTTGCCGGTGTAGCCCTGGACCGCGTAGGGGACCTTCCCGCCGTAGGCGTCCGGCAGGGTGCTCGCGGTGTTCGAGCCGTAGTAGGAGGAGAACGGTCCGGCGTTCTTGAACACGGCGGCGGGCGACGGCAGTTGGTCGGCGTGCCGCGCCACGTGCGGTGCGGTGTCCAGACCGGTGACGGTGAGGACGGCGCCGTTCAGGCTGTCCGGCGCGGAGGCCGTCTTCGTCGGCGCGCGGTAGGTCTTGGAACCCTTGGCGTAGTTGTGCAGCTGGGTGCCGAAGGCCTTCTCGGCGGCGGCGACGTCACCGGAGACGGTGAGGTAGTGCCGGGTGACCCCGGTGACCTTCAGACCCGCCGAGGTCAGCCACGCCCTGACCGCGGCGACCTGCGCCTTGGTCGCTCCGAACTGGGCCTGCGCCTGATGGGCGCTCAGGTAATTGCCGTACGAGGCCGAGGTCGGGTCGGACACGGCCTTCGCGTACGCGGCGAGGCCGGCGGCGTCCCGGCCGGCGAGGTAGACGCGGGCGGTGACCTGGGAGGCGTCCGCGGTGGCGCCCTGGTCGGCCTTGGCGGTGGCCCAGGCGGGCTTGGTGCCCGCGAGCAGGTCCCGGCCCGGGTTGTCGGCGGCGTGCGCCGCGGGTATGCCGAGCGCCAGCGCACCGGCGAGCATGGGCAGAGTCGCTGCCATGCTCATCCCGGCGCGCACCTTGGCGCGGTTGGATCTCATGGAACCCCCTGTGCGGTTCGACGCGAGTAGATCACTCGACGGTGGCCACTCTCGCGACGAACCGTTCATGCCAGGGGAATGCCAGGGCCAAGAAGGACCCAAGTAACCTAATGACATGGCCATTTGAGGGTTACCCCGCGACCGGCCCGCGACCAGGACCGAGGGTTAACCCTTCACGCCCTTCACGGACGGGCTTTCGCGCCCCGCTCCTTCAACATGCCCGCCATCAGATCGATCTCCGACTGCTGCGCGTCCACCATGCCCTGGGCTAGTCGTTTCTCCACCCCGACCGTGCACCTGTCCACGCAGCCCTCGGCCATGTGGATGCCGCCTTTGTGGTGGTCTGTCATCAACTGGAGGTAGAGAACCTCGGCCTGCTTGCCGCTCAGCTTGTTCAGCTGCTTCAGCTCGCTGTTGGTCGCCATGCCCGGCATCAACGCCCCGTCCTTGCCGGTGGCCATGTCCCCCATGCCCTGCCAGGTCATCGGCGGGTCGGCGGACACCTTCGGCAGTCCCCACAGGTCGAGCCAGCCCAGCAGCATGCCGCGCTGGTTGGCCTGCGTCTGCGCGATGTCGTACGCGAGCCGGCGCACCTCCTCGTCGTCGGTGCGGTCACGCACGATGTACGACATCTCGACGGCCTGCTGGTGGTGCACCGCCATGTCCCGGGCGAACCCGGCGTCGGCGGACTCGGCGGCGGGGACGCTGTCCGAACTCCCGTCCTCGGCGACGGCGTAGCTGATGGCGCCCGCCGCGACCAGCACCCCGGCCACGGCGACGGCCACTGAGGCGATCCTCACTGCGGCAGACCCCCCGTGCACGCGGCGCCCGGCTCCGGCGTCTGCTCGCCCTGCACGAACTTCTCGAAGAACTTGTCGACGTTCGGGTCGTCGGCGCTGGTCACCGTGCGCTGGTGCCCCCACGCGGTCAGCATGATCGGGTCCTTCTGCTGGTCGTCCGGGCTCATCAGTGTGTACGGCGTCTTCTTCACCTTCGCCGCCAGCGCGTCCACGTCGGCCTTCGAGGCCTTGCTGGTGTACGTCACCCACACCGCGCCATGCTCCAGGGAGTGCACGGCGTTCATGTTGTTGAGGTCCTTGGTGTAGACGTCGCCGTTGCAGTTCATCCATACCTGGTTGTGGTCGCCGCCGACCGGGGGCTCCGTCGGGTACTTCACGGTCTTGGTGACGTGGGTGCGGCCCAGCGTCCCCTTCCAGGTCTTCACACCGTCCGAGCCCGTGACGAAGTGCCCCTTGCCCTTCCCGTCGGCGGCCGTGCTGCCGCCGTCGTCGGACTGCGACTGCACGAGGACGACCGTCCCCACCACGAGACCCACGGCGACCACGACACTCGCGGCGATGACCAGGACGCGGTTGCGCCGCTCCCGGCTCTGCTCGGCGCGCCGCATCTCCTCTATGCGCGCCTTGCGGGCCGTGCCACTGCCGTCTTTGGCACTGCCGTCCTTGGCGCTGCTGTTCTTGGCGGAGCCCATGAGATGTCCTTCTGGGGGAAGAGGGGCCGGTCGGGTCAGCTGATCGTAATAGGGAGGGAAGGGGCTCTCGTGGCGAGGGCGCGGGATTGGCCGTGACGGCTCGGGAATGGCCGAAGAAGGGCCTGCGGATCCCGGCATTACGGATGCGGGTGCGAACAGGCAAGATGGGCAGCGGAGCAGTACACCTGCCGTATGGGAGGCGTTCGCACCGAGGTCGATTTCCCGATCATGGTGCGCAATGCGCACGAAACGCGGTTGTGGTGGGATGCTCAGGTGCCCGACCGCCTCCCGTTGGACCGGAAACAGGCGGCCTGACCAGCAAGGATGGGGAAGCGGAAGATGGACAAGCAGCAGGAGTTCGTGCTCCGGACGTTGGAGGAGCGCGACATCCGGTTCGTACGCCTTTGGTTCACGGACGTGCTGGGCTTCCTCAAGTCCGTCGCCGTGGCCCCGGCCGAACTCGAACAGGCCTTCGATGAAGGCATCGGTTTCGACGGCTCCGCGATCGAGGGCTTCGCCCGGGTCTACGAGTCCGACATGATCGCCAAGCCCGACCCCTCGACCTTCCAGGTCCTGCCCTGGCGCGCGGAGGCCCCCGGCACCGCCCGGATGTTCTGCGACATCCTCATGCCGGACGGCTCCCCGTCCTTCGCGGACCCGCGGTATGTGCTCAAGCGCGCCCTGGCCCGCACCTCCGACCAGGGCTTCACCTTCTACACCCACCCGGAGATCGAGTTCTTCCTGCTGAAGGACCGCCCGCTGGACGGCTCCCGCCCGACACCGGCCGACAACTCGGGCTACTTCGACCACACCCCGCAGAACATCGGCATGGACTTCCGCCGTCAGGCGATCACCATGCTGGAGTCGATGGGCATCTCGGTCGAGTTCTCCCACCACGAGGGCGCCCCCGGCCAGCAGGAGATCGACCTCCGCTACGCCGACGCGCTCTCCACGGCGGACAACATCATGACGTTCCGCCTGGTCATGAAGCAGGTGGCGCTGGAGCAGGGGGTCCAGGCGACCTTCATGCCGAAGCCGTTCTCCGAGCACCCGGGCTCCGGCATGCACACCCACCTCTCCCTCTTCGAGGGTGACCGCAACGCGTTCTACGAGTCGGGCTCGGAGTACCAGCTCTCGAAGGTCGGACGCTCCTTCATCGCGGGCCTGCTCAAGCACGCGGCGGAGATCTCGGCCGTCACCAACCAGTGGGTGAACTCCTACAAGCGCATCTGGGGCGGCACCGAGCGCACCGCGGGCGCCGGCGGCGAGGCCCCCTCGTACATCTGCTGGGGCCACAACAACCGCTCCGCCCTGGTCCGGGTCCCGATGTACAAGCCCGGCAAGACCGGCTCGGCCCGCATCGAGGTCCGTTCCATCGACTCCGGCGCCAACCCGTACCTCACGTACGCGGTCCTCCTCGCCGCCGGCCTCAAGGGCATCGAGGAGGGCTACGAGCTTCCCCCGGGCGCCGAGGACGACGTCTGGGCCCTCTCCGACGCCGAGCGCCGCGCACTCGGCATCGAGCCGCTCCCCCAGAACCTGGGCGAGGCCCTGACCCTGATGGAACGCAGCGACCTGGTCGCCGAGACCCTCGGCGAGCACGTCTTCGACTTCTTCCTGCGCAACAAGCGCCAGGAGTGGGAGGAGTACCGCTCCGAGGTCACCGCGTTCGAGCTGCGGAAGAACCTTCCGGCGCTGTAGGGGCAGGTCGGAGCGGGTTTCCTGCTGGTGGCTGATGGGGCCGACGGTCGTGGACCGTCGGCCCCGTGGCGTTTCACTCCCTCTGGGCCGTGCCGGGTCCACGTAAAGGTGATCGTCCGGCCGGGAGACGGCAGCCGGGCTTGCGGACCGCCCACCGGGTTTGCAGGCTTCGCGTCACACCAGCAGGAAGGAATGCCAACCATGATCCTCCCGAAGGTCAGGGACCCTCGCTTCGTGACGATCCGCCGCGGTGGGACTCTCACCGATGCGGATCACCATCTCCTGGCCCTGTGGGCGGCGGCTTGCGCGGAGCACGTCCTTGACCTCTTCGAGTCGGCTCAGCCCGAGGACCCACGGCCGCGCCAGGCGATCGAGCATGCCCGCGCCTGGGTGCGTGGCGAGGTCAAGATGATGGAGGCCCGCGCGGCAGGCGGCCATGCCATGGGCGCGGCCCGTGACCTGCGTGGCGCGGCACGGCATGCCGCTTACGCCGCCGGCCAGGCGGCAGTCGTCGCACACGTCGCCGCGCACGAGCTCGGTGCCGCCGCTTATGCGATCAAGGCCGCACGCGCTGCCGCGCCGAAAGGCGAGAGCGAGGCCGCAGGGCGACTCGAGTGCCAGTGGCAGCGCGACCAGCTCGCGGAGCCGATTCGCGAACTCGTCCTTGACGACCAGCGATTACGCAATGACATTTGCTGGTCGGTGTTCGACTGCTGAACTCGCGCGGTGCGGCACGTCATCAGCGAGGCAAGGTCAGTCTCGCCGACGCAGCGCGTCAACCGAGTACTGGCCGCAGGAGCGGTTGAGCGGGCTGCAAGGTGGCAGCCGATCGCCGACCAGGGCGTGTTGCGAACCTCCCGTCGTTCGCCCGAAGGGCGCCTCGCGGGCGTCAGGCGCGTGCTCTCGGCGTGGCGATCGCGATGCCTCGGGGCCGACAGTCCGTCGACTGTCGGCCCCGAGGCGTCTCAGCACCTACGTGCAGGTCACCACCCGCGGCTCAGTGCCGCACCGCCTCCGCGTCCTGCGGGACGTGGGAGGCGACCAGGCGGCCACGGCTGGTCGCCGGGGCCCGGCGGCGGTCCACGGCGTACGCGGCGCCGGCCACCGCCAGCCCGAGTACGGCCAGGGCCGACCCGGCCGTCGCCGGAGAGGTCACGCCGAAGCCGGCGGCGAGGGCGGCGCCGCCGATCCACGCACCCCCGGCGTTCGCCAGGTTGAATGCGGCCTGGTTGGCGGAGGACGCCAGGGACGGGGCCGCCGACGCCTTCTCCATGACCATCAGCTGGAGCGGGGAGCCGGTGGCGAACGCCGCCGAGCCGAGCAGTACGACCGCCACGGCCGCGCTCCACGCGGTGCTCATCAGCACCGGGAACAGCGCCAGCACCGCCACCAGCGACACCAGTCCGCCGAACAGCGTGCCGCGCAGCGAGTGGTCGGCCAGCCGGCCGCCCAGCAGGTTGCCCGCGGTCGCGCCGACACCGAACAGCGCCAGCAGCAGGGTCACGCTGGAGTCGGCGTACCCGGCGGCGTCGGTCAGCATCGGCGTGATGTAGCTGTACGCGGCGAACAGGGCGCCGAAGCCCGCGACGGTCGTACCGAGCGCCAGCCAGACGGGGAGGGACTTCAGCGCCGCGAGTTCGCCGCGCAGACCCGTTTCCGCGGCCGCCGCCCGGTCGTGCGGGATCAGCAGGGCCAGCGCGGCTATCGCCGCCAGGCCGATGGCGCCGACGCCGAGGAACGTGGCCCGCCAGCCCATGTGCTGGCCCATCAGCGTGGCGACGGGGACGCCCGCCACGTTGGCGACCGTCAGCCCGAGGAACATCAGGGACACCGAGCGGGCCTTGCGCTCCGGCGCCACCATGGTCGTGGCGACGACGGCGCCCACGCCGAAGAAGGCGCCGTGCGGGAGGCCGCTGAGGAAGCGGGCCGCCAGCAGCCAGTGGTAGTCGGGGGCGAACGCGGAGAGCACGTTGCCCGCCACGAACAGCGCCATCAGGCCGATCAGGACCGTCCGGCGGGACATCCGCGAGGTGACCGCGGCCAGCAGCGGCGCGCCGATCACCACACCGAGCGCGTACGCCGAGACCAGGTGTCCGGCGGTGGGGATCGAGATGTGCAGATCGTTCGCGACGTCGGGCAGCAGGCCCATCATCACGAACTCGGTCGTACCGATGCCGAAGGCGCCCACGGCTAGGGCGAGCAGGGCCAGGGGCATGAAGAGACCATTGCCTTTCAAAGGGAGAGCAGAGTTCCGTACGTCTTGCTGTTTCTTATGTTCAAGTACGGAACAAAGCCGCCCTGGCCCGGTATTCCAGCCGTCCCGGTCAGGACGACGTGTCGACACTCACACGTGCCGCCACCGGCAGGTGGTCGCTCCCGGTCTCCGGCAGCGTCCACGAGCTCTCGGGCTCGATCCCCTTCACCAGGATCTGGTCGATCCGCGCCATCGGGAACGAGGCCGGCCAGCTGAACCCGAACCCGCTGCCCGCCGCACCCTGCGTGGAACGCATCTGGGAGGTCACGCCGTTGAGCGCGCGGTCGTTCATCGTGCCGTTCAGGTCACCGAGCAGCACGACCTTCGTGAGCTTCTCGTCGGCGATGGCCTCGCCCAGCGCGTCCGCGCTCTTGTCCCGCTGCCGGGCCGTGAACCCCGCCTCCATCTTCACCCGCACCGACGGCATGTGGGCGACGTACACCGCGACCTGCCCCTCGGGGGTGGTCACCGTGGCCCGCATGGCGCGCGTCCAGCCGAGCTGGATGTCGACGGCCCGGACGCCGGTCATGGGGTACTTGCTCCACAGACCGACCGTGCCCTGCACCGAGTGGTACCGGTACGTCGACGCCAGCGCCTTCTCGTAGACCGGGACCGCCGAGGTCTTCAGCTCCTCCAGGGCCACCACGTCCGCGCCGGACGCGGCCACGTCACGGGCGGTGCCGGCCGGGTCCGGGTTGTCGGCGTTGACGTTGTGCGTGGCCACCGTGAGGTCGCCGCCGGTGCCCGCCTTGTCGCCGAGCAGCCCGCCGAAGAGGTTCAGCCAGACGATCGCCGGGAACAGCACGGCGATCAGCGCGGTCGCCGACCTGCGCACCAGCGCGAGCACCAGCAGGACCGGGACGGACACGCCCAGCCAGGGCAGGAAGGTTTCAATGAGGCTGCCGGAGTTGCCGATCGTGTTCGGGACCTGCGCGTGCAGCAGCATGATCAGGCCGACCAGGACCGCGAGGGCGGTGAGCACCATCCCCCGGCGCCAGATCCCCCGGCCGTCCCGCCCGCCGGCGAACAGACGGTTCGCCAGCCGGCTCATCAGGCGCCGGATCCGGGTTCCCCGAGGCTCGTGACCCGAGCCCTGGTTGTCCGTCTCCGTCATGTACGCCTGCTGCGCCATACCGTTGCCTCACTGCCCGCCGTGCCCACCGTTCGCCCCCCGTGCCCCTAAGGGGTGCTTTCACTATGCCCGCCCGGGTCGCGCGGCCTGGCACCGCACCTCGCCGCGTTGCCGAAACGCCCACGTGGCTCCTCCCCCACTCTCGGCTGCGCTCGAGCGGGGGGACCCCCATCGAGGACGCTCCGGCGCCTTGCGATGCACGGCACCAGACCACGCGACCTCACCGGGCGCTCATAGCGAAAGCACCCCTAAACCCTAGGGGATGACGGGCACCTTCCTGTCCGTCCCCGGGACGTCCGTACGGGCACGATGACGAACAAGTCGGCGACACCAGTTCCGCTCCTGGTCACGAAAGCGCGCTCTGTGACGAAACACGCACATGCGCTACGCCGGTCAGGAAGTGACGGGTGGTGAGTTCGGCGGCCTCAGTCCTTCGAGGAGCGCGTCGACGAGTTGCTCCGCCAGGCCCTCCGGAAGGTCGGCGTCCGGGCGCATCACGGTGCGCAGCAGCATGGGCCCGACGAGCAGGTCGTTCATCAACTCGGCGTCCATGTCGGCACGGAGTTGGCCGCTGCGCTGCCCGCGGCGCAGGACCTCGAGCTGGATCCGGCGGCGCGGCTCGATGACCGTCGCGTGATACGCGGCCCAGATCTTCGGGCTGCTCTTCATCTGGGCGTAGACGCTGTGCAGGACCACCGACGAACGGGTCATCAGGCCACGTTGGCGTAGCTGTTCCAGCAGTGCCACCAGGTCGTCGCGTACCGAGATGCCGGGCAGCTCGGGGTCCTGTGGCTCGGTCGCGCGTACGACGTCGACGAAGAGCTCGTCCTTGCCGCTCCAGCGGCGGTAGATGGTGGCCTTGCCGACGCCCGCGGTGCGGGCGATGCGCTCGATGGACAGCTCCGCGAGGGGTACGCCCTCCTCCAGGAGCTTCACCACCCCTTCGACGATGGCGTGTTCCACGGCCTCGCTCCGTGGGCGGCCCCGGGCGGGGCCCTCCTGCCGGGGCCGGCCGTCGGTGAGACCGCTCACGTCGCTCACGTCGCTTGGTCCTTTCCTTTGCTGTGGTGATTCTCCCCGGTCGGCGTCGGCACGCTGCCGCCGGGGCCGGGGAACCGGTCGCGGCGGCTACTCCGTCGCCACCAACTCCTGCTCCTCCTCGCCCCGCTGAGGGGCCTTCGGCTTCCCCGGCAGGTAGAGGGCGACCACGATCGCGCCGACCACCGCGACGCCCGCTCCCCACAGCGCGGTGACGTGCATCGCGTGCAGGAAGGCGTCGTTGGCCGGGTCGATGAGGGCCTTGCCGCGCGGGCCGATCCTGGCGGCGACTCCCAGGGTCGCCTCGATGGACTCGCCCGCGGTGTGCCGCAGGCCCGCGGGCAGCATGCCGAGCTTGTCCTCGATGCCGTTGCGGTACGCCGTGGACAGGACCGAGCCGAGGACGGCGATACCGAGGGCGCCGCCGACCTGGCGGAAGGTGTTGCTGAGCGCGGAGGCGGAGCCGGCCTTCTCGCGGGGCAGGGCCTGCATGATGACGACGCTGACCGGGGTCATGATGTGCGCCATGCCGGTGCCCATGAGGAAGAAGATCACCTCCAGGAGCCAGATCGGTGTGTCCGCCTCCAGGGTGGCGAACGCGGCCAGCATCGCGGCGATGACCGTCATGCCGCCCGTGGTGGTGGCCCGGTATCCGAAGCGGTCCACGACCAGCCGGGCGCGTGGCGCGAAGATCATCTGCGCGGCGGCCAGCGGCAGCATCAGCAGGCCGGTCTGCAGCGGGGAGTAACCGCGCACGCTCTGGGTGTAGAAGACCGAGAAGAAGGTCACGCCCATCAGCGCGAAGAAGACCAGCGCGATGGCCGCGATCGCGGCCGAGAACACCTTGTTCTTGAAGTAGGTGACGTCGATGGACGGGTGGTCGCTGCGCTTCTCGAACACGACGAAGGCGACGAGTACGGCCAGACCGGCGGCGATGGTCGCGAGGACGGTCGCGTCGGTGAAGTCGGCGAGCTGGCCGCCCTTGATGATGCCGTAGACGAGCAGGACCAGGCCGACGACGGACAGCACCACGCCGACGGGGTCGATCCGGCCGGGGTTCGGGTCGCGGGAGTCGGGCACCAGCCACAGCATCAGCGCGAGGGCGAGGACGACGATCGGCACGTTGATGAGGAAGACCGAGCCCCACCAGAAGTGGTCGAGCAGGACGCCGCCGGTGATCGGGCCGATGGCGATGGCCAGTCCGACCCCGCCCGCCCAGATGCCGATGGCCTTGGGCTGTTCCTCACGCTCGAAGACGTTCATGAGGACGGCGAGGGTGGCGGGCATGACGAAGGCGGCGCCCAGACCCATCACCGCCCGGAAGGCGATCAGCTCACCCGGCGAGCCGGAGGTGGCGGCGAGAGCGGAGCCGACGCCGAAGACGAAGAGGCCGCCGAGCAGGACCCTCTTACGGCCGAGCCGGTCGCCGAGGAGGCCCGCGCTGAAGAGGAGCCCCGCGAAGACCAGGGTGTAGGCGTTGATCGCCCACTCCAGTTCGCTCTGGGTGGCGCCCAGGCCGGTGGGGGCGGGGGTGGAGATCGTCTTGATGGCGACGTTCAGGATCGAGTTGTCGAGCACCACGATCAAAAGGCTCAGCATGAGCACACCGAGGATCGCCCAGCGGCGCCGGTGCACCGCTTCCGGTATGCGGGAATCAGGGACTGCGGTAGTCATACGATCGACCTTAGAGCCATTCCGATACGGAACCGTCTCGTATCGTAAATCCTTACCCTGTTCTTACGTGCCGGAACGCTCACAGCGACCTCCCCTAGCCCTCCCTGGCACGAGGTGCCACCATGGAGGGGATCCGGGGACGCCGTCAGGGCGCCTCGAGATGACTGAAGGAGCCGTTGCCATGACGCAGCTCTCGGCTGCCCAGACCAAGCCCTCCGACGGCAGCAAGGCGCTGTACGGGGGTAAGAGCACCCGCCGCATCACCGTTCGCGACCTCTCCGCCGCCAAGGAGCGGGGCGAGAAGTGGCCCATGCTCACCGCGTACGACGCGACCACCGCGTCCGTCTTCGACGAGGCCGGAATCCCGGTCATGCTGGTCGGCGACTCGGCGGGCAACTGTCACCTGGGGTACGAGACCACCGTGCCCGTCACCCTCGACGAGATGACCATGCTCTCCGCGGCCGTCGTACGAGGCACCCAGCGCGCCCTGATCGTCGGCGACCTGCCCTTCGGTTCCTACCAGGAGGGCCCGGTGCAGGCGCTGCGCTCGGCGACCCGGCTGGTCAAGGAGGCCGGCGTCGGGGCGGTCAAGCTGGAGGGCGGGGAGCGCTCGCACCGGCAGATCGAGCTGCTGGTGGAGTCCGGGATCCCGGTGATGGCCCACATCGGGCTCACCCCCCAGTCCGTCAACTCCATGGGCTACCGCGTCCAGGGGCGCGGCGAGGAGGCGGCCCAGCAACTGCTGCGGGACGCGAAGGCGGTTCAGGACGCCGGGGCGTTCGCGGTGGTCCTGGAGCTGGTTCCGGCGGAGCTGGCGGCCGAGGTGACCCGGGTGCTGCACATTCCGACGGTCGGAATCGGCGCCGGGCCCGAGACCGACGCGCAGGTACTGGTGTGGACGGACATGCTCGGGCTGACGGGTGGCCGGGTACCGAAGTTCGTGAAGCAGTACGCGAACCTGCGTGAGGTCATGGGGAACGCGGTCAAGGCGTTCGCGGAGGACGTGGTCGGCGGAACGTTCCCGCTGGAGGAGCACTCCGTCCACTGAGCCGAGTTGAGCCATTGCGGCACCATGGCAGCCCGCCGATCTTCCCCCGTCGGCGGGCTGCCCGTTTGTTAACCCGGCGGCCGTCCCGCGATCGGCCGATCAGACGTCGGGCTCAGTCCCGTAGTACTCTGCCTGAAGTGGTTTCAATGGAGTACGGCACCTGGAGCGGCCCTGATGGTGAGACGGAACGACCAGCGGCGTGCGGCCCTCGTCGACGCGGCGATCGAGGTGCTGGCACGGGAAGGCGCGCGCGGGCTGACGTTCCGGGCCGTGGACACCGAGGCCGCCGTTCCGGTCGGCACGGCGTCCAACTACTTCGCCAGCCGTGACGAGCTGTTCACCCAGGCCGGCGCCCGGGTCTACGAGCGACTCCAGCCCGACGAGGCCACCATGGCCCGACAGTTGGCGGCCGGCCGCGACCGGGAGACCTACGTCGGGCTGATGCGCGAGCTCGTGGGCCGCGTCGCCTCCTTCCGCACCGGTTACCTCGCGCTGCTGGAACTTCGCCTCGAGGCCACCCGCCGCCCCGAACTGCGCAGGGTCCTCACGGAGCGGGTGCGGGCCGACGTCGACGCCAACGTCGCCCATCACGAGGCTTCCGGCTTCCCCGGCGACGCCACCGCCGTCAAGCTGCTGATCCTGACGCTGAACTGGCTGATCGTCGAGCAGCTCACCCTGCCGGACGTCTTCCCGGAGGCAGAACGTGAACGGCTGGTGACGGCCGCGGTGGAGCGCATCGTGGCGGCGGAGTAGACACCCCGCCCCGGGCCCGGGGCTGAGCCCCCGAGGTGGGTCGCAGCCGCTGTCGGCGCCCTGTAGGGGGCTGTCGGCGCGGTGTCGGTCGTTTGTCGGTGGTGCCTGACACCGTCGTCGGCATGAAGCGAATCGACAACAACCCCAGCGACGGGAAGGCCGCCGTCACCGTACGGGGGATGGTCAAGCACTACGGCGAGACCAAGGCGCTGGACGGCGTCGACCTCGACGTGCGCGAGGGCACCGTGATGGGTGTGCTCGGCCCGAACGGCGCCGGCAAGACCACCCTCGTACGCATCCTGTCCACCCTGCTCGCCCCCGACGCCGGCCAGGCGACCGTCGCCGGATACGACGTCGTACGGCAGCCCAGGCAGCTGCGGCGGGTGATCGGGCTCACCGGGCAGTACGCCTCGGTCGACGAGAAGCTCCCCGGCTGGGAGAACCTCTACATGATCGGGCGGCTGCTCGACCTGCCCCGCAAGGACGCCCGCACCCGCGCCGACGAACTGCTGGAGCGGTTCTCGCTGACCGACGCCGCCAAGCGGCCGGCGAGCACGTACTCGGGCGGCATGCGGCGGCGGCTCGACCTCGCCGCCTCCATGATCGGGCGCCCGCAGGTGCTGTTCCTCGACGAACCGACCACCGGACTCGACCCGCGCACCCGCCAAGAGGTGTGGACCGAGGTGAAGGCCATGGTCGGCGAGGGGGTGACGGTCCTGCTGACCACGCAGTACATGGAGGAGGCCGAGCAGCTCGCCTCCGAGCTGACCGTCGTGGACCGCGGCAAGGTCATCGCGAACGGCGCCATCGACGAGCTGAAGGCGACGGTCGGCGGCCGCACGCTGCGGGTCAGGCCCGCCGATCCGGCACAACTGCGTCCGCTCGCCTCCGCGTTGGACGACCTCGGCATCACAGGCCTGGCGACCACCACGGTGGACGCCGACACCGGCACCGTCCTGGTCCCGATCCTCAACGACGAGCAGCTGACCGCCGTGGTCGGCGCGGTCACCGCGCGCGGTATCACGCTCTCCTCCATCAGCACCGAACTCCCCAGCCTGGACGAGGTGTTCCTGTCCCTCACCGGCCACCGCGCCAGCGCCCCGCAGGACACCGTGCCCGCCGAGACCCGCGAGGAGGTCGCCGTATGAGCGCCGCAACCGCCACCACGACAGCCGACACCGACGCCCGCATCCCGCTGCGCGGCCACCTGCGCCACACGGGCGCGCTGGTGCGCCGCAACCTGCTGTGGATCCGGCAGGATCCCGAGTCGATGTTCGACGCGCTGCTGATGCCCATTGTCTTCACCTTGCTGTTCGTCTACGTCTTCGGCGGCTCGATCGGGCAGGCCCTGGGCGGCGGGCAGGACGGGTACGTGCAGTACGTGATCCCCGGCATGATCGCGATGATGAGCATGACGCTGTCCCAGGGTGTCGGCACCGGGTTCAGCCAGGACTTCAACTCCGGCGTCATGGACCGCTTCCGCTCCCTGCCGATCGGGCGTGGCTCGGTGCTCTTCGCGAAGATCTCGGTGGAACTGGCGCGGATGCTGTTCGCGACCGCCGTGCTGATGATCGTCGCCGTCCTCGTCGGTTTCGACATCAATCACTGGGGCGGACTCTTCGCCGCCGTGGGCCTGTCCGCGGTGTTCGCCTCGTCGATCATGTGGGTGTTCCTCACCCTGGGCGTGATCCTGAAGAACGCGCAGTCCGTGCAGGCGATGGGGTTCCTGGTGCTGTTCCCGCTGCAGTTCGGTTCGTCGATCTTCGCACCGACGCAGTCGATGCCGGGCTGGCTGCAGGCCTTCACCGACTACAACCCGCTGTCCACGCTCGCGGACGCGGCGCGCGGCCTGATGGTGGGCGGCCCGGTCGCGCACGACCTGTGGGTGACGCTGGGCTGGTCGGTGGCGATCACCGCCGTGATGGCACCGGTAGCGATCCACAAGTTCCGCACCAAGAGCTGACCGCGGGCTCCGTGACCGGGGCCGGACCGAGCGTTTCAGACCAGGGCGGTGGCCTCCTCTGCGGAGAGGCCACCGCCCTCCGCGTACGCCGCCTCGTACGCCTCGTCACCGAGTGCGGCACGGGCCCCCTCGACAGCGCGCCGATACCCGTCGCGCTCCAGTGACGAGGCGACATGGCCGGGCAGCAACAGCGCGTCGGCGGCGCCGATGCAGCGGGCGGCGTCGCGGGCGCGGCTGCCGCCATCGACGGCGGACAGGGCTGAAGCGGCGATGACGAGGACGTAGGAGCGCATGGACGGAGCGATGGCCTCGGCCAGCGGGTCACGGGCCTGCGCCAGCGCCAGCCGGGCCGCTTCCAGGGACTTCTCGTAACAGCCGTCGACCATCTCCAGCCAGGCCTCCGCGGTGAGGATGAAGGCGTCGAAGACAGCGAAGTGGGAGATGCTGAACTCCTCGCGCAGTAAACGGATTTGTTCGCGCGCCTCGGGGACCCGGTCGGTCATGCCGAACCGGCCCGCGAGGAAGAGCCGGGCGGCAGGCATCGCTTCGTTGCCCAAGCCGTTACGCCCGTCGATCACCTCACGCAGCAGACGCTCGCCGCGCTCGAAGTCTCCCGCCTCCAGCGAGGCGCCGCCCAGCCGGGATTTCAGCAGTGCCACCTGGGCGTGTGCGCCGAGCCGTTCGGCTTGCTCGACCGCCGCCTCGTAGTCGGCTGCGGCCAAGCGGTACTCGCCCCGCTTCTCGTTGGCCTCACCGCGCGCGGCGAGCGCCTCGGCGGTCCCCCACATGTCACCGAGGCCCTGGTAGATCTCCAGTGCCTCCTCGGCGTCGCGGGACGCGTCGCCCGCCAGGTCGCTACGGTTCGAGAGCAGGTTGGCGCGCATGTGCAGGGCGGCGGCGAGCTCCCACTCGTACCCGGGCGTCGCCCGGCAGGTGCGGACGGTGGCGTGGATGACCTCGAACAGCCGGTCCATGTCGCCGGAGAGCATGACGGCGAAGAACCAGAAGGCGCCGGGCATGCGGCAGGTCTGTGGCAGGCCGGGCTGGTAGGTCTGGGCGATGGCACGCAGCTTCGCCTGCGACTGCGGGGTCTGCCAGGCGCCCAACTCGGTGTCCATGCACGCCAGATGAACGAGATGAAGACCGCGGCGGGCCTCGGCGAGGACCTCGCCGGTCCACGGGAGCGGGGTGTCCGTGCAGCGTTCCCACACTGGGGCGGCGGGGCGCACCGGTTCGGTGAAGGGGTCGGGGCCGAGCAACTGCGCCTCCCGCGACAGGTTGCGGGCCTCGATGCGCAGGTCGCGCATCTGCCAGTACCAGGCCAGCGACAGGATCAGGCATATGCTCTCCTGCTCGTCGCGCAGGGCGATGGCGTGGCGCAGGGCGGTGCGCAGGTTCTCGTACTCGCGCTCCAGCCGCTCAATGGCGGCGAGTTGGCCGGGTCCGCGCAGCAACGGGTCGATGGTGCGGGCGAGTTCGCGGTAGTACGTGAGGTGCGCGCGCTCGGTCTGCTCCCGTGCGCCGACCTCGTCGAGCCGTTCGTCCGCGTACTCGGCGACGGTCTCCAGCAGCCGGTAGCGCATCCCGCCCTCGCCCGAAGGCGCCGCCACGACCAGGGACTTGTCGACGAGCGAACCGAGCGCGTCGAAGGCGTCCGGGCCGCACACCGCCTCGGCGGCGGCGAGATCACAGCCGCCCGCGAAGACGGACAGCCGGCACAGTACGTCCCGTTCGGCCTCGTCCAACAGGCCCCAGGACCAGTCGACGACGGCCCTGAGGGTCTGCTGGCGGGGCAGGACGGTGCGACTGCCGGAGGTGAGCAGGCGGAAACGGTCGTCGAGCCGGTCGGCGATCTGGCGTGGCGTCAACATGCGGAGGCGGGCGGCCGCCAGCTCGATGGCGAGAGGCAGTCCGTCGAGGCGCCGGCAGATCTCGGCGCAGGCCTCCGGATCGTCCTCGCCCCGGAAGCCGGGCCGGGCCGCCGCGCCCCGCTCGGCGAACAGCCGCAGCGCGACCGGCTCGGGCAGCGGCTCCACGGGGCGCAGCAACTCCCCCGGCACGCCGAGGGGTTCGCGGCTGGTGGCCAGGATCGTCAGGCCGGGGCAGCGCTCCAGCAGTTCCCCGGCGAGCCGGGCGGCCGCGTCGACGACGTGCTCGCAGTTGTCGAGGATGATCAGCATGCGCCGCCTGCCGCAGTGCTCGGCCAGCCGGTCGACGGGGTCGTCGTGCCGCTCCGCCCCGGCCCGCATCGCCTCGGCGCCGGCACCGTACAACACGGTCTCGCGCGCCCCCACGGCGGTGAGCACGGCCTCGGGCACGGCGTCCGGGTCGTCGACGGGCGCCAGCTCGGCCAGCCACACCCCGTCCCGGGCCGCGTCCCGAACGGTCTCGGCGACCTCCTGCGACAGCCGTGTCTTCCCCGCGCCACCGGGTCCGAGCAGGGTGACCAGCCGGGACCCCGCGAGGTGCCCCCGGATGTCCGCGATGTCCCCCTCCCGTCCGACGAAGGAGGTGAGGCGGGCACGGAGGTTGCCGGGGGGCGCGGGGGTGGCCGTACCGTGCGGACCGGGGCGGTCGCCGGGGGTGGCCGGGGCAGCTGAACCCGGCCCGTCCGGACCGGGGAGGCCGGAAGGGCGCGGGTCGCCGTCGGGAGAGCGGGAGGCCGGCGCGCCCTGGCCGTGAGGGCCGGAGCGGTGACTGGCGGGGGCCTGGGCACCCGTCCCGGAGTCCGCCGGGCCGTGTGCGCCCGAAGAGTACGGGCCCTGGCCGCGAGGGCCCTGGCCATGGGAGCTCTCGCCATGGGGACCGGACACTGGGGTGCCCGGGGCGCCTTGAGCCGGACTCAGCAACTCGCCGTGCAGGGATCGCAGTTCGGGCCCCGGGTCCGTTCCGAGCTGGTTGGCCAGCAGGTGGCGTACGTCCTCGTAGGCGGCCAGGGCCTCCGCCGGGCGGCCGGTGTCGCGCAGGGCGCGCAGGCGGAGGGCCTGGAGGGACTCGTCCAGGGGGTGGCTGTCGCACAGGGCGGTCAGCTCGGGCAGGGCCTGGTCGGCGTGGCCGAGGGCGAGGGCGGCGGTGTGGCGGGCGCGCCGCACGTCGAGCCGCCGGGTCTCCCAGCGGGCGGCCTCGGCGGTGCGGTCGGGAAGGTCGGCGAGGGCGGGACCGCGCCACAGGGCGAGGGCGTCGTCGAGGACGACGGCCGCCTTGGCGGGGTCGCCGTCGGCCAGCGCCCGGGTGCCCTCGCCGGCCAGTCGCTCGAAACGGTGCAGGTCGATGTCGTCGGGCGGGGCGGTGAGCCGGTAGCCGCCGTCCACCGAGGCGACCGCGTCCGCGCCGAGCGCCCGGCGCAGCCGGCCCACCAGGGCCTGCAGCGCGCCGGTCGCGTCGGCGGGCGGGTCGCCGTCCCACACCTCGTCCACGAGGAGGCTCGCGGGTACGGTGCGGCCGGGCCGCAGGGCGAGGACGGTCAACAGCGCACGCAGCCGCGCCCCGCCGACCGGGACGGACGTACCGTCGGGGCGAAGTACCTGGGTGGTGCCGAGAATGCGGTAGCGCACGGGGTCCATTGTCTCCGGTGGTGTCGGAGCCGGTCACGGGGTTTTGGCGGTGTGGCGGGTACTGAACGGGTACGGAGGTGGTCGGCGGCGGGGCGCGACGGGAGTGGCGAATGGGTCCGGTGGGACCGACTCACTTGCGGAACCCCCGGGGGAGGTCGAGACGTTCTCCCCGTACGCCCGGTACGGTCGGGCAGGCCCACCGCGTGCACGACTGTCCAGGGAGCCCCATGACCACCGCCACCACCCGCCACAGCGACCGGCGGATCAGCCCCGTCTTCGTCGGGATCCTAGCCGTCACGGCGGTCACCGGCTGGGCCACCTGGACCGGGTTCGCCGCGCAGCCCGGAGTGGCGGTGTTCCTGTTCGTGACGTCCGCCTGGATCGTCTCCCTCTGTCTGCACGAGTACGCGCACGCCCGCACCGCCCTGCACAGCGGCGACATCTCGGTGGGCGCCAAGGGTTATCTCACGCTGAACCCGCTGAAGTACACGCACGCCCTGCTCAGCATCGTGCTCCCGGTGATCTTCGTGATCATGGGCGGTATCGGGCTGCCCGGTGGTGCCGTGTTCATCGAGCGGGGGCGGATCCGGGGGCGCTGGCGGCACAGCCTGATCTCGGCGGCCGGTCCGCTGACGAACGTCCTGTTCGCGATCGTGTGCACGGCCCCGTTCTGGCTGGACGCGCTGGACGGGGTGCCGTCGGACTTCAGGTTCGCGCTGGCCTTCCTCGCCCTGCTCCAGGTCACGGCCGCGATCCTGAACTTCCTGCCGGTGCCGGGCCTGGACGGCTACGGGGTCGTCGAGCCCTGGCTGTCGTACAACATCAAGCGTCAGGTGGAGCCGTTCGCACCGTTCGGCCTGCTGTTCGTGTTCGCGCTGCTGTGGGTGCCGGCCGTCAACACCGCGTTCTTCGACGTGATCGACACGATCCTGAAGAGCCTCGGGATCAGCGACCTGGACACGTACTGCGGGCAGGAGTTCTACCGCTTCTGGCAGGGCACGAACGAGTTCTGCTCGGTCAGCCCGTGACGGACTTCCGGTCCTTCTCGCGCTTCAGGTAGTACCAGCACATGTTGGACGACAGGCCCGCGAGCAGCACCCACACGATCCCGAGGAGGTTGCCCCGCGCGAAGGAGACGACCGCCGCGGCGACGGCGAGGACGCAGACGACAAGGGCGTAGAGGGCCAGGCGGGGCATGCGGGGAATCTCCTGTCGGGGGACATGTCGGGGGGACACGGGCCGGGTCCGACCAGTGTCCCCCATCCCCTCACACGTCCGTGACCCGCAGCCCCGCGTGCGCCTTGTAGCGGCGGTTCACCGAGATCAGGTTCGCGACCAGCGACTCGACCTGGTGGGCATTGCGCAGGCGGCCCGCGAAGACGCCGCGCATGCCGGGGATCCGGCCGGCCAGCGCCTGCACGATCTCCACGTCGGCGCGTTCCTCGCCGAGGACCATGACGTCGGTGTCGATCTCGTCGATCTCCGGGTCCTGGAGGAGGACCGCCGAGAGGTGGTGGAACGCGGCGGTGACCCGGGAGCCGGGCAGCAGGGCGGCGGCCTGCTCGGCGGCGCTGCCCTCCTCCGGCTTGAGGGCGTAGGCGCCCTTCTTGTCGAAGCCGAGCGGGTTGACGCAGTCCACGACGAGCTTGCCGGTCAGTTCCTCGCGCAGCGACTCCAGGGTCTTGCCGTGGCCGTCCCAGGGCACCGCGACGATCACGATGTCGCTGCGGCGGGCGGTGTCGGCGTTGTCGGCACCCTCGACGCCGTGCCCGAGTTCCGCCGCGGCGGCCTCGGCGCGGTCGGCCGCGCGCGAGCCGATGATCACCTTCTGGCCGGCCCTGGCGAGCCGGTAGGCGAGGCCCTTGCCCTGCGGGCCGGTGCCGCCGAGCACGCCGACGACGAGCCCGGAGACGTCGGGCAGGTCCCACGGGTCCTTGGCGGGGGCCTTCTGTGCACTGTCGGTGTCGGTAGAGGTCATGGGCCGACCTTACGTCCGCCCCGCCGACCGCGATCAGGCAGGTGAGCGGCGTCACGGGGTCCCGCCCGAGGACACTCCTCGCCGCCTTCCCCAAGAGGGCGAATTCGGGGTGAACCGGGGGTTACCCACGTCCGGTTGCGGCAGGATGCCGTCGCATGGACGCCGTACGGGTCGCCTTGTTGCGCGACGTGCTCGCCGGGACCGAGTGGCTGGGGGCCACGCGGCGGTTCGCGGGGACGCTGCGCGGGTCGGTGGTGTCGCACGGCGGGGGGCTGCTGCTGGTGGGCGGCTCGGGCTACGAGCCCTGGCACCTCGCGGCCCATCTGGTCGACGAGGCGGCGTGGTCGGCGACTCCGGAGCTGGCCCCGACTCTCGTACGGCAGGACGCGCGTCCCTCGGATCCGGCCCACCTGGCGGTCGGTCCCGGGAGGCTGGCCGCGGCTCGGCGGGGTGAGACGCTGCTCGTGGTGTCCCCGGCGGAACCGGGGGCGGCGTTGCTGGAGGGCGTGCACGACGCCCGCCGGGCCGGGGCGACGGTGCTGGCGCTCGGCGGCGAGGGCGGCGAGGGCGATGGCGCCGGTGCGGGCGAGCTGGCGGCGATGGCGCACGAGGTGCTGGCCGTGCCGGACGGCGCGGAGCTGGACCTGGACACCGTGCAGCACCTGGTGAGCGCGGCGGCCGGGGAGAACGCGGCGCCGTCTCCGGCACGCGGGCGCCGGCGTTTCCGGGACAGGTTGTCCCGGCTGGCGGACGAACTGACGGCACCGCCTCCGCCCCGCTGGTGAGCCGCGCCCGGCGCCCCGAAGTGCGGCCGGGGGAAAAGCAGTTGCCCGGCAGCGGCCCGCGTCCGACCATGACCCCTCGTGACCGACCACTCCCCCACGCCTCCCGTTCCCGCCGAAGACCCAGCCTTCCTTCCCGTCGAGGCCCCGCCTTCCGGGCTCCGTGCGCTCCTGCCCGATCTCGCTCCCTGGCGGGCGTCCGTCGACTTCCGGCGGCTGTGGATCTCGGGATTGATCTCGAACTTCGGGACGTTCCTGACGTTCGTCGCGCTTCCGGTGCAGTTGAAGGAGCTGACCGGGTCGGCCGCGGCGGTGGGGGCGATCGGGGCGGTGGAGCTGGTGCCGCTGGTGGTGTTCGGGCTGTACGGCGGGGCGCTCGCGGACGCCTGGGACAAGCGGAAGCTGATCGTGTGGACGGAGGCGGGGCAAGGTCTGCTCTCCGCCGTGCTGCTGCTGAACGCCCTGATGCCGGCGCCCGCCGTCTGGCCGCTGTATGTCGTCGCCGCGCTGTCGTCCGCCCTCTTCTCCGTGCAGCGGCCCGCGCTCGACTCGCTGTGGCCGCGGATCGTGGCCCATGACCATCTACCGGCGGCGGCATCACTGAACTCCCTGCGCTGGACCGTCGGCGGGGTCGCGGGCCCGGCCGTGGCGGGCGTGGTCGTCGCGTACGCGGGTCTCGGCTGGGCCTACGCGGCGGACGCGGCCACCTTCGTCGTCTCCGTGTTCCTGGTCGTGCGCATCGCCGCCTCCCCCGCCTCCCACGAGGCCGCGAAGCCCTCGCTCCGGGCGATCGCCGAGGGAGCCCGCTACGCGTGGGGACGCAAGGAACTGCTCGGCACCTACGCCGTGGACCTCGCGGCGATGTTCCTGGCGATGCCGCTCGCCGTCCTGCCCTTCCTCGCGGACGAGTTGGACGCCGAGTGGTCGCTGGGTCTGATGTACGCCTCGGTCCCCGCCGGGGCGATGCTGGTGAGCCTGACCAGCGGCTGGACCTCACGGATCCAGCGGCACGGGCGGATGGTGGTGCTGTCGGCCGCGCTGTGGGGCCTGGCGATCGCGGGTGCCGGGCTGGTCGGCAACGTCTGGCTGGTGCTGCTGTTCCTGACGATGGCCGGCGGCTGCGACATGGTCAGCGGCATCTTCCGCGCGGCCATGTGGAACCAGACCATCCCGGACGAGCTACGGGGCCGGCTCGCCGGTATCGAGCTGCTGTCGTACTCGGTGGGGCCGA
The DNA here is from genome assembly GCF_040612855.1 of Streptomyces sp. NPDC006332. Lineage (NCBI taxonomy): Bacteria > Bacillati > Actinomycetota > Actinomycetes > Kitasatosporales > Streptomycetaceae > Streptomyces > Streptomyces sp. NPDC006332. The sequence goes on from NZ_JBEXRA010000005.1 coordinate 97,971, forward strand.
CGCTCGGCCAGGTGCGGACCGGCGGGTTCGCGGCCTGGCTGGGGGTACGGTCGGCCGTCTGGTCGGGCGGGCTGCTGTGCGTGGGCGCGGTGGGGCTGCTCGCCCTGTGCCTGCCGAAGCTGATGACGTACGACGTGCGGACGAACGAGCACGCGGTGCGGCTGCGGGAACAGCGGGCGGCAGCCGCACCGGCCGAGGCGGCGTAGCCCCGGAAGGGTCAGGGCCCTAGTCGTCGTCCCGGCCCGCCGCGGGTGCGTCGTGCCACTTGGGGTCGTTCTCCCACTCGAGGTTGCGCTCCCGGGCCGTGCTCATCGCGTGCTCGGCCTCCTGACGTGAGGCGTACGGCCCGAAACGGTCCTTGGCGGGGCACTCCGGCCCCTCCTCGACCTTCTGGTGCTCCAGGCAGTAGTACCACTCGCCGGGCTTTCCGGCCGTGCGCTTCTTGAACAAGGACATGACCTGCTCCTCTCGCCATCGACATGTTCCCCCATGCCCGCTGGTTAGACTCGCTGGCATGTCTGGCCAGTCGCTGCTCGTACCAGGGGAGCTGTCTCCCACCCGTTCCGTACCCGGAAACATCCGCCGGCCCGAGTACGTCGGCAAGCCGGCGCCGACGCCGTACACCGGACCGGAGGTGCAGACGCCCGAGACGATCGAGGCGATGCGCCTCGCGGGCCGGATCGCGGCGCGGGCGATGGCGGAGGCCGCGAAGCTGATCGCGCCGGGGGTCACCACCGACGAGCTGGACAAGGTGGCGCACGCGTACATGTGCGACCACGGCGCCTATCCGTCGACGCTGGGCTACCGCGGCTTCCCGAAGTCCCTGTGCACCAGCGTCAACGAGGTGATCTGCCACGGGATCCCGGACTCGACGGTGCTGCGGGACGGCGACATCGTCAACCTGGACGTGACGGCGTACATCGGCGGGGTGCACGGCGACAACAACGCCACGTACCTGGTCGGGGACGTCGACGAGGAGAGCCGGCTGCTGGTGGAGCGGACCCGGGAGTCCCTCGACCGGGCGATCAAGGCGGTCCGGCCGGGCCGCCAGATCAACATCATCGGCCGGGTCATCGAGTCGTACGCGAAGCGCTTCGGTTACGGCGTGGTCCGCGACTTCACCGGACACGGGATCAACACCTCGTTCCACTCGGGCCTGATCATCCCGCACTACGACAGCCCGCACGCGACGACCGTGATCCGCCCCGGGATGACCTTCACCATCGAGCCGATGCTGACGCTCGGGACGCACGAGTACGACATGTGGGACGACGGCTGGACGGTCGTGACGAAGGACCGCCGGCGGACGGCCCAGTTCGAGCACACGCTGGTGGTGACGGAGTCGGGGGCCGAGATCCTCACGCTCCCGTAGCCCCGCCCCACCGGGAGGACACCGCCCCGGTCACCGTTCGCTTCCCGGTCACCGTTCCAGGAAGACGCGACCGCCGACCTCCACCCAGCCACCGGGCTGCGGGGCGGTGAGGATCTGCGAGCCGGCGCCCTGAGTGATGTTCAGGGCGCGGCCCAGCCGGTCGGTGAGGAGCAGGGCGGCCGCGCCGGTCGCCTCGTCCTCGTCGATGCCGTCGCCGCGCCCGGGGAAGCCACGGGCCCGGATCCGGCCGGCGGACTCGTCCTCCCAGGCCCAGGCGTAGATCCACTCCCCCGTCGGCGGAACGGCCAGGTCGTCGACCTCGGCGGCCGTGGCGTACTGGCGCAGGGTGCGCGGCGGCGCCCACTCGGCCCGCGCCTCGATCCAGCTGAACTCCCCGTCCAGGCGGGTGCCCACGACTCCGGCCGGGGTGACCAGTTCGGGCACGTCGAGCAGCCAGGCCGTGCCGACGCAGGGGTGGCCGGCGAACGGCAGGCGCAGGGTCGGTGTGTAGATGTCGATGACCCCGCGCTCGGGGTCGTCGACGAACACGGTCTCGCTGAACCCGAGTTTCCCGGCGAGCTCCTGCCGCTCGGCCGGGCCTGGCAGGACGGAGCCGTCGCGGACGACGCCGAGTTCGTTGCCGTATCCGCCGTTCGCTCCGCAGAAGACCCGGAGCACGTCGTAGTCAGTCACGCGCAAAATTGTGCCCGGAGTGACCCGCCCGCACCGACCACTCGTCCATGACCAGCGGATGGACAGGTCGCCGCACCCGCGCACGGGGGCTCCTCAGGCGCACTCCGAAGCGGAATCTTTGAATCTCCTTTGACCTTCCGTTGACGTCCGTTTTAATCCTCCGTGATCAGGTCGTGCCCTTACAGCGTCTATGAGAGCTGAATCACGGCATGCGGGGGTATCACTCAGGTAAGCCTCGGATAAGTTAGGTGAGCCTCACCAATCTTTGTGAGCCCCGTCACGTGATTTTTCAGCCAGGCACCGGGAGCCCGAATGCGCGCCGCCAGACTCTCCGTCGTCACCGCCACCGCCACCGTGGCGGCTCTGACCGCCGTCACGGGGTGCACCGAGAAAGGCAGTTCCGACAGCAAGGGTGACCGCGTGATCAACGTGACCGCCACCGACAGCAAGTGCGAGATCTCCAAGAAGGAGTTCCCGGCCGGGCACGTCGAACTCGCCATCGAGAACAAGGGCTCCAAGGTCACCGAGGTCTACGTCCTCTTCCCGGACGACAGGATCGTCACCGAGCGGGAGAACATCGGCCCCGGCACCAGGCAGAAGGTCACCGCCGAGGTGAAGGCCGGCGACTACCAGATCGCCTGCAAGCCCGGCATGAAGGGCAAGGGCATCCGCCAGGACGTCAAGGCCACCGGCGGCAAGGCCGTCCAGCGCGACCCCCGCCTGGACAAGGCCGTCGCCACCTACCGCACCTACGTGCAGGAACAGGCCGACGAGACCCTGCCCAAGGCCGAGGCGTTCGCCAAGGCGGTCAAGGACGGCGACCTGGCGGCCGCGAAGAAGGCCTACGCGCCCTCCCGGATCGGCTGGGAGCGCACCGAGCCGGTCGCGGAGTCCTTCGGCGACATCGACCCGAAGGTCGACGTCCGCGCGGACGGCCTGGAGGACGGCCAGAAGTGGACCGGCTGGCACCGCCTGGAGAAGTCCCTGTGGCAGGACAAGAAGATCACCGCCGCGGACAAGACCCTCGCCGACCAGCTGATCACCGACCTCACCGACTGGCAGAAGCGGGTCGGCAAGGCCGACATCACCCCGACCTCCATGGCCAACGGCGCCAAGGAACTCCTCGACGAGGTCGCCACCGGCAAGGTCACCGGCGAGGAGGAGCGCTACTCGCACACCGACCTCGTCGACTTCAAGGCCAACGTGGAGGGCGCCGAGAAGTCGTACGAGCTGCTGAAGCCGGTCGCCAAGGAGAACGACGCGCCGCTGGCCACCGAGCTGGACAAGCAGTTCGCCGCGTTGAACACGCTGCTCGACAAGTACCGCGCGGACAAGGCGTCGTACGACTTCACCTCGTACGACAAGGTCGGCGAGGCGGACCGCAAGAAGCTGTCGGACGCGGTGAACGCGCTCGCCGAGCCGCTGTCCAAGCTCGCCGCCGCCGTCGCGAAGTAGGGAAGCAGGAACAGTGGAGCAAGGGACGGACGACACCCAGGAGACCGCCGCGCCCTCCCGGCGCGCGCTGATCGGCTGGGGCGGTGCCGGGCTCGCGCTCGGCGCCGTCGCGGCCGGCGGCACGGTCGCGATGACCCGCACCGGCGAGTCCACCGACGACGCGGCCCCAGCCGGCGCCGAGACGGGCGCCGCGGTCGCCTTCCACGGCGCCCACCAGGCCGGCATCGCCACGCCCGTGCAGGACAGGCTGCACTTCGCCGCGTTCGACGTGACCACCGAGGACCGCGCCGAGTTCGTCCAGATGCTGAAGGACTGGACCGAGGCCGCGCGGAGGATGACCGCCGGGCACGCGGTCGGCGAGGGCGCGTACGGCGGGCTCGCCGAGGCCCCGCCGGACGACACCGGGGAGGCACTCGGGCTGAAGCCTTCGCGGCTGACCCTGACGGTCGGCTTCGGGCCCGGCCTGTTCGACAAGTTCGACCTCGGGGACCGACGGCCCGAGGCCCTGGTGGACCTGCCCAAGTTCGCCGGCGACAACCTCGACAAGAACCGCAGCGGCGGCGACCTGTGCGTCCAGGCCTGTGCGGACGACCCGCAGGTCGCCGTGCACGCGATCCGCAACCTGGCCCGGATCGGCTTCGGCAAGGTCGTCATCCGCTGGTCGCAGCTGGGCTTCGGCAAGACGTCCTCGACCACGCCGGACGCGCAGACCCCGCGCAACCTGATGGGGTTCAAGGACGGCACCCGCAACATCGCCGGAACCGAGAGCGACCGCCTGAAGAAGTTCGTGTGGGTGGACCCCGCCGACGGCCCGGAGTGGATGAACGGCGGCTCCTACCTCGTCGCCCGCCGTATCCGGATGCACATCGAGACCTGGGACCGCACCTCGCTGCAGGAGCAGGAGGACGTCTTCGGCCGCGACAAGGGCGAGGGCGCCCCGGTCGGCAAGGCCAAGGAGCGCGACAAACCGTTCCTGAAGGCGATGAAGCCCGACGCGCACGTCCGGCTCGCCCACCCCGACTCCAACCACGGGGCGACGATCCTGCGCCGCGGCTACTCGTTCACCGACGGCACGGACGGCCTGGGCCGGCTGGAGGCGGGGCTGTTCTTCCTCGCCTACCAGCGGGACGTCCGCGAGGGCTTCATCCGCATCCAGCGCAACCTGGCCACGGACGCGCTCAACGAGTACATCCAGCACGTGGGTTCGGCGCTGTTCGCCGTCCCGCCGGGCGTCCGCGACAAGGACGACTGGTGGGGCAGCACGCTGTTCTCCGAGGAGGCGTAGCCCGTGTTCTCCAACTATCTGATCGGTCTGCGCGAGGGGCTGGAAGCCAGCCTCGTCGTCTGCATCCTCATCGCGTACTTGGTCAAGACGGGCCGCAGGGACGCTCTCAAACCCATCTGGGCCGGTATCGCGGTCGCGATCGTGATCGCGCTCGGTTTCGGCTGCGCGCTGGAATTCGGCTCGCAGGAGCTGACGTTCGAGGCGCAGGAGGCGCTCGGCGGGTCCCTGTCGATCCTCGCGGTGGGCCTGGTGACGTGGATGGTGTTCTGGATGCGGCGTACCGCCCGGCACCTCAAGTCGGAGCTGCACGGCAAGCTGGACGCGGCCCTCGCGATGGGCACGGGCGCGTTGGTGGCCACCGCGTTCCTCGCGGTCGGCCGGGAGGGCCTGGAGACCGCGCTGTTCGTGTGGGCGTCGGTGCACGCGGCCAGCGACGGCACCCCGCGCCCGCTGATCGGCGTGGCCCTCGGTATCGCGACGGCGGTGTTCCTGGGCTGGCTGTTCTACCGGGGCGCGTTGCGCATCAACCTCGCCAAGTTCTTCACCTGGACCGGCGGCATGCTGGTCGTGGTGGCCGCGGGCGTGCTCGCGTACGGCTTCCACGACCTCCAGGAGGCGGACTGGTTGCCGGGCCTGAACGACAAGTCCTTCGACATCAGCGACACCATCCCGCCGGACAGTTGGTACGGCACCCTCCTCAAGGGCGTCTTCAACTTCCAGCCCGACCCGACGGTCCTCCAGGTCACGGTGTGGCTGCTGTACCTGATCCCGACGCTCGCGCTGTTCCTCGCCCCGGTAGGGTTCGCCTCCGGGAAGGGGAAGGTGAAGGAACCTGATGAGCAGGGATCGCGGCCCTCGAAGGCTCCGCAGGCTTGACCGGAGCGCACTGATAGCGGCCTCACTGACCGCTTTGTCGTTGACAGCGAGCGGTTGTGTGGTGGTCCACGGGGAACGGGAGGTACTTCCCGGGGCCACCGGCGCGGAGGCCGCCAAGGCTCTCCGTCAGTTCACAACCGCGTACAACGCTGCCGACAAGGCCTACGACAGTTCGCTGGACGCCGACCATGTCACCGGCGCCCTCTCCGACATCGACGAGGCCCGGTTGAAGGCCGGCGCGGCGAACCACCCGGGCGGCAACCCGACGCACACACCCCTGGAGCTCTCGGACGCCAAGTACACGATCCCGAAGAAGGCGGGCTGGCCGCGCTGGTTCGTCGCCGACGCGGCCGGCAACAAGGGCGGCAGCGCGCGCTGGCTGATCGTGTTCACCCGGGGCGGCCTGGACGAACCGTGGCAGGCGGCCTATCTGACGCTGGTCGCGCCGGACAAGGTGCCGAAGTTCAAGAAGGACGCGGACGGCTGGGCGGAGCCGGTGCCGGTGAACTCGGCCGAACTCGCCGTCCCCCCGGGCGACTTGAGCAAGGACTACACGACGTATCTGAAGAGCGGCGGGAAGTCCTTCGCGGCCGGTCCGCACACCGACCAGTGGCGTGCGCAGCGCGCGAAGAACACCAAGCGCCCCGGTCTCGCCACCCAGTACATCGACAAGCCGCTGAACAGTGGCGACTACGCCCCCCTCGCGCTGCGCACGGCCGACGGCGGGTCGTTGGTGTTCTTCGCCACGCAGCACTACGAGAAGCAGACGGCCGCGCCGAACGCCGCGGTGCCCGACCCGGGCCAGGACGTGCTGGCCCTGACGACCGGTGAGATCAAGCAGTCACTCACCATGGAGTTCGTCTCCAACGAGGTAGCCCTGGACCCGGCGAAGAGCTCGGGCGACCCACGGGTGTCCCTGCTGGGGCGAATCCAGGGCCTGACCTCGGCACAGGGGTCCTAGAGCGTACCCGCGATGCCCCCCCGCTCAACGACGAGAGGGCCAGGCCGCGTTCGCGTGGTCCGGCTCCTCGCCGATGTGCCGGGCGCAGGCATCGGTGAGGACTTCCAGGAGGGTCAGCGGGTCGGGCAGCGGGTGTTCGAGTCCGCGGACCCAGCTCACGGTCTGGTCGCCGGGGAGCCGGGCGGGCGGGACGAGCACGTAGGAGCCGCGGCAGTGCCAGCGCAGGCCCGGGTGTTCGTCCATCGTCTCGGGGTGGCAGTCCAGTTCGCAGGGCCACCACTCGTCCTCGTCCTCGGGGGTGCCGCGGGTGAGGGTGAAGAAGAGCAGCCGCCCGTCGTCGCTCTCGGCCACCGGGCCGACGTCGATACCGGCGTCGAGCAGCCGTTCCAGGGCCTCCGCACCGGCTTCCAGCGGCACGTCGAGGACGTCGTGCACCATGCCGGTCGCGGTGATGAAGTTGGCCTGCGGCTGGTTGCGGGCCCAACGCTCGATCTGCGCGCGGTCGGTGGTCGACTGGGTCTGCCAGGCGAACGACACCGGATGCCGGGCGGGGGTGGGACAGCCGACGCGGTCGCAGGAACAGCGGTAGCCGGGGGCGGGATACGCGGCGGGAGCCAGCGGCAGGCCCGCCTCGGCGGCGGCGAGCAGCAGGGCCTCACGGCCGCCCTCGTCCGCGGCGGCCTCCTTAGGGCGGCGTCCGCGCAGCCATTGGGAGAGTTTGCCCTGCCGGCCGGTGCCACCGAACTCCGCGCTCATCTATCCCCTCGCCTCGCTGTCGTGCGAAACAGCATGCCCTATGGTCCCACCATCCCGTGCCGTGGGGGGCCGGAGCCGACAAATGGGCCAGGTGGGACGAGGCGCGACGAAGGGTCAACTACGGGGCCCGCGGGGCCCGATGCCGTACAGCGCGTAGTCGACGAGGGTGTCGGTGTACTCGTAGGAGATCGGGCCCGTGTACTGGAGCCAGCGCTGGGCGAGGGGTGAGACCCAGAGTTCCAGGGCGATGCGCGGGTCGATCTCCTGGCGCACCTGACCGGCCTCCTGCGCGGCGCGCAGCCGGTCGACGTACAGCTGGAGCGACGGTTCGAGAAGCTTGGCCATCATGATCCGGCCGAGTTCCTCGTCGACGACCCCCTCGGCGGCCAGCGCACGGGAGGGGACCTCGAACCGGGGGTCCCTGAGCTGGTCGACGGTGAGCCGCAATACGGTCTTGAGGTCGGCGGCGAGGTCCCCGGTGTCCGGGATCGTGAACTGGCCCTCGGGCTCCGCCTCCCGCGCCGCCTGCTCGGAGAGATCGAGGAACGCCTCCAGCAGGACGTCGGCCTTCGACGTCCACCAGCGGTAGATCGTCTGTTTACCCACACCGGCGCGGGCGGCGATGCCCTCGATCGTCGTCCTGGGGTAGCCGACCTCTCCGACGAGGGCGAGGGCGGCGTCGTAGATCGCACGACGGGACCTCTCGCTGCGGCGGGTGGTGTCGGGAACGGGCTGGGCTGACTTCTTGACGGCCATGGGATCGAACTTATCACTTGACAAGACGCACCGTCTCGCCTGACAGTGGTGGACACATCGAGACGAGACGTCTCGTCACACACTGAAGAAAACCAGAAGGAGAAGACCCCATGACCCGTGGTGGATCAGGAAACATGCTCGGCGTCGGCGGCACCCGCAGCAACCTCGGCCGCAAGGCACTGAGGGGCGGCGGGCGCGGCCAACGAATCGGCGGCGGCCTCGACCCCCAAACCCAGAAACGGGAGTTGCTGCGCAGGCTCCAGCAAAAACGCCAGGAGGAAGAAGCTGGGCTGTGTCTCGCATTGCAGTAGGACAGGGGGACTTCGTCGATGCTCGTGGCCTCATGGCGTGGCATCCACCGGCCCCACCACCCCGCATTGCTGCTTCCTGTGATGGGAAGACGTTGAGGGGGGACGCCGGACGGCGCCCCCCCTCCCAGGTAGGCCTGCTGCGTGAGCCGCGTGCCGGTGCTGCCCGCTGTCGCTGCGGCAGCGACGTTCTGAGTGCGCATGCAGGCACGGCCCCCCTCCCTTCGCATTTGCCAGGAGCGCTTCGTGCCCGTGCTGCTTCCCCCTGCCCTTGAACTATCTCTCGACCTGCTGCGCTGCCCCACATGCCGCGCACGCCGCCTGCACCCCGACCGCGGCGCACTGCGCTGCCCTGCCGGCCACACCTTCGACATCGCCCGCCACGGCTACGCCAGCCTGCTGACGGGCACCCGTGCCACCAGCGGGGACGACGCGGCCATGGCCCAGGCCCGGGACCGATTCCTGTCCACACGCACGTACGCGCGCATCCGCAAAACCGCGGCCCGCCTGGTGGCCGATGCCGTACCCGAGCAGGCCACGGTCGTGGACGTGGGGTGCGGCACGGGCTACTACCTGGCCGGCGTGCTCGACCAGCTGCCCGGCGCCCGTGGTTTGGGTCTGGACACGTCGGTGCGTGCGCTGCGCTCGGCAGCCCGTGCCCACGAACGAGCCGCCGCGGCGTCGTGGGACGTTTTCCGTCCCTTCCCGCTGGCCGACGGGGCGTCCGATGTCGTTTTGGACGTGTTCGCCCCACGTAACCCGGCCGAGTTCCACCGAGTACTCCGGCCGACCGGCCGGTTGATCGTGGTCCGTCCTACCGGACGGCATCTGGCCGAGCTGCGTGGCCGGCTGCCGGCGATGGTCGCAATCGACCCGGCCAAGGAACAGCGCCTGCACCGGGCGCTGAATCCCTTTTTCGAGGCCGCCGTCACCGAACGGGTGGAGTACTCCGCGACCCTGGCCAGGCCGGATGCCCTGGACCTGGTGGCGATGACACCGAGCGCCCACCACTTGAGCCGTGCGGACCTGAACGATGAAGGCTTCCTGCCCGACCAAGTCACCGTCTCCGTGCTGGCCACCGCCTACCAGCCTCGGTGATCACGAGCGGGCGCATGCGCCCGCTGCCCGACAAGCAGTGGGCCACTGGAATCCCCGAAAGATCTTGCCCCGCGAAGCGTTCGGGGCCCTGGCGGACGGTGCGGAAGCACCATCGCAGGTGGGCGGCTGATCTCGCGATGCTCTATCGCTCTACGGACATGCCGGCCGCCGTAATCACCTGGCTACGCAGCCAACCAGACACCACCTAACGGTCCGCCGGAGGCCAGTCGTCGCCCCAGTCCGCGTCGCGAGCCGCCTTGTAGAGGTCGCCGTGGCGCTTGGTGACCGTGCGGCGACTCAGCCCCTCATCCGTCTCGCACAGGTCGAGCAGCACCTGCCCCTTGCGGATCTGGGGGCGCCGGACCACCCGGGAGGGAGCCGGCGCCACCGGGAAGCGGGCGGCGGCGACATAGGCGAACTTCTCGTCCTCGTAGGCGAGGGAGCCGCCCTTGACCTGGCGGTGCAGGGAGGAACGGCTGACCCGGGCGGAGAAGTGGCACCAGTCCTCGCCGGGGACGATCGGGCAGGCGGCGCTGTGCGGGCAGGGCGCGGCGACCCGGAACCCCGCGGCGACGAGTCGGTCACGCGCCTCGATCACACGGGCATAGCCGTCAGGGGTCCCCGGCTCCACGATCACCACGGCCTGCGCGGCGCCCGCGGCGGCGTCGACCAGGGCCGCCCGATCGGGTCCGGTGAGTTCGTTGAGGACGTAGGACACGGTGACCAGGTCGGCGTCCTCAAGGCTGAGCGCCGTTCCGATCCGCGAGCGCTGCCACCGGACGTTCCGCAACGCCGGGTTGGCGGCGGCGACCTCCCGGCCGAGAGCGAGTGCGGCTTCCGACCAGTCGATCACGGTGACGGGCCGCTCACCGTCCCAAGTAGCACTGACCGCCCACGTCGCCGCCCCCGTACCACCGCCGACGTCGACATGCCCGGCGGGAGCCCACTCAGGAACGGCCGCCGCGAACGCGCCCAGAGCCGACCGTACGGCCTCGAAGGTGGCCGGCATCCGATAGGCGGCGTACGCCGCGACATCCGCACGGTCACGCAGAATCGGGGCGTCAGTAGGGGTGCTGCCCCGATAGTTGGCGATCAGACGCTCCACCGCCGAGGCGGCCTGCCGCGCCGGAAGCCCGTCAAGCAGACCCCCAAGGGCACCACGCAGGTTCTCGGCCGAGGACACAGGAACGTTCACCCCACAATCCTATGGCCGCCGCACACCCCGTAGCCGCGCGACGGCTTCCCCACCGGCGGGCGGGGGACCCCACGGTCCACGCTCCCGCACCCGCGCACGGCGGCAAGGGGACGTGTCGGGGGGTGTCCGCCCGCAGCGGTTGGCGCGTCAACACCGTCAAGTTGGTAACCGACCGATTCCGCGCCGTTCCGAGGACGGACACCCCCCGACGCGGCCCCGACCCCACCACAAGCCGCAGGCGCAACGCGCAGAGGCCACCGCGGGCCCCCTACGCCCCCCGCACAGCCCGAGCCACCCGAGTCCCCGCCCCCGCCCGAGGCCCACTGTCCGCCCCCCGCCTCCTCGGATGAACCGTGTTGGCCAGCAGAACCAGAAACGTGTCCGTAGCCCGGTCCAGCACCAGCGAGGTCCCCGTGAAGCCGGTGTGCCCGGCCGCCCCCCGCCCCGCCAGTTCGCCCATGAACCACGGCTGATCCAGCGCGAAGCCCAGCCCCGGCGGAGTGAACATCAGCTCGACGAAGTCCGGCCCGAGGATGCGCGCGGGCCCGTAGGACCCGCCCGCAAGCAGAGCACGGCAGAACACCGCCAGATCCCGCCCGGTCGAGAACAGCCCCGCATGCCCAGCCACCCCACCCAACGCCCAGGCGTTCTCGTCGTGCACGACACCCCGCACCATCCCCCGGTCGACCTTGGCCCAGGGCCGCCGCTGATCCTCCGTGGCCGCCGCGTCCGGACAGGGCCCGAACCGGGTCGCCGTCATGCCCAGCGGGCGGGTGATGCCGTGATGGACGAGGTCGTCGAGAGTACGGCCGGTGACACGTTCGAGGACGTGCTGCAGAAGAAGCGGATTCAAGTCGGAGTAAACGTAAGTACCGGGCACCCCCACAGGGGCCTCCGCACGCAGCAGCGCCAACCGTTCCTCGGCGTCCACGCAGTCGTACAACGGAAGTTCCGGACGCAGTCCAGAAGTGTGGGTGAGCAGTTCCCGCACGGTCACACCGTGTTCCGCGGCGCCCCGGAACTCCGGCAGGAACGCCCCGACCCGCGCATCCATCCCCAGCGTGCCCCGCTCGATCTGCTGGACGGCCGCGACAGCGGTGAACAGCTTGGTAAGAGAGGCCAGATCGAAGGGCGTGTCAACGCCCACCGGCACGCGGTCGTCCGGCGGCAGTTCCACGCCGGCGTCCGCCTCTGGATCGTAGGACGCGTAGCGAACGGCCCACCCCGCCGCCTCCTCCACGGCGATCACCGGCCCACGCCCGACGACCAGCACGGCACCCGGCGCCCAGGGACGCTCCCCGGCCGTGAGCGCGTGGAACTCCACGACGAGCCGCCGAAGTTCCCCCGGATCGAGCCCGGCCCGCTCCGGTGTGTCGTGGCGCAGTCTCGGTGCGCTCAGCTCTCTGCCCCCTCCACGGTCGCCCGGCCCTTCCGGGGACGGCACATTCCCACGAAGCAGGCCAGGGCCACCACCGCACCGGCCAGTTGGACGACGGCCATCGGAACCGCGGTGTGCTCCCCGGCGACCCCGACGAGCGGCGAGGCGATCGCGCCGACCAAAAAGGACGACGTACCGAGCAGCGCGGAGGCGGACCCCGCGGCGTGCCGGACACGCATGAGGGCGAGCGCCTGGGTGTTGGGCATGGTGATACCCATCGCCGACATCAGCACGAACAGCGCGCAAGCCATCGGCGCGAGTCCGACCTCACCGAAGACACCCACGGACATCAGCAGCAGCGCCGTCGCCGCGGTGGTGACGATCGCGAGGCCCACGGCCAGGACCCGGTCCAGGCTCACCCGCCCGACCAGCACCTTCCCGTTGATCTGACCGGCGATCACCAGACCGACCGAGTTGATCCCGAACAGCAGGCTGAACGTCTGCGGGGAGGCGCCGTAGATCTCCTGGATCACGAACGGCGAGGCCGAGATGTAGGCGAAGAGCGCGGCGAAGGTGAAGCCGCCGGTGAGCATGTAGCCGGAGAAGCGACGGTCGGCGAGCAGGGTGCGCATCGAGCGCAGCGCCTCACCGACCCCGCCGGAATGGCGATCGGCGGGTGCCAGCGTCTCGGGGAGCTTCGCCCACACGAGCCCCGCCAGCAGCGCGCCGACCACCGTCAGCACCATGAACACGCCCCGCCAGTCCGTGACCCGCAGGATCTGCCCGCCGATGAGCGGCGCGACGATCGGGGCGACCCCGGAGATCAGCATGAGGGTGGAGAAGAAGCGGGCCATGGCCGTGCCGTCGTAGAGGTCACGGACGACGGCCCGCGCGATGACTATCCCGGCCGCCCCGGCGAGGCCCTGTGCCAGCCGGAAGGCGACCAGGGTCTCGACCGTGGGCGCCAGGGCGCACAGGGCGGTGGCGACGACGTAGACGGCGAGGCCGATGAGCAGGGGGCGTCGGCGGCCCCACCTGTCGCTCATCGGCCCGACCACCAGCTGACCGAGGGCCATGCCGGCGAGGCAGGCGGTGAGGGTGAGCTGGACGGTCGCGGCGGGGGCGTGCAGGGACTGGGTGACCTCCGGGAGGGAAGGGAGGTACATGTCCATCGCCAGCGGGGGCGTCGCCGTGAGACCACCGAGGATCAGGGTCACCAGCAGGCCGGTGCGGCGCAACGCGCGGGTGGCCGGTTCCGTCGCCGGCACCGCCGCCCGCGCCACGTCCGGAGTCGAGGTCGGCGACGGCAGCGACGGTACCGATGGCGGCTGCGTCGCGGATGTCTCTGATGCCGGTGATGTCGATGCCCACTGCTCGGGCATGTGCCCCTCCCTTTCCAAGTGATCCGCCACCTATGCTCTCAGCTCGTACAGAGTGCCGAGGGTCACGTGAGCGAGGGTGGGGCCGGATGACGGAGCAGAGCGTGCGCTGGGGGATCCTGGCGACGGGCGGAATCGCGGCGTCGTTCACCGCGGGCCTGGTGGACCTGCCGGACGCGGAGGTCGTGGCGGTGGCCTCGCGGACCGAGGAGTCGGCGAAGGCGTTCGCGGAGCGTTTCGGGATACCGCGGGCCTACGGCGGCTGGGAGGACCTCGCGCACGACGAGGACGTCGACGTCGTGTACGTCGCCACCCCGCACTCGGCGCACCGGGCGGCCGCCGGCCTGTGTCTGGAGGCCGGGCGCAACGTGCTGTGCGAGAAGGCGTTCACGCTGAACGCGCGGGAGGCCGAGGAACTGGTCGCGCTGGCGAAGGAGCGCGGGAGCTTCCTGATGGAGGCCATGTGGATGTACTGCAACCCGCTGATCCGGCGTCTGGCCGGCCTGGTGCGGGACGGCGCCGTCGGCGAAGTACGCAGTGTGCACGCCGACTTCGGCCTGGCGGGGCCCTTCCCGCCCGCGCACCGGCTGCGCGACCCGGCGCAGGGCGGCGGCGCGCTGCTCGACCTCGGGGTGTACCCGGTGTCGTTCGCCCAGCTGCTGCTCGGTGAGCCGGCGGACGTCTCGGCGCGGGCGCAGCTGTCCGACGAGGGCGTCGACCTCCAGACGGCCGCGCTGCTGTCCTGGGAGAGCGGCGCGCTCGCCTCGGTGCACTGCTCCCTCGTCGGCGGTACGGCCACCACCGCCTCGGTCACCGGCTCGCAGGGCCGCATCGACATCCCGTACGGCTTCTTCCACACCGACCGCTTCGTACTGCACCGCGACGGCCGCGAACCGGAGGAGTTCACCACCGGCCCGGCGGACCGGGGCAGCCTCAAGCACGAGGCGGTGGAGGTGATGCGGGCCCTGCGCGCGGGCGAGACCGAGTCGCCGCTGGTGCCGCTCGACGGCACCCTCGCGGTGATGCGGACCCTGGACGCGATCCGGGACCGGGTCGGCGTCCGCTACCCGAGCGAGACCGGCGAGGCGGAACTCACCCCGGCCTGATCCTTCCCGGACCCGCCCCGCACTACGCTGCCGCCCCATGAACGCGATGCGAACGGGCAAGGAAGCGAAGGTCGCGGTGGTGACCGGCGCGGGTTCCGGCATCGGCCGCGCGGTCGCCGTGGAACTGCTGGCCGCGGGCTGGTCGGTGGCGCTGGCGGGCCGTCGGCCTCAGACCCTGGAGGAGACAGCGGGGCTGGCACTTGCGGCACCCGAGGGCTCCACGGGTGCCTCGATCCCCGTGCGGACGGACGTGTCGCGACCGGAGGAGGTGGCCGCGCTGTTCGCCGCCACCGTGGAACGCTTCGGGCGGGTGGACCTGCTGTTCAACAACGCGGGGACGTTCGGCCCGGGCGGGGTGCCGGTCGAGGAGCTGGCGTACGACGCCTGGCGGCACGTGGTGGACACCAACCTGAACGGGGCGTTCCTGTGCGCGCAGGCCGCCTTCCGGCAGATGAAGGAGCAGGACCCGCAGGGCGGCCGGATCATCAACAACGGGTCGATCTCGGCGCACACGCCCCGGCCGCACTCGGTGGCCTACACCGCGACCAAGCACGCGCTGACCGGCCTGACCAAGTCGCTGTCCCTGGACGGTCGGCCATACCACATCGCGGTCGGGCAGATCGACATCGGCAACGCGGCCACCGACATGACCGCGCGGATGCCGACCGGGGCCCTCCAGGCGAACGGGGAGGTCGTGCCCGAGCCGGTGATGGACGTGGCCGACGTGGCGCGCACGGTGCGGCACATGGCCGAGCTGCCGCTGGAGGCGAATGTGCAGTTCGCGACGGTGATGGCGACGGCGATGCCGTACGTGGGACGCGGCTGAGCCACCCGCGCGGATGGTCACGGGCTCAACTTTTACAAATCTAATTGAACTTTCCACACCCATTCAGGCCAGTCATGCGCCTATGCTCTACACGTCCTCCACGAGAGCTTCACACTTGGAGGAGGCGGCTTCCGCTGCCTGCTCCCGAGGGGGGAGGCGGCAGCCGTTCCACCGAACCGGGTGGGGGTGGACCTCGCGTGGGACCGCGGGGTGCGCACCGGTGCGGAGGAACGGCTGCCGCTTTCAATCGGCTCTGCGGTGTTTCTCACTCTGCGGTGTTTCTCACTCTTCGGCGTTTCTCAGCGCCCGATGATCCGCTCGACCTCGGCCAGCTGCTCCGCGGTGAGTGGCCCCTTCGCCAGCGCGCCAGCGTTCTGCTCGGCCTGCGCGACCGAACGGAAGCCGGGAATCGGTACCGTGCGGGGGCTGCGCGCCCACAGCCAGGCGAGGGAGCCCTGCGCGAGCGTACGGCCGTCGCTGGTGAGGATCTCCCGGAGCGCGTCGACGCGGGCGAGCCAGTCGGGGGCCGCGCCGGAGCCCTCGTCGAACCCCTGGAGCCAGGCCGGCGGCCGGCTGCGGATGTCCCCGGCCTCCAGCGCGCCCTGGCGTTTCCCGGCCAGCAGCCCCATGGCGAGCGGACTGCGGTTGATGCTCGCCAGGTTCGCCTCCTCGCACAGGGCGATCATCTCGGGCGCGTCCTGCAACACGTTCATCGTGTGCTGTACGGCCGTGCAGTGCTCGCCCTCCGCGAAGACCGCCGCCCGGGTCGGATCGTCGGTGCTCCAGGCGTACGCCCTGATCAGTCCTTCGCGTACGAACTCCTCGCAGGCCTCGCGCAGTCGGGCCGCCTGGTCGGGGTCGGCGTCGGAGATGTGCAGCTGGTAGAGGTCCACGTGGTCGGTGCCGAGGCGGGTGAGCGACGCGGTGAGGGCGCTGCGCGCGTGGTCGCTGGAGTCGTCCTGCCCGACCCGGGTTTTGGTGCGCTCGTCGAAGAGGTTGCCCCACTTGGTGGCGAGGACCACGTCGTCCCGGCGCTTGCCGAGGGCTCGGCCGAGGACGCGTTCGCTGTGGCCGGCGCCGTAGGTGTCCGCCGTGTCGAAGAAGGTGACGCCCAGGTCGAGGGCGCGCCGGACCGCCCGCACCGACTCCTCGTCGTCGACCTTGCCCCAGCCCAGCGGCTGTCCGTCCGGCGACTGCCATTCGCCGCCGATCGCCCAGCAGCCGAAGCCGAGGGCGCTGACCTCGAGGCCGCTGCGTCCCAGCGTCCTGCTGGCCCGGGCGATCCCGTCGGAATGAGTGGTTCCGTTGGAATTGATGGTTCCGTTGGTCTCCATGTCCCGGCACGCTAGAAGTTCGAGCGCACACCAACGCAACCCCCGCGTCGCGGGTTTTCTTCAGGCCTGCCCTGTTTCGAAGCGGGAGATCCTGCCGTCGTCCGCCACCGTGAACTGCCACTTGGTGCGCATCTCGCCCCAGGTGTCGTTGCGGTAGCGGGCGAGGATGGCGCGACCGCCCCGGGACTCGTTGTCGACCTCCAGGTGGCCGTGGGAGGAGAAGATCTCCCGGTCGGTCCACTCGTCGAGGTCGCGGTCGAGACCGTCGTCCGCCATGGTCGCCCCAGGGGCGAGAAGCGCCTGGAAGGCGTCGCGGTCATGGGCGTTGACGGCGGCGACGAAGGCCCGGACGGCCGGGTCCCTCAGTCTGGCGGTCTGAATCGTCATGCCAGTCAGCCTCACACCGCTCCCCCGACCCCGCCACCCGAACGGCAGCCCGGGCCCGCCGGACAGGTGTGAGGGTGGGACGTTGGACACCCTTCGACAAGTACCGGCGGTGGGTGAGGGCCGCTGTCGCCGCCGCCCGCCCCCGTGGCAAGCTGCCCGCATGACTGATCAGGCCGATCCGCCGGACGTCCCGGCGGACCTGTGGTCCACCATCGACGACCTGTACGCCTGGCTCGACGCCAACCGCCGGGTCGACGGCCAGGCGGAGCTGCTGCTGCGCGTGCTGAAGCTGTCGGAGGAGGTCGGCGAGGTCTCCGAGGCGGTAATCGGCGCGCTCGGCCAGAACCCCCGTAAGGGCGTCTCGCACACCTGGGAGGACGTCCAGGGCGAGCTGTGCGACGTGGTGATCACCGCCTTGGTGGCCCTGCGCACGCTCACCCCGGACACCCGTGACGTTCTCACCCGGCACGTGGCCCGGGTGCGGGAACGCTCGCTGGGGTCCGCGTCCGCAGTCTGAGGATGGTGCCCTCGCCGTTGGCGGACAGCAGCAAGCGGCTGGGGCGCACCGCCGGGGCGCTCATTCGGCACCGGCCAGTACGTCGTCTATGCCGCCGTCCCGGCGCCAGCGGGCCAGCAGTTCGTGGAAGACGACCGGGCCGTCGCCGAACTGCTCGCTGCACTCCCGGCCCTCATTGTTGTATTGACATGCTCCTCGGGCTGAAGCCCGAGGATTCTGGCCGTCCCCACCCGAACCGGTGCCGCTACGCGGCACAGACACGGGTGGGGGTTCCATGGCTTCCTGTTTCTTCGCGCTGTGCCAGAACTGGTTCTGGTCTTACCGGCGCTCCGCAGGCCGATGCCGCCAGTCCGGCGGCCTGTTTGACGTTGATCGCGGCGTTGTGGTCCCGGTCGTGGAGGGTGCCGCAGGCGCGGCAGGTCCACTCCCTTACGTGCAGGGGTTTGGGCCCGTCCCGGTGGCCGCAGGTGGAGCACACCTGACTGGTGGGCTCGAACCGGCCGATCTTGACGAACGTCCGCCCGTACCGCTGCGCCTTGTACTGAAGCATGGTCACGAACTGTGACCAGCCCGCGTCGTGCACGCTCTTGGCCAACCTTGTGCGCGCCAGTCCCGAGACCGCGAGATCCTCCACCGCGACCGCTTGGTTCTCGCGGATCAACTGGGTGGAGAGTTGGTTGTGGAACTCCTTGCGCGCATCGGCCACGGCCGCGTGAGCACGGGCGACCTTCACGCGGGCCTTGGCCCGGTTCTTCGATCCCTTCTGTTTGCGGGACAGCTCCCGCTGGGCTTTCTTCAGCTTCTTTTCCGCGCGGCGCAGAAACCGTGGGGAGTCGATCTTCGTGCCGTCGGAGAGGACCGCGAAGTGTGTGAGCCCCAGGTCGATGCCGACGGCGCTGCCCGGCTCCGGCTCGTTCCAGCGCGCCCGGTCCGTTTCGGAGTCGGTGTCGATGACGAACGAGGCGAAGTACCGTCCCGCCGAGTCCAGGATCACCGTCACACTGGACGGCACGGCGGGCAGGACCCGCGACCACGTGACCCTCACGTCACCGATCTTCGGCAGGGACAGCCGCCCGCCCTCGGTGATCTTCCAGCGGGCGTTGGCGGTGAACCGGATCGACTGCCGGGTGTCCTTACGCGACTTGAAACGCGGCGCACCCACCCGCTTGCCCTTGCGCTCCCCTTTGAGGGAGGCGAAGAAATTCTTGTAGGCGCCCTCCACATCCCGCAAAGACTGCTGCAGCACCACCGAGGAGACCTCACCAAGCCAGCAGCGCTCTACCGTGTGCCGGGCCTGGGTGATCAGCCGTTTCGACAGCTCGGCCGCGTTCGGGAACGGCAGGCCCCCGGTGCGGGCGTGCTCCCGGGCCCGTACCGCGTCGTTGAACACCACCCGTGCACACCCGAACGCCCTGGCCAACGCGGCCCGTTGACCGGGCTCCGGGTACAGACGGAAGGCATACCGAAGCTGCATTCGGTGATCGTACGAACACACACCACTCGATGTCGCCGGGAACACCCGTTCCCCGTCTCACTCCTATGACCGCAGTGTGTCCGGCTCCGCCCAAGCGACACCGCGACGCTCCGCGCCGCGGTCACGAGTAAGCGTAATTTTCACCGTGTTCGGCCGGATCGGCTCGTTCGAATCCTGCGAACCTTGCGACTCCCGCGGCCCCCTCGGCTCGGTCAAGCCGGTGTCCAGCGGGCGTTGCCAGACTCGGGGCGGCGCGGCGGCTGCGGATGCCGTCGGCGATCCGGAGTGATGCTGATGTTTCCGTCACCCGACACGGAGACCGAAGCCGAGACGCCGACGCGGGTGGCCAGGCGCTGGCCGCTCACCGTGCTGCGGACCTGCACCTGTGTGCTGCTGTTGCTCACACTGGCGCAGCCCGTACTGGCCGGCCTGTTCATCACCGGCGACACCGACCTGCTGGACGTGCACGCGCTCAACGCCACCCTCATCTCCGTCATGAGCTGGCTCACGGTCGGCGCCGCCGTGACGCTGTGGCGCCCGGGCGGCGGCCCCGCGTGGCCGATCGGGCTGACGCTGCTTGTCGCTTCCCTGGTCGAGGCGCAGGGCGGGTTCGGCTACGCCCGGCAGCTGTCCCTGCACATCCCGCTGGGCGTCGCGCTGGTCGCTGGGCTGACCGCGCAGACGTACTGGGTGTTCGCCCACCGGCCGGGCGGCCGTACGGAGAACGGGAGTCGATGACCATGCGGCCGAGCCGACGGACCCTGTTGAAGGCGGCCACCGCCACCGGGCTGGCCGCGGCGGGCCTCGGCACCGCGGGGTGCGGGGCACTCACCCGCGAGGTGTCGGGGGAGCAACTGTCGAGCCGGGCGCGGCTGCCCGCCCCCTTCCGGGTGCCGCTTCCCGTGCCGGTGACGGCGACCCCCACCCGGGGGCCGGACGGCGGCGACCACTACGAACTGGTGCAGCGTGCGGCCCGGGTGGAGATCCTGCCGGGTCTGCGGACCGAGGTGTGGGGCTACGACGGCCGGTTCCCCGGGACCACCCTGGTGGGCCGGTCGGGGCGTACGACGACGGTACGGGTGCGCAATGAGCTTCCCGTGCCGACCTCCACCCATCTGCACGGCGGAGTGCAGGCCCCGGAATCGGACGGCTCCCCACTGGACCTCGTCCTCCCGAAGGGGTACGGCTCCGGCGCGGGCGCTTCGGCGCACGACGGGCATGGGACGCACGGAGCGCACGGGGCGCATGGCTCCATGGGGGCGCACGGTTCTCAGGGGGAGCATGCCGGGCAGATGCGGACCCGGCCGGGCGACTGGACGTACACGTCGGGAGCCAAGACGTACACGTATCCGCTGGAGCAGCCGGCCACGACGCTCTGGTACCACGACCACCGGATGGACTTCAGCGCGCCGCAGGTGTGGCGCGGGCTGGCCGGTCTGTTCCTGGTGCACGACGACGTGGAGGACGCGCTGCCACTCCCCCGGGGCGAGAAGGACATCCCGTTGATGATCTGCGACCGGGCCTTCGAGGAGGACGGCGCGCTGCGCTACCCGTCCCTGGATCCCTCGCTCACCGGTGAACCGGGCGTCGAGGACGCGTACATGGAGGGGGTGACGGGGGATGTGGTGCTCGTCAACGGGGCGCCCTGGCCGGAGTTGGAGGTCTCCGGCACCCGGTACCGGTTCCGGATCCTCAACACCTCCAACGCCCGCCGCTACCGGCTCGCTCTGGAGCCCGGTCCGCGCGAGGGCGGCGCGTTCACGCAAGTGGGCAGTGACGCGGGGCTGTTACGGCGTCCGGTCACGCACGACACGCTGCCGGTGGCGCCCGGGGAGCGCTTCGACGTGGTCGTCGACTTCGCCGCGTATCCGGTCGGCTCGACCGTCACCCTGGTCAACACCCTGGGGGCGGGAGGCACGCGTTCGGTGATGCGGTTCCGGATCGTCCGCCGGGAGCGGGACACCAGCCGGGTTCCCGAGCGGCTCGCCGGCGTGCCGGTGGCGCGGGCCGAACGGGCGGTGGCCGAACGGCGGTTCGACTTCCGGCTCACGTCCGGGAGCGGCGGGGAGCTGTGGACGATCAATGGCCGGCCCTTCGACAGCGGGCGGGTGCTCGCGCGGCCCCGGCTGGGCACCGTCGAGCGGTGGCGGTTCAGCAGTGACTTCCACCATCCGGTCCATGTGCACCTGGCGCACTTCCTGGTGGTCGCCCGGGGCGGCGGGCCGCCGCTGCCGACCGACGCGGGGTGGAAGGACACGGTGGACGTGCGGCCGTACGAAGTGGTGGACGTACTGGTGCGGTTCCGCGGGCACCGGGGGCGGTACATGCTCCACTGCCACAATCTGGAGCACGAGGACATGGCGATGATGGCGAACTTCGAGGTCGTCTGAGCTCCGGCGGGGTGCCGGTACGTAGCGGCGGCCGCGGAACGACGACGGAGCGACGGCTCGTGGCGAAGTCCGGGTGGGGCCGGACCTCCCACGGCCGTCGGCTCACGCGGCGAACATGTCCAGCACCCTGCGGCCCGGCCCGCGCTGCGGGTGGTCGAGCAGCAGGTCCCCGCCGAGGATGGCCCGCTGGAGCCGCTGGAGCCGGGGCGAGGGGTCCAGGCCCAGGTCCTCCACCAGGCGGTGGCGCAGCTTGGTGAAGGTCGCCAGCGCCTCGGAGGGGCGGCCGGAGCGGTAGAGGGCGATCATGTGCTGGGCGTGCAGACCCTCGTGGAGCGGCTGACGTGCCGTCAGCACAATGAGCTCGGTGAGGAGTTCGGCATGCCGACCCAGGTACAGCTCGGCGTCGATACGGCGCTCCAGCACCCCGAGCCGGCTCTCCTCCAGGCGCACCCGCTCGATCTCCAGCAGGGCGCCGCAGCGGATGTCCGCGAGTGCCGGGCCCCGCCACAGGTCGAGCGCCTCGGTGTACACCTTGACCGCGGCCTCGTCCTCGCCGGTGTCGAAGAGGCGCTGCCCCTCGGCCGCGAGGCGGTCGTACTCCAGTACGTCCACGCAGCCGGTGGGCACGATGAGGCAGTACCCGCCGTGCCGGTAGACCAGGATCTCCTTGGCGTTGCAGCGTCCGCGGACCGAGGCGTCGATCAGGCGGCGCAGCCGCAGGATGTAGGTCTGGAGAGTGGTGGAACCGGTCCGCGGAGGGTTGTAGCCCCAGAGCTCCTCCATGAGCATCGACACCGGCACCACTCGGTTGGAGTGCAGCGCCAACAGGGCCAGGATCTGGCGCATCTTGGCTGCTGACGGTAGGACCGGGGCGCCGTCCTTGTCCGCGTTGAGCGGCCCCAGCAGGGTGATATCCATCTGGTCCCCAGGTGGCTAGGAAGGGACGTACGAGCGCCCTCGGCCCCCGTACTTTGCGTAGTACATCGACAGTCCCATGGGCCGGGCCTCGGCCGACAGTGCAGGCGTCCCCGGTCCGCGGTGACCCGGTCAGGGGGCCGACTATGAAGGATTCACGGGTAGTTGGGCAGAGAGGACGGGCGAGTCGGCCCGGATGTCGTGACCGTTCGAATACCATGCGTGCGGGTACGTGCGCGGCATCACGGCCGTCGGACGGGGGAGGTCTGGCTTGATCCGCATCGTTATCGCCGAGGACATGCACATGGTGCGCGGTGCCCTGGTGGCACTGCTGGAGATGGAACCCGATCTCAAGGTGGTGGCGCAGTTCGATTCCGGCGACCGGTTGGTGCCGACCGCGCTGGAGCTGCTGCCGGACGTCGCGATCGTGGACATCGACCTGCCTGGGCTGGACGGGCTCAGCGCGGCCGACCAGTTACGCACGGCGGTGCCGACGTGCCGGGTGCTGATTCTGACCAGCCTCGGTCGTCCCGGTACCTTCCGGCGGGCCATGGCCGCGAAGGTGTCCGGGTTCCTGCTGAAGGACGCGCCGCCGGACCAACTGGCCGACGCGGTACGGAGGGTGGCGGCGGGGGGCCGGGTGATCGACCCCCAACTGGCGCTGGCGGCCTGGGAGGTCGAGGAGAACCCGCTGACGCGGCGCGAGGTCGAGGTGATGAAACTGGCCGCCGACGGAGCGGAGGCGATGGAGATCGCCACCCGTCTCTTCCTCTCCATCGGCACCGTCCGCAACTACCTCACCAGCGCGGTCACCAAGCTCAACGCCCGCAACAGAGTGGACGCGATCAGAATCGCCGAGGACAACGGGTGGCTGACGTGAGGGGGGCGGGCGCGACGGACGAGTGATCCGTCGCGCGCCGAACAGCGGGCAGCCGCGGGGTGAGCCACGGCCGGTTTCGACACTGGCCCTGCCTAAGAAGCTGGTGTCATTCCGATCTTGCCGGGTGGCAAGCGAACGGAGCGCCGTTTACAGCGCGGTCTTCACCCTTATGGGCTAATCAGCGATCACTCCCCGTTTTTGTCCGTACGTGATGCCTAGCCTTGCCCGTGGCGGCGAGTGGTCAGCAGCGAGTACGTGACACCGTTTACGAGTCCGGGGGCGCGGTGGAGGTCAGGGACGTGCGTCATGCGTACGGTCGTCGTGAGGTTCTGCGGGGCTTAGAGCTTGATCTGCGGCCTGGTGTGCTGGCCGGGATCGTCGGGGAGAACGGTGCGGGCAAGTCGACGCTGTTGAAGATTTTTTCTGGTGAGCTGCGTCCGCAGCGTGGCACGGTCCGTCATGGAGCCGGTTTCGGCTACTGCCCACAGGAGGTGGTGGTCAACGATGCCCTCACGGTGCGCCAGCACCTGAACTTCTTCCGCGTCGCACGGGGGCTGCCGGATCTGCGACACGCCGGGGAGGTCATGGAGGCGCTGCGGTTGACGGAGTACGCCGACGAGCGTGCCGGTCTGCTCAGTGGCGGAACCCGTCAGAAGCTGAACCTGACCCTGGCGCTGATGCATGACCCGCAGGTGCTGCTGCTGGACGAGCCCTACCAGGGTTTCGACTGGGAGACCTACCAGCGCTTTTGGGACTTGGCGGCACGGTTACGGGATGCGGGCCGCTCAGTCCTTGTCGTCTCGCATCTGGCCTATGACGCCGAGCGTCTGGACGAGTTGTGGCGGCTTCAGGACGGCGTCCTGCACCCCACCATGGCGGTTCCGGCGTGAGGCGCCAGCTGCATCTGTATGTGACAGCAGCCCGCTTCGACCTGATCGAGCACACCCGTAACCGGCTCGCCATGGTCCTGGTCGCCCTTTTCATCCCCTCCTGGATCAGCCTGGCGTACGCCGTCATCCCCAGCAGGAGCGTGACCTTCACGCTGCGTGCGACCGGCCGACTCCTGGCACCCGCAGGCAACCAGATCACTCAGATCACCGGTGCCATCAACGCCGTGACCCTGATCACCGGTTTCATGATGTTCGCCGTCACGTTCAACGGCGGACGCTTCGACCGCCGTCTGGCCATGGCCGGCTACCCCCGCATCCATCTTGTCCTGGCCAAGACCACCTCTCTGGCCCTGGCCTGCGGCATCATCGCCGCCTATGCCACCGTGGTGATCTGCACTGCCTGGAGCCCGTGCCAGCCTGTGCAGCTCGCCGCGGCCCTGTTCTGCGGAGCGATGACCTACGGGGCGCTCGGCGTCGTCTTCGGCTCCCTGCTGCGCCGGGAAGTGGAGGGCATGTTCGCCCTGGTCATGACCAGCCTCGTCGATGTCGGCCTGCAAAGTCCCCTGGCCAGCGGCGGCACCAAAAGCGCGGCCGTGCAATTCCTGCCCACCTACGGCACCATGCAGGCCGCCACCGCCGCGGGCTTCACCCACACACCTCTGCCCGGCGATCTGGCCGTCCAGATCCTGTGGTTCGCCGGCGCCGCGCTCCTGGGTTTGCTCGCCTTCCACCGCCGCACCAAAGACGCCCTGACCACACGGCCGCCTTTTCGTCTGCCTTGGCCATCCAGGCACCGGCAGCCTGCGCGCCCGGCACGGGCCACGTCGACACCCCGCTGAGCGGCGCCCCGGTGCGACGGCTCGCACAGGGCCCTTCGACGGGATGGTCGCGCCCTCCACCCAGAGCGAAGCACCGGCCCCGAAAAGCGAGCCGGTTGAGTAGAAGGGGTTGAAAGATGCTGGTAAGGCGATGGCTGGACGCGGCGGGTATCACTGATCCCGTCCTTCGGCACTGCTACACGGTGTGCGTGCGGGAGCTGGCCGGCGCCGACGGAGGGACCGCCCGCTGGCATGGCCTGCGCAGCGCTCCCGCAGCGGCCCGGCCTCACGTGGCGGCACTGCTCGCACACGGGTGCCGTGCCGATCTCTACGCCGACAGCGGCCCGGTCAAAGACCGTCAGCGCAGCTTCACCCAATTCGTCGACGCCACCTGGGCAGCCTTCGCCGCCGGCGGCTCCCACGACCCTGTCCTGCACGCCACGGTCCACACTTACCGGACTTACGGTATGCACCTGTCGGTGATCGAGGACATGTTCAGCGCGATGCAGCGGGACCTCGACTTCCGTGACTTCGCCACCTTCGAGGAACTGCGCCAGTGGTGCATGCAGATGACCGGTGGCCCGATGGCCATGGTCTACCAGGCGATGGGCGCCCCGACCGAACCCGCATATGAACTGCTACTAAGCGAGTTCTCCGTGTCCGCACAGTTGACGGATGCGCTGCGCGACCTGTCGGAAGACCTCGACGACGGGCGCCTCTACCTGCCGTTGGAGGACCTCGACCGGTTCAACGTGCGCGCCGAGGACATCAAGGCCAAACGCTGGACACCGGCTATGGCCGACCTCATCGCGTTCGAGGCCGAGCGCGTCACCGAGCAACTACACAAAGCCGGTGATGTGGACCACGGTCCTGCAAGCGGCATCTGGCGCGCCCGCTGTGAGCACCTGGCCCTGCTCATCGCCGCCGTGCTGGCCGCAGGCCAGGACGTCCTCCACCGACCGGTACAGCCTCCCCTGGGCACGCAGCTCAATGTGTGGCGCCCCCTCATGCGCACCGTGATCCCCTGCTGACCTGCGAAAGGACGCGCCATGTCTCTTGCCGTGCCCCCCGCCGGCGACACGTACATTCCGCTCCTGGAGGCCGAACTGCTGCGCTGGGTGGGCAGCGGCGACAGCCTGCTGGAGCTGGCCTGCCTGGACGCGCTGTTCCCCCCGGGCAAGCTCCTGCGCCCCATGCTGTGCATGGAGTCGGCCAAAGCCGTCGGCGGCACCGCCGACCAGGTGCTGGCCTTCGCGGCCGGCATCGAGTGCCTGCACGTCGCCAGCCTCATCCACGACGACATCATCGACCAGGACCCGGTACGCCGCGGGCGGGCCTCCACCGCCGAGCAGTACGGCCTCGCCGAAGCCCTGGCAGCAGGCGATGGACTGTCGATGGCCGGAGTCGCGGCCCTGCTCAGCTCCGGCCCTGCCGAACGCGTGCTGCAGGCAGCACGGGTCACCATCCAGGCCCTGCGCCGCATGTGCCAGGGCATCATGCGCGAAACGGAAATCCGCGGCGACCTGACCTGCGGAGTGCCGACCGTCCTGAACGTCATGCAAGCCAAGACCGCCGCGCTGACCGGCGCCGCGTGCCAGGCCGGGGCGATCCTGGCCGGAGCAACCCCTCAGCAGCACCAGGCCCTGCGCCAGTACGGAGAACAGCTCGGCATGGCCTTCCAGATCCGTGACGACCTGCTCCCCTACACCGCCGAGGACCAGGTCACCGGCAAGACAGCCACCAGCGACGTCGCCAACCTCCAACCCACCCTGCCCGTCCTGCTCGCCTACGAAGCCGCCGACGTAGCTGACCGCAACCGCCTGACCACCGTATTCCGCGGCTGCACCGACCCCGTCACCGCACACCGGGACATCCTCGCTGTGCTGACACGCACCGGCGCTCTCACCAAGGCGACCCGGATGGCATCCTCCTGCTCAGAGCACGCACGCTCCGAACTCGCCGGCCTGCCACACTCCACCCAGCTCGCCGAACTGGCCACAGCAGCAGCCGACCGCCAGCACTGAGCAGGGTCCGGGACTGACGCGGCGGCCAACGGGCGCAGAGGCTGGGCGATCTCTTCAGCGTCGGCGGCCACAGTTCCTTCAGCTCTCTGACTTGCTGGCGCAGCCGCGTCTCGTTGTCCGGCATCTGGTCGCGGGCGCGTACCTGGTCGTAGAAGCCGTTCTTGAGTAGCTGTTGTCGTTACGATCTTGAGGGGTGTGCGTCGAACGGGAGTCTCGATCGGGTGATCGCGGCCGGTGCCGGGCATGACCGTGGGACAGGGGCTACGCGTTCTTTCGCCGCTGGCGTGACCACGGCCTGGTCCAGGAGCTCCACGACCGTCTGCGCGGTCAGGTCCGCGAGAAGCTGGGCCGGGACACGGAGCCGACGGCCGGGGTGATCGACTCGCAGTCGGTCAAGGCGGACGCCGTCATCGGATCGGACGGCCGCGGCTTCGACGGCGGCAAGCTGATCAATGGGCGCAAGCGGCACGTCGTGGTCGACACGCTTGGCTTGCTGTTGGGCGTGATGGTCACCGCCGCGGACACCGGCGACCGCACCGCCGCCCACATTCTCCTCGAGCAGGTGACCGACGCCCGTCACCGCTTGGCGCTGATCTGGGCCGACGGCGGTTACACCGGCAGCCTCGTCGAGCACTGCCTGGACGCGTTCGCCCTGGTCCTGGCGATCGTCAAGCGCAGCGACGACATGCGTGGCTTCGTGGTGCTGCCCGAACGGTGGATCGTTGAACGGTTCTTCGCGCATCTGATGCGCACCCGTCGCCTGGTCCGCGACTTCGAGCGGTGCACCGCCAGCGCCGAGGCGGTGATCTACTGGTCGGTGATCCTCCTCATGAGGCGCCGCCCGGCCCGGTCACGCCCTGCGCAGGCGTGAACCGCCCTGGCTGCCGCTCGGCCAGCCAGCTGTGGCCCTGCTCGGTCTCCTCGACCGGGGCCAGCGCCTCGCCGACCCGTGAGCGGGCGATGGCCCATTCCTTCCAGTCCCGGTCGGCAAGGTCCAGCTCGGCCTGGATGCGGTCGGCCTCCTCCCGCAGCTCGTCCACCCGGCGGCGAGCAGCGAGCCCGCGCTGTTCCAGCAGCCCCACGAGCGCCGCCATCCACGACCTCCACAGGAGCGGCCACACGATGGGCCACCACTCCCACGGGATCGCCGACCTATGCATGACCAGCGAAAACGCAGTTTTCAAGTTCGGAAAGACAACGCCTTCTAAGCTCCCAGCCATGACATCCCAGAACCCCCTGTCTGCCGACGCGTCCGACGCGCATCCGCTGGTCGTCGAACTCCGCGGCCTGCTCGGCACCGCCACCCCCGTACGGGCGCGCAAGGCGATACGTGAACTGCTCACCGTCCACGACGGCGGGGCCGCCCTCGACCTCGCCGCTCGTTTCGCGCCCACCGCCGCCTACTCCGGTGACCTTCTGTTACGCGAACTGCCCCGCGCCGCCGACCCGGACCGCTTCTGCGAACTCCTCCTCGCCCCCGCTTTCGCACGTGAGGGCCGCACCGAGCTGCGTCTGCGCCGGATCAGGTCGCTGCGCGGCCTGCGCCACCTGACCATGCTTCGGGCCCTCCACGTGGACCGGTGCAAGGAGGTCACCGACCTCGGCGACCTTGCCGCGCTGACCTCCCTCGCCGACCTCGACCTCAACGGATGCGCCGGAATATCCGATCTCGCGCCGCTGAGCACCCTGACCGCGCTCACCCGGCTGAATCTGCACCGTTGCCGTCAAGTCACCGACATCCGCCCCCTGCTCACCCTGAGCGGCCTGCGTGAACTCGACCTCAGCATGACCAAGGTGCGCGATGTCACCGGGCTGCCCGCGGCCCTCCCGGACCTGCGCACCCTCACCATGCGCGGCTGCCGTTCCTTCCGCGACGCGCGGCAGCTCGCGGGACTGACCCGCCTGACCACGCTGGACCTCGGCTGGACCGGCCTGCGCGACCTCAAAGGCCTCACGGACTAGCCCGCCCTCGCCCAACTCGACCTCAGCGGGTGCGCCTCGCTGACCACCGTGGAGGGCATCGACGCGCTCACCGGCCTGACCGAGCTGCAGATCACCGACTGCCGCAAGCTGGCCACCCTCGCCGGCCTGGGATCCCACCCGGGCCTGACCGAACTGACGGTGGACGGCTGTTCCGCGCTGCGCGACGCACGCGGCCTGGGGGCTCTGAGGGGCCTCACCTATCTCTGTTTCAAGGACTGCGCGCACCTCACCACCCTCGAGGGGCTGCAGGGCTCACCCATCGACCGGTTCCGCGCGGAGGGCTGCCCGGCCCTGGCCGACTTCTCGGCCCTGGAGCACGCCCCCACGCTCCGCAGCCTCGACGCGCTCCGGCTGGACTCGTTCACAGACTTCTCGCAGCTGCCCGAGATGCCGCTGGTGGACGAGATGCGGTTCATCGGGTGCCCGTCCCTGCGCGCCCTGGACGGCATGCGGGCCTACCCCTCGCTGCGGAAACTGATGATCTGGCGCTGCAACGCCCTGAAGTCGGTGCATGGCATCGGTCACCTGCCTGCCCTGAGCGAGCTGAGGCTATGGGATGTCCCCCTGGTCACGACGCTCGGGGAGCCGGGCGGGCTGCCGGACACCGACCTGCTGGTGCTGACCAACTTTCCGCTGCTGACCGACATCGGCGCGCTCGCCGGACCGCACCTCCCCCGGCTGGAGCTGATCAACCTGCCCCTGGTGCGGAGTCTGGCGTTCCTGGAGGCGAAGCCCGAGCTGCGGAGGCTGAGACTGTCCGACTGCCCCCAGGTGTCGGATCTGCCCGCCCAGCTGACCCACCTGGAGGCGTACGGCCTCCCCTGGCCGGACCTCTCCCCGCTGAAGCGTCTCACCGCCCTGACCACGACGGCCCTGCGGCTGAGGGATCTGACCGACATCGGGGGCATCGGCGCCTTCCCGGAACTGGAGCGGCTCAGCCTCTCGGGCTGCGACCGGCTGGAGGACTGGACGCCCCTGCTGGAGGCCCCCCGGCTGCGGGAGCTGCAACTGGGTCAGGACTACGGCTACGAGCGGCCGTACACCTCCGTGCTCCAGCGACTGCTGGCCGCGGGAGTGACCCAGGTCCCCTGGCACGTGAGCTGGTGACTCCGGTCCCACATGACCCTGACGGTGCGGCGGAGTGACGCGCGTCAACCTGTTCGGGTTCAGGGCTGTGGTTGGTTCGGCCGGGGGGAGTTCGTCGAGGTGCGGGGGACCTCGGCGGTCAGGCGGAACCAGCCGGCGGCGTCCGCTCCCGCCGTGAGCCGGCCGCCTATCTCCTCGACGCGGGTGCGGAGGTTGCCGAGGCCGCTGCCGCCGTCCTGGGAGCCGGTACGGCGGGTCTCGTCGGCGCCGTCGTTGGCCACGACCAGGCGGACCAGGGGGCCGTCCGGGCCGCTGGCCGGGCCGGCCTCTATGACGCAGTGCTGGGCCTTGCTGTGCCGCAGGACGTTGGTGACGCCCTCGCGGACCACGGTGGCCAGCACCGTCCCGGCCCGGGAGGACAGCGGACCGCAGTCCAGCTCGATACGGGCCTCGATGTCGGCCGCGGTCAGCACGTCCTCCGCGGAGGCGGCCTCGGCGTCCAGTGACATCTCGCGGTAGCCGCGGGCCACCGACCGCACGTCGGCGAGGGCCTGGCGGGAGATCTGCAGGATGCCGACCAGCTCCTCGCGGGCACGTTCCGGTCGGGTGGCCACCAGACGGAACGTCAGCTCGCTCTTGAGGGTGATCGCGGACAGCCCGAAGCCCAGCAGGTCGTGCAGGTCCCGGGCGAAGCGGAGGCGTTCGCGGGCCACCGCCATCTCCGCCAACTCCTCGCGTGCCCGGTGCACTTCGGCCACCAGGTTGGACAGCCGGGTGAGCCCGTAGACGATGAGGCCGGTGAGCACGGTGGAGACGACGAGGTAGGAGGAGTCCACCCACCCGGTGCCCTCCACCACCGCGGCCAGTCCCGTCACCGCGACGATCACACCGAACGCCACCCAGCAGGCCGGCGCCGCGATGATCAGCAGGGACGATCCGGCGAGGAACCCGCCCATACCGCCCCAGGTGACACCGAAGAACAACATGGGGACGTACGTGAGGACGGCCTGACCGAGCAGTGTCCAGAGTCCGTAGCGCTCCCTGAACCGCTCGGTGCCCGGATAACTGTGCACGGTCTGGATGGCGAACAGGGCGACGCTGGAGAAGAGGCAGGCCGCCAGCAGCCAGGGCCCCGGATCGCTGCCGATCACGTTGAGCACGGCGATCAGCACGAACCCGCACAGCACCATCAGGACGATGGCGAAGGCCAGTTGCGGAGGAAGGGTGTCGCGCTGCTGTCTATCGGAACGCAGAAATCCGCGCAGCATCCACACACTCCCCCGTTGATGCTCACAATCGTGCCGTCATAGTAGACGGCCCCGGGCCGCGGTGGTGCTCCCCTGCCTGGTCCTTCTCCCCCTGTTCAGCCGCGGCCCACCGCAGCGGAACGTTCCGGCCAGTCCTGGCCGTTGACGGGAATGCGCTCGTCGAGGTGGTGCGCATGGCTCGGCCGCTGCTCGTCGGGCAGCGGCCCGAGGACGAAGGACCCCACCGGCGACTCGCTGCGCCAGTCCAGCCCGAGCGCCCCGGCGCACACGGTGACGTCCTCGCTGCACACCGCGCAGCCGGCCAGCCCCATCGCGGACCCGACCAGGTAGAACGTCTGGATGAGCGCCCCGACGTGCTTGAGCACCAGCGCGTACGCCAGTCCGCTGTACTTCCAACTCAGCCGCTGGAAGCGCGAGGTCAGGGTGATCAGCACGGGCGGCGGGGTGGCCAGCGCCGCGGCCGCCATCGCCCCCGCGGACAGTTCGCCGGCCGCCGCCGGGTCCTCGTTGACCAGCACCAGACAGTGGTCCAGCGGGTCGTAGTAGTGGATGCCGGAAGGCAGTTCGGGGCAGTCCCGGACGGTGAGGTACAGCTCCAGGTCGTAGGTGGCGCCTCCGGTCGGGTACGGGCGGTCGCTGGCCGGGTAGGCGGTCTCGCCCTCGCCGGCCATGCCGATCGAGCGGACCCGTGCCGTCCGGTACAGGAACTCGCCGAGGGTGCGCAGGCTCAGGGCCGACGTCCCGTACCCGCGCACCGAACGCCGTCCCTCCAGCGCGGTCGTGAACGGCGGGTCCCGGTCCAGGAGTTCGTCGAGGTCGGGCCTCGGCAGCCGGACCACCGGACCGCTCGGCGGGTTCTTCACGGCGGGCTGCGGTTTGATCTGCGCGGCGTGCGCGAAGGTCGCGCCGTAGTCGCCGTCGTCGCGGCCCATGACCGAGCGGGAGTGGAAGAGCATGTCGTGCGCGGACCAGGTGCGCAGCACCGGGTCCTGGTCCTCCTCGAAGTCCCCGTCGGTGGTCCGGGCCACCAGCACCATCCCGGTGCCGATGAGGTAGCCGAGGATCTCCCGCACCACCGCACGGGCCAGCGGGACGTCGTCGCCCGCCTTGGCCGCCGAGACGGGCCGGCCGAGCGCGGCGACCACCCACTGGGCCTCGGGCCGGTGCAGCAACACGCGGTGCAGCGACAGCGGGGACTCCAGCTGGAACAGGTCCCCCTCGCGGCGCAGCACCGCGAACCGGGACAGCTTCAACAGGGCGCCCTCGGGCGGGGGTTCGGGGGTGAAACGGGCGGCGTGGGTGAGCGGGACCGCGGACAGCAGCACCTGACCGTTGTCGGCGAAGGCGAGGGAGCGGACGACCAGGTCCTGGAGCCGCAGCAGCGCGCGCTGCCACGACCGGTGGCCGCCGGGGGTGACATTGTCCAGGCTGACCGGCCCCAGGCTCATCCGGCGCAGGGTCTCCACCAGGCCGGGTTCCGGGTTGCGGACCCGCAGGTCCGACCAGCGGCCGTGGAGCTCGACCGCGGTGCCGTCCTCGGCCGTTTCGACACGGACGTCCTCACGCAGCGACCACAGCGTGGTGATCGTCTCCGGATGGTCGTGTTCGTCGATGCGGGGTGACTGCAGCACGGTCGGCTCCTGGGGGGAAGAGGGGAGGATCAGACGAACAGCGGCACGGGGTTCAGGTCGGCACGGGCGACCGGCTCCGGCAGTCGCCCGAGGGCGACGGGGACGTCGTAGAGCCTGCCGGGGGCGAACCGGGTCCAGAACGAACGCAGTCCCGGGACGAGCACCTTGACGACGGGCAGGCCGACGTCGGGGCGGGTCTGGTCGAGGACGAGCAGGTCGAGTCCGCGGGCGCGCACCGCCGAGGTGACGGCGGTGAGGTCGTCGCGCAGATCGGTGCCCGTCGGGAAGGAGAAGTCGGCCAGGGTTCTCGCGGCCGTGGAAGCGGGCCGCAGGTAGGGCTGGTTGCGGGTCGTCGCGCCCCGCCACCAGTGCAGCAGTTCGGGGTCGTTCAGGGCGTAGCCGCCGCCGTCCGCGCGGGCGTCGACCGCGGCCGGGAGCAGCTGGTTGAGCTCGGTCAGCGCCCGGCGCAGGGCGATCCTCGCGTCGAGGTGCGCGCCGAAGCCGAAGACGATGTCCTCGGCGGCCTTGTCGGTACGGCGGGACAGCGCGGCGAACACGGGGATGCCGAAGTCCGAGGTGAGGTCGAGCGCCCACACCTCACGGCCGAGCCCGCGGTGGACGTCGATGAGTTCCTCGGTCCACAGGTCGGCTCCGGTACGCAGATCCAGGGCGGGCCGGGGGGTGCGGTTGTACCACCACAGGGCGACGGCGTCACGCTCGACGAGTTCCAGGAAGCCCTGCAGGACGGCGTCCTCCAGGCTGCTGCCGGCCGCGTTGCCGTTGGAGTCGGCGTGCATGAACCGGCGGCCCGCGACGGGGTCGTGGCGTTCGGCGGCGGTGGCGAAGTAGAGCAGTGCGGTGGGCAGCAGCCGGTGGCGCTGCCCGGTGAGCGACCAGACGGGGGTCCAGTCGACCTCCGCGTCCTCGTCGAAGCGTTCGGGGACGTGGTGGAACCCGGAGTGGGTGGCGTTCCACGCGTCGCGGCCGGCGTACTGCTCGTCGGCGTACAGCTGGCAGGTGTCCGGGTGTACGGCGAGACCGTCGAGGTCCCGGTAGCGGGCCCGGGTGCGGTACTCGTCGCCGTGCAGGCAGCCGGAGTAGCGCTCGACGGCTTCGCACAGCGCGCTGACCTCCGCGTCCAGCGCGGTGACGCCCTTGCCTCCGTTGACCTGGCGCAGGCCGCCCAGCAGGGCGCTCAGGCCGGGGGTACCGGAGACCGGGTTGGGACCGGAGTTGAAGCTGTTGAGGAACGCCGGGCCGCCCTCGATCCGGGTGATGCCGGCGACGACACCGGTGACCGGGCTGACGAGGTGGCCATACGTGTCCAGCATCTGTTGCGCGGAACGGGAGCGGTGGCCCCCGCCGCCGCCCGGAGCCTTGGGCCGGGACCGCGGGACGACGGGGGTCAGGGCGCGCTCGGCGGCCAGGCCCGGGTCGCCGCAGTCGGCGCACTGCGGCCGACGCCGCACCACGTGGTGGCGCGATCCCAGGGTCAGGGTGTCGAAGGTGAGCAGCCGGTCCTGGCCGGAGTGGTGTCCGGCCAGCCACTTGGCGGCCTCGATCGCGGCGAGGTGCAGACCGGCGCCCAGGGTGCAGGGGATGCCCGCGGCGGGTCCCGGTACCGGGCCGGTGCGGCCGAGGGCGGCGCCGACCTGGGACTCGACCCCGCGGTGCAGCCGTACCGGGTGGGCCAGGCACGACCAGCAGGCGCCGGTGCCGGGGCGGAAGACGGGGCCGACCCAGATGGTGGCGCCGCTGGGCTTGGCCAGCAGCCAGGGCCGGCCGCTCGCACGGTGTTCGGCGTCCAGGTCGGCCAGTTCCGGGGCGAGGTAGTCGTCGCAGATGACGACGGTGAGGGCGGCGTCGGGCGCCTGCTCGGTGGTGACGGCGAGCCCGGAGGCCCGCAGCGCGCGGGCGGCGTACGCGGCGTCGATGTCGCCGACGGTGCGCAGCTCCACGACGGTGGACGCGGTCCGCAGTCGGGTCCGGTGTCCTTCGAGGCCCGCGAGTTCCCAGTAGGCCTCGGCGCTGTGGTCGGCCGGCTCGGAGCACTGGTGCTCCCGGTACTCGATGAAGCCGGCATCGGCGAGTTGGGTGAGAAGGGCGGTGAGCCTCTCGGCGGGCAGCGGTTCGGGGCTGTCCCGCAGCAGCGCGGGCAGGTCCCGGCTGCCGTCGAGGAGCGGCGCGACCGCTTCCAGATGGGGTGCCTTGATGGCGGTGATCCCGCGTTCGGAGATCAGGTAGGTGGCGTCGTCCGGCACCACCTCCGCGCGGAGGTGGCGCCGGAACCCGATCAACGTCTGGGTCATGAGGCGTTGTTGCTCGCATAGCAGAGAGTGAACAGCGCGGGCCTGGTGGTGGGTGCCGTCAGCACCTCGATCACCAGGTCCATGGGTTCGTCCTGCCCGGTGTACGGGAGGAACGTCTCCTGGTGCTGCTGGGGTGTGACGGTGGAGCGGCATTCCTGCGTGACGACCTGACTGATGTGCGTCATGGGGAGGCTCCTGCTTCGGTGGTGTGGTGCCCGGTGCGGACAACAACCAGCATGCGGGGCGGGCGGATCCCGGCACAGTCAAGGCGTCACCGGCCCCTTGTGAGGAATTCACACGTCCTCACGGCCACTGATCGGTCCACCGACGGTCCACCCGCCTGCCAGGTCCTGCCTGCATGGTCGACGCAAAGGCTCCAGCCCCAGGACGGCTTCAGCCGCGATACCCGCAGAAGGAGGGAGGACCCATGGTGGCCGCGGACCTGAGAAACGACGCGGAGCGGTCTCTCGACCAGCTCTTCGACTGGTGCTGCGCGGGCACGGAGGCCCGGCCGCCCGGCCGGCCCGGCGTGTTCCGCTTCGTCGTCACGACCCCGACCGGCACCCGCACCCGCTATGTGACCAGCACGGACGAGGGCACGTCGGTGCTCAGGAGCGCGCCGTGCCCGCCCAACTCCACCGTGCAGGTGAGCCAGGAGGACCTGACCCGGCTCGTCCTCGGTGACCTGCGAGGTTCGATGGCCTTCGCCACCGGCGCCCTTCAGATCGAGGGGGACGTCTTCCTCGCGATGACCTGGATCGACCAGCTGAGGAGGGGACTGTGACCGTCCTGTCCCAGGAGAGCGTCCCGGGCACGGGTGAACCGGGCGCCGCTCAAGTGCCCGCGGAGCCCGCCCAGTTGACGGGTGGCAGCGGGCGGCTGGCCGAGCTGCGGCACGTGAAGCAGCAGGCGCTGGCCGGACCCGACTCGAAGGCCACCGAACGGCAGCACGCCCGCGGCAAACTGACCGCGCGTGAGCGCATCGCGCTGCTGCTGGACGAGGGCTCGTTCACCGAGATCGAGGGACTGCGCCGGCACCGGGCCACCGGTTTCGGCCTGGAGGCGAAGAAGCCGTACTCGGACGGTGTGATCACCGGCTGGGGCACGGTCCACGGCCGTACCGTCTTCGTCTACGCCCATGACTTCCGCATCTTCGGCGGCGCGCTCGGCGAGGCGCATGCCCAGAAGATCCACAAGGTGATGGACCTCGCCGCGTCCGCCGGTGCCCCGCTGGTCAGCCTCAACGACGGGGCGGGCGCCCGGATCCAGGAGGGGGTGACGGCGCTGGCCGGGTACGGCGGCATCTTCAGCCGCAACACCCGCTCCTCCGGGGTCATCCCGCAGATCAGCGTGATGCTCGGCCCGTGTGCGGGCGGCGCGGCCTACTCCCCCGCCCTGACCGACTACGTGTTCATGGTCCGGGAGACCTCGCAGATGTTCATCACCGGTCCGGACGTGGTCCGCGCGGTGACGGGTGAGGAGATCAGCCAGAACGGGCTGGGCGGCGCCGACACCCACGCGTCGATCTCGGGTGTGGCGCACTTCGTGTACGACGACGAGGCCTCCTGTCTCGAAGAGGTGCGCTACCTGCTGTCGTTGCTGCCGCAGAACAACCGGGAGCTGCCGCCCGTCGACATGGGCGACGACCCCGACGACCGGGTCTGCGAGGCGCTGCTCGACCTGGTCCCTGAGGACCCGTCGCGGCCGTACGACATCCGCCAGGTGATCGAGGAGATCACCGACAACGGTGAGCACTTCGAGGTGCAGTCCGGGTGGGCCGACAGCGTGGTGTGCACGCTGGCCCGGCTCGGCGGGCAGGTCGTGGGGATCGTCGGGAACCAGCCGCAGTCCCAGGCCGGGGTGCTGGACATCCACTCCTCGGAGAAGGCCGCGCGGTTCGTGCAGACCTGCGACGCGTTCAACATCCCGCTGGTGACGCTGCTGGACGTGCCGGGTTTCCTGCCCGGGGTCGACCAGGAGCACGGCGGCATCATCCGGCACGGCGCCAAGTTGCTGTACGCGTACTGCAACGCCACGGTGCCGAGGATCCAGGTGATCCTGCGCAAGGCGTACGGCGGCGCGTACATCGTGATGGACTCCCGGTCGATCGGCTCGGACCTGTCGTTCGCGTGGCCCACCAACGAGATCGCGGTGATGGGCGCGGAGGGCGCGGCCAACGTGGTCTTCCGTCGGGAGATAGCCGCCGCCGACGACCCGGAGGCGGAGCGGGCCCGGCTGATCGCGTCCTACAAGGACGAGCTGATGCATCCGTACTACGCGGCCGAACGCGGCCTGGTGGACGACGTGATCGACCCCCGGGACACCCGCCGGCTGCTGATCACCTCCCTGCGGATGCTGCGCGCGAAGCACGCCGAGGTACCGGCCCGTAAGCACGGAAACCCGCCGATGTAGGGGCGGTTCGGGTGGGCGGCGCACCGGATGGGTAGGTCCGGTGCGCTGTCCCGTTCGGGGCCCCAGATTTTCCGTAACACCACCACTCACTGAGGAGTTCCGATGAGTCACACCCTCCCCTGGTCCAACGGGCCGGCGGCCGGGGCCGGAGGCGGTCAGGTCGTCGTCATGGCATCCCGGTTGAAACTCAAGTCGCTGGTGCGGGTGCCGCGCTTCTTCATCCTGTCGGGGGGCGTCTACAAGCAGGCGCAGAACTCCCCCGGGAACGTGGGGGTCTCGCTGCGGGCCGACCCCTGGCACAAGACGTTCTGGACGCTCTCGTCCTGGGAGAGCAGGCAGGCGCTGCAGTCCTACATCCAGACCGATCCGCACCTGTCGGTGATGACGAAGCTGAAACCGGCCATGCGCGAGTCGTTGTTCACCTCCTGGAAGCAGGACGCCGCGTTACCGCCGAGCTGGGACGAGGCCGACCGGCGCCTCGCCGAGCAGGAGGCGCGCCGGGCCGCCGCGGATCCGCAGGTCGGGTGACGCGGCACGGCTGACCCGCACACCGGCCGGAACGCGGGTACGCACAAGTACGGGTACGACGGCAGGGGACGCCGTCGTACCCGTACGTCTGTGGTCACACGTACCGCGGCCTGGGGGCCGGCCCGAACAGGTGG
Source organism: Streptomyces sp. NPDC006332 (assembly GCF_040612855.1). Classification (NCBI taxonomy): domain Bacteria; kingdom Bacillati; phylum Actinomycetota; class Actinomycetes; order Kitasatosporales; family Streptomycetaceae; genus Streptomyces; species Streptomyces sp. NPDC006332. The sequence continues at coordinate 136,395 of NZ_JBEXRA010000005.1, forward strand.
CCCACCGCGTCGGCCAGCCGGCCCGCGCCGACGCCGTACCGCTGGGTGCGCAGGACGAACCTCAGGTGCGGGCGGGCCGGATCGAACTCGTCGGTCAGCAGCGGCGGCAGCAGCGCGGCCGGCGTCCGGCGCATCAACTCGGCTCCGGTGCGCAGCAGTTCGACGCCGGGTCGGCGCAGCGGGCCGGGCAGCCAGTCGAGGACCGGGATACGGACGTCGACGGGCTCGTCCGGGTGGTCGGGGCCGGGCACCAGGCGGCGTACCGACGCGGGCGCCGCGGCGAGTTCCTCGGCCAGCAGACTGACGGTGTGTTCCGCCCCGTCGAGGACGACCAGCACGTTGCGCCGGGCGGCGAGGTGGGCGGTGAGCGCGGCGGCGTCGGCGGCCTGGGGCCAGATGCCCACCGGACGCCAGCGGCCGGGTGCGGGCCTGCTCCACAGCATGCGGCGGCTGCCCTCGAAGACGACCAGGGTGCCGCCGTGCCGTTCGGTGGCGAGGGTCTGCGCGGGCTGTTCCGTCTGCGGCTCCTGGGGCGTCTGCCCTGCCTGCTCTGCCTGCTCTGCCCGCACTGCCTGTGCGGCCGTCATGCTCACACCGACCTCGCGACGAGGGCGAGCGGCAGATGCCGCAGCACCGCGCCGGCCGGCGCCCACGGCCACGCGGGCACATACGCCTTGGCCGGTTCGCGTTCCATCGCGCGTACGAGGAGTGCGCAGCCCTTGTCGGTGTCCATGATGAACGGTGTCTTCTCCAGGTTCGCGTTCATCTCGGTGCGGATGTAGCCGGGGAACAGCGCGGTGACCTTCAGCGGGGTGCCGAGGACGTCGGCTCGGATCCCGTCGGCGAGGGTGGCGAGGCCGGCTTTCGAGGCGGCGTACGCCGTCAGGTGCCGGGGCATGCCGCGGGCCGCGCTGACCGAGGACACCACCACGAGGTGACCGGAGCCCTGGTCCCGGAAGGTCTCCATGGCGGCCTCGCACTGGGCCAGACCGGCGAGGAAGTTGGTCTCGGCGGTGGCCCGGTTGACCTCGAACCGTCCGGTGCCGACGGATGCGCCCGTGCCGAGGCCGGCGTTGACGACGATCCGGTCCAGGCTGCCGAACTCCCGCCGCACGGACCGAAAGGCGGCCGCGGTGGCCTCGTAGTCGCGGACGTCGAGTTGACGCATCGTCACCTGGATGCCGGGGTAGGCGCGGGTGAGTTCCTCGCGCACCTCCTCCAGCTTGTCGGCGCGGCGGGCACACAGGGCCAGGTTCCGTCCCCGCGCCGCCAGTTGGCGGGCCATGCCGCGGCCGAGGCCCGAACTCGCCCCGGTGATCAGGATGTTCTTGCGCATGTCTCCTCGTTCCTCGGGCCGGGATCAGCCCGTCGCTGCGGCGGGTGCGGGTGCGGGAGCGTCGAGGGCCGGCCGCGGGCGGGGGGCGGCCGAGGCCCGGGCGAGGCTGTGCAGGACGGCGATCCGGCGCCGTTCGGTGCGGTCGAGGCCGTGTCCTCGTACGCAGGCCGCGACGGCGATCTCGTCGGCGCGGCGCCGGATGAGGCGGGCGCTCTCCTCGTCGGGGCGGCCGTAGGTGCGGCCGGCCCGTTCGCCGAGCAACTCCATGCGGGCCCGGGCCCGGCCGCGCAGGTCGGCGATCTGGGCGCTGCGGGTCCGTCCGCCGGGCGCGCTGGTCAGCCGGGCGCCGAACACCAGGCGCGCGGTGGCCCGGTGCGGGACGACCTCGCCCTTGGGCAGGATCCGGTCGGCGCCGTGGATCATCACGGGGACGACCGGGACGCCGGTGCGGACGGCGAAGTAGAACGGGCCGTCGTTGAACGGGGCCAGGCCGCCGCCGGTCCAGCGGGTGCCCTCCGGGTACATGCACAGCACGTCGCCGCCGTCGAGGACCTCCGTCATGGCGGCCAGGGCGTTGCGGTCCGGTGTGTCGCTGTCGAGGGGGATGCAGCCGACGCTGAGCCTCACCAGCCGTTTGACGGGGTGGTGGAAGTTCGCGGCCTTGGCCGGGAAGTAGACGTGCCGGCCGCGGGCGCCGTAGAGGACGGTCTCCAGCAGGTAGTGGTCGAAGAAGCTCAGGTGGTTGGAGACCACGATGAAGGGTCCCTCGGCGGGGATGTGGCCGATGCCCTCCACCCCGTCGACGTGGTGTCTGGCGACCCAGTGGCGGAAGGACGTGGACAGCGTGTCGTTGATCTTGAAGCTTCCCTTGTGCGGGTCCATCGACGGGTCATCCCTTTCCTCGGGCCCCTGCGGCGGTCACGCCGTGCGGGGCCTGTTCTTGCTGGAGGGCGCGGCTCATCCGGATCGCGGACTGGCGGCGCCGCTGGGTGCGCGGGTGGTCGGCGGGGGCCTCGATGACGCGTTCCAGGGCGGACAGCGCGGCAGTGGGCCGGTCGGCGGCCAGCAGGGCTTCCGCGTGGCCGAGGACGTAGCGGGTGTCACCCCGGCCGAGCCGGTCGGCGGCCTCCAGGTGGGCGACGGCGAGTTCGCGGCGGCCGCCCAGCAGGACGGGCGCGGACAGGTGCCAGCGGCCGAGCAGGTAGTTGGCCATGAGGTGGTCGGGGTCCCGGCGCAGCGCCTCCTCGGCGCCGGCCCGCAGCCGCCACAGCGCGGCGGCCTTGACGGGCAGCGGACGGGTCTCGTTGCGCAGCGCGGTCAGCCGCAGCCGTCCGACCCGCAGGTCGATGTTGTGCGGGTCACCGAGCCGTCCCAGGTCGAGCAGGAGCGCGGCCTGCTCGTACAGGGTGCTGTCGGGCAGCGGGTCGGTGCGGCTGAGGAGCGCCTCGAAGACCCGGTCGAGATGGTGGGCGGCAGCTCGCGCGGCGCAGGGCCCGGCGGACCACTCGGGGTTCCTGGCCCGCCCGACGAGGGCGGCGAGGGCGGCGTGCCCGGCCCTGACCCGGTCCCGGACCGAGTGTTCGACCGGGTCCTGGGGCAGCGCGGGTCCGAAGACGACCCGGGCGCGGCGGCCGTCCGGCCACAGCGCGACGGGCAGGACGGGCGCCGTGGCCCGGTCCCCCGCCGACACGGCCTGAGCCACGCCCCGCACCACCACGGTCTCGTCGTAGGCGAGGGCGCTGAGCGCGTCGGTGCCCTCCAGCCGTCGGGTGGGCCTGCCGCGCACCGCGAACAGGGCGGTGTCCAGCGGACGTTCGCCGTCGCCGCCGGCCAACACCACCAGGGGGCCGTGCGCGGGGACGTGCTCCAGCCCCTCGACGGTCGCCGGTAATCCTCGTACGGCGTGCTTGTTCTGCTTGAGCATGGCCGACCTCCCTGGTCCGCGCGGTCCTACGGTGGTGAAGTGCGGGTGGGTGCGGTGCGTCGGCCGCCGGGGCCTGCTCCGGGCCCCGGCGGCCGGGTCGTCAGGCGCGTACGGGCTCCTCCTCACGCGCCTTCCGCTCCGCCTCAAGCGCCTCCGGCAGCGCCATGTAGCGGCCCGTGAGGCCGGCCACCAGCAGGCCGACCAGCACGACGATGTAGACCCAGGTGAGCGCGTTGCCCCAGCGGACGTCGTCGGCGTAGATGCCGAGCGCGGCCATCGACAGGATGCTGAGGGTGACGTCGGTGAGGAAGCCGGCCCGCATCCGGTGCAGGTCGTGCTCCCACAGGGCCTGCCAGGCGCCGGCACCGAAGGCGAAGAACCAGGCGCCGAGCATCCGGGCGTCCAGCGGGTCCAGCTGCCAGGCCCAGTGGTCGCCGACGGCCTCGGGGGCGATCCACAGGGCGAAGGCGAGGCCCCACAGGACGGCGCCCATGATCGCGGTCGGGATACTGACGTCGGCCCTCATCGGGGCCGGGCCACGCGGGTCGGCGACCTTGGGGCCGGTGTTGTGGACCTTGTATACGAGGAAGCAGGTCACCTGGAACACCGCCAGCGAGGCCAGCCACAGCCAGGCGAAGGCACGGGCGAGCGCCGGGCCCTCGGTGAAGTGGAGCTGGTCGGCGTACACACCGGCCAGGACCAGCGCGGACAGCAGCAGGGTGATGGGGGCGAAGACGGTGCCGCGGGCGCTCGTCCAGTCCTTCTCCGGCAGAGTCAGCAGGAACATCGTGCAGGCGCCCGCGTAACCGGCGCCCAGCGCGGCGGCGCTCAGCGAGTTACCGGTCTCCCAGGCGAAGAAGTCGCCGGTGCGGGAGCTGAGGAAGTACAGCGGGACGAAGGAGAGCGCGCAGTGGATGAGCACCGGCCAGAAGAACAGGCTGCGCAGCCAGGGGTGGACGGGCCGGGCGATCCTCTCCTCGGCGCTTTCGGCACGGATCGGTTCGACGGTGGTTGCCATGGAAGAGGTCACCTCGTGACGGTGGGAGGGGTGGACGGGGCGGCGGAGCTGTCGGGACGGAGCAGACGCAGGGTCAGCTGGGCCTTGCGCGCGAGGTCGACCCACGACGCGTAGCTGAACCCGAGCCGGTAGTCGCCCGAGGAGGGGGAGTTGATGCGGTCGAGCGGGACGAGTTCGCCCCGGGCCAGCTGCTCCAGCTGGGTCAGCAGACGCTCGTAGGTGGGGGCGGTGAGGAAGCCGGTGCCGGGGTCGTCGGGCGACGCGGCGACGGGCTGCGCGCTCGTCTCGCGCTCCTCCGGTACGGCGGGCTCGTCGTCGTCGACGATGGAGTCGTCCCGGCGGATGCGCAGCGAGTAGCCCCAACCGCTCTCGATCTGCGGGAGTTTGACCCGGACCAGGTCCAGCCGGGCGGCGTCCTCGTTCTCCTGGGCGGCCGCCTCGGCCCGCATCCGGGCGATCACCTCGACCGAGCGGATCGCGCCGTCGGCGCCGTAGAAGAAGGGGACGCCGGGCCGGGCGACCGGGATGTCGGCGTCGGCGCAGCCGACCCCGTCGATCACCGCTAGGACCTTCTCGTCCTCGGTGACCTTGTCGAGCGGCTTGACGACCAGGAAGGCGGCGCCCTCGGCGGGCGTCAGCCCGTCGATGTCGTGGCCGGCCTCCTTGAGCCTGCGCTCGAAGAGGTGGGTGAACTCCGGGGTGAGGTTGGCGTGCACGCCGCCGACGAGGGCGACGTCGCACTCCCCCTGTTCCAGGTTGCGCTTGGCGAGGCCGAGGGCGGTGCCGAAGGAGCACAGGTCGTCGTCGATGACGACACCCGGGCCGCGCAGGTCGAAGATGTTCTGGATGCGGCCCGCGGTGATGTTGTCCATGTAGCCGGGCAGCGCGTTCTCCCGGGTGAGCGGGATGTAGCGGTGCACCTCACGGGTGTAGCTCTCGACCAGCTCGGCGCGGGTCTTCTCGTCGAGCGCCCGGTACTCCGGTACGTCCTCCAGCGCCCGCTCGAACTCCACCAGGCGGATCCGGAAGTTGCGGGTCAGGCCGGATTCGAGGCCGCAGGTCGCGCCGACGAAGACACCCGCGTTGACCCGGTCGGCGGCGGGCGCCCCGTACTCCTCGAGGGCCTGCCCGGCCGCCATCACCGACAGCAGCTGCGCCCGGTCCAGGTCCTCCAGGACGTTTGGCGGGATGCGGTACGTCTTCCACGGGAAGTCCAGGTCGGTGACGACTCCGCCGCGCCAGGTGCCCTCGGGGTCGTAGATCGCGGCGGCGTCCGGGTGCCAGCGGTCCGCGGGGAAGCCGGTGACGCCGGCGCCCGGTGCCCGCTCGCCGACCAGGCCCTCGGTGTCCCGGGAGAACGGGGCGACGCAGCCGATGCCGAGCACCGCGAGCGGGGCGTTGGCCGTGGAGCGGCTGCTGTCGGTGTGGCCCTGCTGCTCCAGGGCGGCGTCGGCGTGGTGCACGGGGTCGTACTGCTCCACGATGACGCTGGTGTTGACGCCGCCGAACCCGAAGGCGTTGGTCAGCGCCCGGCGCGGCCGGCACTCCTCGGGCGTCTGCCACGGCTCGGAGGCGACCGGCACCCGGAACGGTGAGCCGTCCAGCTTCATCGCCTCGGGGGCCCGGGTGAAGGCGTGGGTGGGCGGCACGGTCTCGTGCTGGAAGGCGAGCAGGATCTTCAGCAGGTTGGCCATGCCGGCCGCCGAGAAGGTGTGCCCGATCTGGGCCTTGACCGAGCCGAGCCGGATGGAACCGGGCTCAGCTCCGGAATCCGCGTACAACTGCTGGAGGGAGCTGACCTCGACGAGGTCGCCGGTGGAGGTGGCGGTGGCGTGGGTCTCGATGTAGTCGAGCTCCCCCGGCTGCGCGTCGGCGAGTTCCAGGGCGCGGCGCATGGCGGCGACCTGGCCGCGTGAGGACGGGGCGTAGATCGCCTTGCCCTTGCCGTCGCAGCGGGTGGCGACGCCGCGGATCACTCCGGCGATGGTGTCGCCGTCGCGGACCGCGTCGCTGAGCCGCTTCAGCAGGACGGTGCCGGAGCCCTCGCCGTTGATCAGGCCGCTGGCGCCCTCGTCGAGCGGGGTGGAGCGGGTGGCTGACAGGCCGCCGATCTTGGCGAAGCAGACGTTGCCGGTGATGTTCATGTTGCCCTGCACACCGGTCGCCAGGACCATGTCGTGGCTGCCGTCCTGGAGGTACTTGACGGCGGTGTCGATCACGGTGAGCCCGGAGGCGCAGGCCGCGTCGCCGATCGCCGCCGGACCGGGCAGCCCGATCACCCGGGCGACCGCCTTGGCGACGCTGACCTGGAAGACGTGCGCGGCGGGCCCGGAGTCGGCGTCGTACAGGCGGTTCTTCACCGCGGCCGGGAAGCCGTTCTCCAGGGCCGTCTGCTGCCCGCTCTCCAGCGCCTGGAAGGCCTCGCTGCCTCGCAGGTGGTGCAGTACCTCGGTGGCGCGGAAGGTGAGCGAGGACTCCATGACCTGTTCGTCGCCCAGCATGTTGCCGACGAACAGCGCGGTGTCGGTGGTGCTCAGCCGGCTCGGGCTGTACCCGGACATCCTCAGGGTCTGCAGGACGGTGTCGAGCACCATCAGCTGGGTGCGGTTGAGTTCGCCGACGGCCTCCCGGCCGATCCGGGTCAGTTCCTCCAGGCCGGACGGGCCGGCGTAGTCGTCGAGGAAGCCGCCCCAGCGGCAGTACGTCTTGTCGACGACACCTTTGTCCTCGTTGTGGTAGTCCTCCCAGTTCCAGCGGTGTTTCGGCGGCGAGTCGATGCCGATCCGGCCGCCCAGGATGTTCTGCCAGAACGTGTCGGCGTCGTACGAGTTCGGTGGGAAGACGCAGCCGTATCCCACCACGGCGATCGGGTCGAAGCCCTCGAAGTCAGTCCCAGGCACGGAGCTGCCCTTTCTGCTGGTGGCCGTCCGGCGGCCGGGGGGCCACGGAGGCGATGGCGAAGATGTGGTCGGTGACCCGGCCGTAGCGGACGGCGACCCGGTGACCCGGGTCCGCCCCCGCGGGGAGGGTGATGTCGAAAACGCCGGCGCCGGTGTCGGCCGAGCGCAGCCGGGCGGTTCCCCAGCCGTACGCGAAGCCGATGCCGTACGCCTTGAGCAGTGCTTCCTTGACCACCCACAGCGCGGTACCGCGGTGGCCGGAGTCGAAGGCCTGGAACGCGGTCTCGGCCAGGGCGACCTCGTGGTCGGTGAAGACGGTGCGCCGCAGCGCGGGGCTGAAGCTGCGCAGCGGTTCCACGTCGACGCCGACCCGGCCGCCGTGGGCCAGGGCGCACACCGCGAACCGGAGGGTGTGCGCGAGCGATATGTCCGTGACGTGCCGGCCGACGGTTCCGGCCAACTCGGGTGTACGGGAGGACAGTTCGGGTTTGCCCGCCCGGCCGCCCGGCTTGTTGCCGAGGACGGCGAGTTCGCTGGGTGTGACGGGCAGTCCGGCCCGTTCCAGGGCCAGACACACCAGCCGCTTGGCCGCGACCCTCCCGGCCAGCCACTCCACCCGCCGTTTCGGTACGGCGATGCGGGTGAGGACCGGGAGTTCGGCCGGAGCCAGGTAGTGCGCCCGGTAGGCCGCGGGGGCCGCCTCGTAGTCCCCGCGGACCTGCGCGATGGGGAGCCACTCGATGGTCACGGCGCCGCCCCCGGGCAGCGGGGTCCCGCTGCCCGGCAGGGCGGTCTCAGTCCAGGAGACGCGTATCGCCCTCATCACGCCCCACCTGTGTCACGACTAGGTCCTGGATCTCGCACAGCGGGTGGCCCGCCGCGTCGAGGATCCGGGTGCTGATGCGCAGGTCTCCGGGTTTTCCTCCTTGATCGGGTCCGACGGGCGCGACGGTCGAGTCGGTGTGCACGGTCTCGCCGGGCAGCGGCACGCGGTGGAAGCGCATCGCCGCGATGGAGACCGGCACCACATGGCTGCCGAGGTGGTGGTACGCCCACAGCAGGGTGGAGCGCCAGGCGTTGTCGATGACGATGGGCAGGGTCCGCAGCCGGGGTGTCGGGGCGGCGGAGAACAGTCCGCGGCCGGCGTCGACCACGATCTCGCTCACCATCCGCCCGTCCTCGATGTCCCCGACGAACCCGATCCGCCGGACTTGCCGGAAGCGCGGGCCGAAGGTGATCTGCCGGGCGGCCCGTTCGTAGAACCGGTCGATGTCCAACTCGGTGGATTTCTCGACGAGTTCGGCGAGTTCCGGGTCGGGTGCCGGCACGTCGCCCGGGCGCGGTGGCTGTGCTGCGAAGACGTAGGTGCCGCGTGAGTGCACCCGGTCGGCCTCCAGGACCCGGCCGTCGGCGGTGACCAGGTCGGAGCGGATCTCGGCGCGGATCCGGCGAGTGCCGTCCGCCTCCGCTTTTGATTCCGTTTCCGTTTCCGCTTCCGCCTCGAAGCGCAGGTCGAGGGGGAAGTTCGGCAGGTGTTTGACGAACTTCAGGAACTCGATGTTCTCCGCCGCGACGACCGTGTGCCCGGGGACCAGGAGCCCGGACGCCTGCACCTGGCCCTCGATGTGCAGCACCCCGGGGAAGGTGCCCGCTCCCTTGACCCGGTGGTCGTCGAGGTAGCGGTCGGCCCGGGGATCGAGCCGTTTGACGGCCCGCACCCTGGTGTCGGTCACCTCCGACACGCGGTCGAGCAGGGGCAGTTCGACACGGTCCCGGACGCTGCCGTCGGGGCCGAGGGGGACGGCGACCTGGGTGTGCGTGGCGTCCATCGACGCGTCCTGGCCGCCGTAGCTGTTCTTGCCGATCTCGCCGAAGACCAGCACCTCGGGGTCGTCGCCGCCCTGGAAGACCTCCCGGGCGAAGTGCTGCACACCCTCCTCGACGCCCAGGTAGCGCAGTCCGCGCACCTCCTCCTGGACCTTCCGTACCGCCTCTGTGGCGGCCATGCCGACGTCGGCCCAGCCGGTCCAGCACAGGGTGAAGACCCGCATGTCGGGGTTGCGGCGGGCGAGCAGCGCGGAGAGCTTGGAGACGAGGTCGGCGCCGGCCGTGTAGTCGACCTGGCCGTCCATGCCGAAGCGGCCGAGGAAGGACCCGAAGAAGCCGAAGAACTTCAGCTGGTCGTGCTTGACGGCGTGCCAGAGGTGGTGGGAGCCGTCGGCCTTGACCCGGACCACGTGCCGGGCGTGGTCCAGGGACTTCTTCGGCACGGTGGCGACCGAGTCGAGACCGGCGGCGTGCACGACACCGTCGATCCGCCCGTACCGCTGCCGTACCGCGTCCATCGCCGCGGTGACCTGCTCGCCGTCGGAGACGTCACAGACCTCGTACACCGACAGCGGGTTGACGGCGTGCAGTTCCTTGATGTTCCGGTACAGCTCACGGGCGTTGGCGAGGGCCGCGAACTGCTTCTTCGCCTCGACCGGGGTGATGGCCGGGTTCTTCTTCTTGGCCTGCGGGAACCAGCCCTTGCCCAGGCGGGCGAAGGCCTCGTCGTCCAGCGCCATCCAGTCCTCGGTGCCCTCCGCCGGGCGGGTGCGGCCGAGGATGACGACGCGCACGCCCTCCAGCCGGGCGAGTTCCTTCGCGCATTCGTACGTGATCCCGCGCGAGCCCCCGGAGAAGACGACGACGCTGCCCGGGTCGAGACGCAGGGGTTGTTGCCGTTCGTTGGTCGTGATCTCGTGCGGGATAACTTGGACGATCTTGCGCAGTCCCCGGACGTGACCCACCTCGACGGTGCGTTCCGCGTCGGTGGTGATCTCCGCGAGCAGGATGTCCGCCGTGCCGGCCGCGTCGCCCTCGGTGAAGTCGACGACCTTGACGCGGGTGTCCGGGAGTTCGAGGTCGAGGCTCTTGGCGAAGCCCGCGGTGAGGCCGCCCAGGGGGTCCATCGCTCCGTCGGACTCCAGGCCGAACACCCCGCCGACCGCGGTGGCCGCGAAGTAGCCGCCGTCCGCGCCGGTCTGCGTGAGGTCGGCGAAGTAGGCCTTGGCGGCGAGCAGGTTGACGGTGAAGTGCTGGTCGGCGGCAGAGCTCCAGTCGGCGGCGGGCCGGTCGAAGGAGGTGGTCGCGGCGACCGGGTCGGGGCCGGGGCCGTAGGGGTGCAGGTTGACGACGACCTGGACTCCGCTGTCGGTACGGGCTGTTGCCAGTGCCTGGGCCAGCGAATCGGGGTCGGTGAAGTCGGCGCGTGCGGTGGGCCAGTCGTCGGGGACGGCTGCCTGCTCCGGTGCGACGACGTACGGCCGTGCGCCGCGCTCGGTGAGGCGTGGGAGCACCTCACGGGCGAGGGCCGTGTCCTGTCCGGTGATCACCACGACCGCCTTGCCGTCCAGGGAGAACGGTGTGGCGTCGGGGTGGTCGAGAGGGCTCTCGACCGCGAGGGGGACGTACCGTCCGGCGATGCGGTCGATCGTGCGCTCCAGGACAGGCGGCAGCACCGGCCGAGCGGGTGCCGCCTCGGGTATGTGGCTGTCGTCGGTGCCGTCGCCGCCCGTGCCGGCGGTGCTGCCGCCGCGCGGGCTGCGTCCGGTGGCGGCCTGGAGACCGGCGACGAACTCGGCGATCCGGTTGAGGGTGTTCAACGCCGACGAGTCGACGTCCTCCACCACCGGAAGCCCCAACACCTCCCGCACCTCACCGAGGATCTCCGCCTGCTTCACGGAGTCGATCCCCAGATCCGCCTCCAGATCCAGATCCGCCTCCAGCAAGTCAGCCGGATAACCCGTCTTGGCCTCCGCCACCTCCCACACCACACGCTCCGCCTCGGCCAACTCAGCGGCCGTCGCCTGCGCGGGCTCTTCCGGTACGGGGGTTTCCTGTACGGGGCTTTCCTGTACGGCGCTTTGCTGAGCCGCTGCCGCCGGTGCGGGCCGGGTGGCGGCCTGGAGGCCGGCGACGAACTCGGCGATCCGGTTGAGGGTGTTCAACGCCGACGAGTCCACGTCCTCCACCACCGGAAGCCCCAACACCTCCCGCACCTCACCGAGGATCTCCGCCTGCTTCACCGAGTCGATCCCCAGATCCGCCTCCAGATCCAGATCCGCCTCCAGCAAATCGGCCGGATAACCCGTCTTGGCCTCCGCCACCTCCCACACCACACGCTCCGCCTGGGCCAGGTCCTCCGCCGTCGCCTCAGCGGGCTCGGCGGACTGGACGGACGCGGCGGACTGGACGGGCTCGGCGGACGCGGCGGACTGGATCGCCTCCGCGGCCCCCGAGGCCTCCTGGACCGTGGCGGACACGGGCCCCGCGGCGGTCTCCCGGCCCGTCGCGACAGGAGTGCCGGTGCCAGCACCGTCACCGGTGCCGGTGCCGGTGCCACGGGACGCGTCCGCCAGCTGGTCGAGCAGATGGCCGAGCGGGGCGTCCGCCTCGGTGGAGACGGTCGTGTCCGTCAGGCCCAGGTGCGCGGCGAGCGCGGCCGCCAGCTCCTCGCGGACCCGGGTACTCAGCCCGAGGCCCGCGCCCATCAGCTGGGCGGGGTCGAGGAGTCGTACCGGATAACCGGTGTAGCGGGCGGCGACCTTGAGGAGCTCCTCGCGCAGGTGCGCGGTGGTCGGGACGCTCTCGGCGGCCGGCTCCTGCGCGACGGCCGTCAGCTCCTCGGTCTCGCCGCCGGTCAGTCCGTGCACCTCGGCGAAGGCACTGAAGCGGCGCATGCTCTCCACCGCGCCCAGCGACTGGATGTTGGTCGGGGTGACCAGGGCTTCCTTGTCGGAGTCGGCGAGGATCCGCTCGGTCAGCCCGGACAGGATCGACTTGGGACCGACCTCGACGAAGCTGTTGTGGCCGTCCGCGTGCAGCCGGCCGACCAGCGCCTGGAAACTGAACGGCGTGACCAGCTGACGGGCGAGCAGCAGCGGCAGGTCCTGGACGTCCTGCTCGGTGTAGTAGTCGCCGATCACCGTGGACAGCACGGGGATCTTCGGGGCGTGCCAGTCGAGCGCGGCGAGGGTCCGCTCCAGATGCGGTACGGCCTCCTCCAGGAGGTCGGAGTGGAAGCCGTGCGAGACCCTGAGCCGGGTGGCCTTGATACCGCGTTCGCTGCACAGCGCGGCGGCCCTGTCGATGGCCTCGGAGTCACCCGAGAGCACCGTCTGGTCGGGCGAGTTGGTGAGGCTCTGGACGAGGTAGCCGTTGCCGCCCCCGCGCAGCAACAGCAGCAGTCGGGAGAGCTGTTCGCGGCTGCGGTCGCTGTCGGTCTGCAGGCTCAGCATCCCGCCGCGCCGGGCCTCGGGGATGACCTTGACGGCCACGCCCCGCCCGTACACCGCGCGGACGCCGTCCTCCAGGGAGAGCGCCCCGGCCGCGACGAGGGCGCTGATCTCGCCCAGGCTGTGCCCGATGTGGGTCTCTGCGGTGATGCCCTGGCTCTCCAGCAGCCGGTGCGCGACCATGCTGCCGGCGAAGATCGCGGGCTGCATGACGACCGGGTCCTGGAGTTCCTTCGCCAGGTCGTTGCCGCCGGAGCTGAACATCCGGCTGGTCAGGGTGTGCCCGGCCAGCGAGCGGTAGGTCTCGTCGATCCGCTCGAACGTCTCCGCGGCGACCGGGTTCTCGGCGGCGAGGTCGGCGAACATGTCGGGGTACTGCGCCCCGTGGCCGGGGAACAGGAAGGCGGTGCGCAGGTCGGCACCCGTGGTGCCCAGGTAGACACCCTGGGCCTGGAGGGCCCGTCGGCTGGCGGCGGAGATCTTCTCCCCGCTGCGGGCTTCGGTCGGTGTGATGGTCACTTTTCTCTACGTCCCCTCAGGCCAGTACGTTGTGCCGCCGGGCGGCGTCAGCGAGCAGTTCGACGGCGCGGTCCACGTCCTCGGTGGTCATGGCGGCGGTGACGGTCGCCCGGAAGCGGGCGCGGCCCTTGGGCACCGCCGGGAAGATCGCGCCGGAGATGTAGAGGCCGTCCGCCATCAGTTCCTTGGACATGCGCAGCGCGGCGATGTCGTCACCGACGAGGATCGGGATGACGGGCGTGACGCTGCCCAGCACCTCGAAGCCGGCGCGGATGAGCCCGGAGCGGAAGCGCATGGTGTTCTCCCAGAGCTTCTCGGTGCGCCACGGTTCGCGGCGCATCAGCTCCAGGGCCTTGAGCACGCCGGCCACGGTCGGCGCGGGCAGGCTCGCGTTGAACATGTAGGCGTGCGCCGAGTGGCGCAGGAACTCGACGATGTCGTGGCTGGCGGTGACGAATCCGCCCACCCCGCCGAGGGTCTTGCTGAAGGTGCCCATCGTGATGTCGGGGATGATCCCGTAGTGCTCCCCGGCGCCCCGTCCGTTCTCGCCGAGGAATCCGGTGCCGTGGGCCTCGTCGACCATCAGCATCGCGCCGTACTGCTCGGTGAGCCGGTGGATGTCGTCCAGCGGCGCGATCTCGCCGTCCATGGAGTAGACGCCGTCGACGACCACGAACTTCTTCTTGGCGTCGGCGTTGCGCTTGAGGACGTACTCCAGTTTCTCCATGGAGTTGTGGGCGAAGATCTTCACGGCGCCCTCGGCCAGCCGGCAGCCGTCGAGGATGCTCATGTGGTTGATCTGGTCGGTGATGACGATCGTGTCGCTGTCGCACAGCGCGGAGATCGTGCCGAGGTTGGCCATGTATCCCGAGCTGTAGGTGATGGCCGCCTCGGTGCCCATCCAGTCGGCGAGCTTCTCCTCCAGCTCCAGGTGGAGCACGGTGGTGCCGTTGTTCAGGCGGGCGCCGCAGGCTCCCGAACCGTAGGTGTCCAGGGCGTCCTTGACCGCCTTGTTGATCTCCGGGTGTCCGGCCAGACCGAGGTAGTTGCCGCTGGTCAGCATGATGACCTCGCGGTGGTCTATCTCCGACCGGCCGCCGGGAGCGGCGGTGAAGGGCATTTCGAAGGTGTAGAAGCCGCTGTCCTTGAGGTCCCGGATCCGGTCGTTGACGGACGCGAGGGTCCGGGCGTACTCATCCGTGATCATTAGTGATTTCCCCTCTCGGTGCGTCGCGCGCCACCTCCGGCCGAGCCGGACGGGCGGGGCGACCGTCACCCGACAGAGGGCCCGAATCGGCGTACGGATACCGGCCGTACGAGCCGTTCCACTCCCACCCGCCGGGCCGCTACCCCGGATGCAGAGCCCGGCGACCGGGGGTCCAGTGGCCTGCGACTCGCTTATGGGACAAGGGAGTTCAACAGGTCCCTACGGGGAGGACCGAAGGAGGTTGACGTGGCCGGTACGACGACCGTCCGGGCTCAAGTGCCCGAGTCCGCCGTTCAGTTGGTGGAAGCCTGCCGCGCGGGCGATCAGACGGCCTGGGGGCGCCTCATCCAGAGGTTCCGCCCGATCGTCTGGACGGTCGCCCGTTCGCACGGGCTGCGCCCCGCCGACTGCGAGGACGTCTGCCAGGTCACCTGGCTGCGCGTCATCGAGAACATCGGCGCGCTCAACGACCCGTCCAGGCTCGGCGCCTGGATCGTCACCACGGCTCGCCGTGAGGCGCTCAAGGTGTCGGGCAACGGCGTCAAGTACCACCTGGTCGACGACCTCTCGGAGTTCACCCACGAGACCGGGCACCACCAGGCCACTCCGGAAGAGACCGTCCTCAGCAGGGCGGAGGGCGATCTCGCCCGGAAGGCCATCCGGCATCTGCCGGCTCAGCACCAGGCTCTGCTGGGACTGCTGCTCCGCGATCCCCCCATGAGCTACGACGCGATCAGCGCGGCTCTCGCCATGCCGCGCGGCTCCATCGGCCCCACCCGCAACCGCATTCTCCGGCAAGCCAGGGATTTCCTGCGCGACATGTGAGAGGACGAACCATGAGTGCCCAGACACAGGGCCATCCCGTCCG
Organism: Streptomyces sp. NPDC006332; assembly: GCF_040612855.1. Classification (NCBI taxonomy): domain Bacteria; kingdom Bacillati; phylum Actinomycetota; class Actinomycetes; order Kitasatosporales; family Streptomycetaceae; genus Streptomyces; species Streptomyces sp. NPDC006332. The sequence goes on from NZ_JBEXRA010000005.1 coordinate 151,446, forward strand.
TACGTTCGTCATCGCCGCCGTGGCGATGTTCATCACCTCCCTCGACAACCTCGTCGTCACCACCGCGCTGCCCGCGATCCGTGACGACCTCAACGCAGGGCTCGACGAACTGGAGTGGACGGTCAACGCGTTCACCCTGACGTTCGCCGTCTTCCTGATGACGGGCTCCGCACTGGGCGACCGCTTCGGCCGTCGCCGACTGTTCATGATCGGTACCGCGATCTTCACCCTGGCCTCGGCCGGGGCCGCCATGTCGGACACGGCGAACGAGCTGATCCTCGCGCGCGCCGTGCAGGGCATCGGCGGAGCGATCGTCGTCCCGCTGACCCTGACCCTTCTCTCCGCGGCCGTACCGCCCGCCAAGCGCGGTGCCGCGCTGGGCGCCTGGGGCGCGGTCGCCGGTCTCGCGATCGCGCTCGGCCCGGTGGTCGGCGGCGCGATCGTGGAGGGCGCGTCCTGGCAGTGGATCTTCTGGGTCAACGTGCCGCTCGGCCTCGTCCTGCTCCCCCTGTCCAAGATCTGGCTCGCCGAGAGCCGGGGCGCCAGCGCCAAGCTCGACCTGGTCGGCACGGCTCTGCTCAGCCTCGGTCTGTTCGGTGTGGTTCTCGGCCTTGTCCGGGGTGGCGCCATCGGCTGGACCTCGGGCGAGGTGCTGGCCGGCTTCGTCGCGGGCGGCGCGCTGATCCTGGCCTTCCTGGCCTGGGAGAACCGCGTCGAGCACCCGATGCTGCCGCTGAGCCTGTTCAGCGGCCGGGCGTTCTCGATGACCAACCTGGCCTCGGTCCTGATGTACTTCGGCATGTTCGGCGCGATCTTCCTGGTGGCGCAGTTCCTCCAGACTGCCCAGGGCTACTCGCCGCTGGAGGCGGGCCTGCGCACCCTCCCCTGGACGGCGATGCCGATGCTGGTGGCCCCGGTGGCCGGCGTCCTGTCGGACCGCCTCGGCGGCCGCACCATCCTCGCGATCGGCTTCGTCCTCCAGTCCATCGGCCTGGGCTGGTTCGCCCTGGTCGCCACCCCGACCGTCGGCTACGGCTCCCTGGTGGCCCCCTTCGCCATCCTCGGCGTCGGCATGTCCCTGTTCTACGCCCCCGTCGTCAACATGGTCTTCTCCTCGGTCCGCCGCGACCAGGAGGGCATCGCGTCCGGCGTGAACAACGCGGGCCGTGAACTGGGCGGCGTGCTGGGCGTGGCCGTCCTGGCGGCGGTGTTCGCGGCGCAGGGCGGCTACGAGACCCCGCAGCACTTCGTCGACGGCATGATCCCCGCGGTGTGGGTCGGCGCGGCGGTGGTCCTGGCCGCGGCGGTCGCGTCGATGCTGATCCCGAGCGGGCTTCGGCCGGTGGGTGCGGCGGCGGAGGCGGCAGAAGCCGCGGCGGCCGCCGCGACGACCGACGCCAAGCGGGCCGTCCCGGAGACCGGCGGCAAGGCGTCGCAGGTCACGGTGGCGTCCTGAACGGCGCCCGCCGACGGGGGTTGAGTTCTTGAGCCGCGTCGGGCGCGCCCATGGCTACGTGCCGCAGGGCACGCCCGGCGGGCTCCTGAACACTCACCCGCACCTCGCTCGTCCGGGGGGTCCCCGCCGACCACCCACCACAGGGGCCCGCGGCTCCCCGAGCCCCGCGCCCACCCGAGCCGGGCGGCCGGCCCACATCCCCCGGGGGCCGGCCGCCCACGCACAACCCCTGCCCCAGGCCCCTCCCCCTCCCCCTGCCCTCTGTCGAAAGCGCACGTTCCTTTCCCGATCGGAGAATCCTGTGTCAGCAGACTCGATGTCCGTAGAAGAGAGCCTGTGGAAAGTCGTCTCGGGCTCACCGACCCCGGAGGAACTGGCGGCCGTGACCGTCGTCCTCTCAATGCTCTTCCGTCAGGCCGAGACCGACGCGGCACCCCCCGCCCCCGTCATCCCGCTCGCCCGCTGGAGGCACGCCACCGCCCCGCGCACCGCGGGTTCCTGGCGCGCGCCGGAGCGCATCGCTTCGTAGCCGTGGGTTGGTCTCTTCTGGATAATCCGCATCAGATCGAACTGCCCTACGCTGGCAGGCATGACCGCCATGACGCCCGCGCGCACCGAACCGGATCTGTCGTTCCTCCTCGACCACACCAGTCACGTCCTGCGCAGCAAGATGTCCGCCGCCCTCGCCGAGATCGGCCTGACCGCCCGGATGCATTGCGTGCTCGTGCACGCCCTGGAGGAGGAGCGCACCCAGATCCAGCTCGCCGAGATCGGCGACATGGACAAGACCACGATGGTGGTGACGGTGGACGCCCTGGAGGAGGCCGGTCTGGCCGAGCGCCGCCCGTCCAGTACGGACCGGCGCGCCCGGATCATCGCCGTCACCGACGAGGGGGCCCGCGTCGCCGAACAGAGCCAGAAGATCGTCGACCGCGTGCACCGCGACGCCCTGGCCGCGCTTCCCGGCAAGGACAGGGATGTCCTCTTGCGAGCCCTGAACCACCTGGTCGGAGACAGCCTGGCGAACCCTGTCGAGACCCCACGCACCGCCCGCCGGGCGCGCCAGTCCAGGTGATCGAGGACGCGAACCCCAAAGTAAGACCGAAAAAAATAGTCTGCAACAAAACCATCTGTTACGGTCTCTCCTGTCGCCCCAACTGACAGGAGAGACCGCATGCTTGCCGAATCCGGCGCCGCGCCATCCCCCGCTTCTTCCGCCGCTCCTCGTTCACCCGCCGCCCCTCGTTCACGCCGGCTCGCCCTGGGAGTCATCGCCACGGGGATGCTGATGATCGTCCTCGACGGCTCCATCGTCACCGTGGCGATGCCGGCCATCCAGAACGACGTGGGGTTCACCCCCGCAGGCCTCAGCTGGGTCGTCAACGCCTACCTCATCGCATTCGGCAGCCTGCTCCTCCTGGCCGGCCGGCTCGGCGACCTGATCGGCCGCAGGCGCATGTTCCTGGCCGGTACCACCGCCTTCACCGCGGCCTCGCTGCTGGCCGGCGTGGCCACCTCGCCCGCCGTACTGATCGCCGCTCGCTTCCTCCAGGGCATCGGCAGCGCGATGGCCTCCGCCGTCGGCCTGGGCATCCTCGTGACGCTGTTCACCGAGCCCAGGGAACGCGCCAGGGCCATCGCCGTCTTCAGCTTCACCGGTGCGGCGGGCGCGTCCATCGGCCAGGTCCTCGGCGGCGTACTCACCGACGCGCTCACCTGGCACTGGATCTTCTTCATCAACCTGCCGATCGGCATCGCCGTCCTCGCGATCGCCCTACGCGTCCTGCCCCGTGACGTCGGCCTGGGCCTCAAAGCGGGCGCGGACGTATTCGGCGCTGTGGTGGTCACGGCCGGTCTAATGCTCGGCATCTACACCGTCGTGAAGGTCGAGGCATACGGCTGGACCTCGGGCCGCACCCTCGGCTTCGGCGCCCTCGCCGCCGTACTGCTCGCCGCGTTCCTCGTCCGTCAGGCCACCGCGAGGAACCCCCTGATGCCGCTGCGGATCCTCCGCTCGCGCAGCGTCTCGGCCGCCAACCTGGTGCAGATCCTGATGGTCGCGGCGCTCTTCTCCTTCCAGATCCTCGTCGCCCTGTACCTCCAGAAGGTGCTCGGATACGGCGCCGCCGAGACCGGCCTCGCGATGCTCCCGGCAGCCGCCGTCATCGGTGCCGTCTCCCTGGCAGCCTCCGCCCCTCTCAACGCCCGCTTCGGTGAACGCAACGTCCTGCTGGCGGGCATCGCGCTCCTCGTCGGCGTCCTCGCCCTCCTCGCCCGCGTTCCCGTACAGGCCGGTTACGCCGTCGACCTCCTCCCCGTCATGCTGCTCGCCGGGGGCTTCGGCCTCGCGCTGCCGGCGCTGACGACACTCGGTATGTCCGGCGCGAACGAGGAGGACGCCGGTCTCGCGTCCGGCCTGTTCAACACCACCCAGCAGATCGGCATGGCCCTGGGCGTCGCGGTTCTCTCCACCCTGGCCGCCTCCCGCACCGAGCGCCTCACGGCGGACGGCCGGACGGCAGCCGAAGCACTGACCGGCGGCTACCGGCTCGCCTTCGCGGTGGGCGCGGGTCTCCTCGTCACCGCCTTCACCGTCGCCCTCACGATGCTGCGCCGCCCCGAGCGCCAGACCGCCGAGGAGCCTGCCGTCGACACGCAGGCTCCCACCCACGCCGCCGCCGTCTGACCCTGAAAGGTTGATCCCCGTGAGCGAGAACACCGCCACCGAAACGACCACAGGCACCACCGGCACCACCGGCACCACCGGTGTCACCGGCACTACCGGCACCACAAAGAACGACGGCCCGGCCCCCCGGACGCTCACCGACCAGGAGCTCTCCCAGTTACTGCGGCAGCAGCAGTTCGGCGTACTCGCGAGCGTCAGGAGCACCGGCCACCCGCACCTGTCGACCGTCCTCTACGACTGGAACGCCGAGGAACGCGTCCTACGCGTCTCCTCCACCGCCGACCGCCTCAAGGTCCGCCAACTGCGCCGCGACCCGCACACCTCACTGCACGTCAGCGGCCCGGACGTCTGGTCGTTCGCGGTGGCGGAGGGCGTGGCGCAGATAGTCGACCCGGCCGACGGCGCGGCCCCCGGCGAGCAGCCGCTGCCCGACCGGCGCGTGGTGATCCAGATCCGAGTGTCCCGCCTGTACGGGACCGCCCTGGACATCCCTGCCCAGGACTGAGAAATCAGGGTGCACGCACTGCCGCACCTCACAGCACTAGGACGCGCTCGGAGCCGGATTCGCCGGGCCCACGCCACGCAACGACTGAATGGTCCCACCCAGCTTGGGACGCAGCCGCTCCAGCACCTCCGGCTTGGCGCCCACGGCCCACTGCGGGCCGACCAGGTACTTGCCCCCGTACACGGAAGCAGCATCAAGCCAGGTCAGCTTGAGCTTCTCCTCGGGGAAGGTGGTGATGCGGTAGTTCCCCTGCTTGGTCTTGCACTGCCCCTCGCGCAGCTCGTCCGCCTCGATACGGATCTCGACCTTGCACCCGGTCAGAGCGGCGATCACCTCGACCTTGGCGGGCGCGACGACACCGGCCACGGGAGCGGAGGACCGTTCAGACGCCTTGGCATCCGCCGCCTTACCCCCCTCGGCACCCCCGCACGCCGCGATCAACGGCAGCAGAGCCAGCCCCCCGACCAGCGCGGCACCCCGCGTCAACAGCCGGGCATGGTCCACTGCGAGGCCGCCCCGCCCTCGCTGCGACTGCTGTGGCACGTCCCTCTCCGTATCCGGTCGACACCGCTACGGGAAGGGGTACGGGCGAGCGGCGGCAAGTGTTCACCCGTGCCCGCGCTCAGGGGCGATCACCCGGCCGCTCGCCGCCATGTAGAACGAGTAGTACGGTAGAGGCATGAGTGACAACGCGGAGGTACCGCTGAGGGAGCTCAACCAGCAGACCTCGCGGGTCCTGGCCCGTGTGGCGGCCGGGGAGACAGTGACCATCACCAAGGACGGCGTACCCATAGGGGACATCGTGCCCCGCGGTGCGCTGACGGGCCGGCCCGCCTACCCGTTCCGGACCGACCCCATGGGCGAGCTGGATCTTCCGGACCTGGGCGGCCCCGTACTGGACGACGACGAGATCGAGGCGACGCTGCGCGGTATGGGCGCAGCCGCCGACGACGCGGGGACCGATGGCTGACATTCCGGTCGCCATCGCCGACACAAACGCCCTGTACCGGCTGTTCACACCCAAGGACCCCCGCCACGTGGCCCACCGCGAAGCCCTGGCCCGCACAGGCCACCTCGTGGTGTCCTCCATGGTGCTCGCCGAGCTCGACTCTCTGCTGACCACGAGGATCGGCCCCGTGGCGGCCATGAACGCGCTTGACTTCATCGCCGGACAGGCGGAGGCCCGCCGGTTCGAGATCCCCGACACCGCACCACATCTCCGGAGCGCCATGGCCGTGATGCGGGGGTACGCAGACGCGGACGGCGGAGCGGGCGTGGGGCTCGCCGACGCCATGAACGTGGCCCTGGCCTCGGCCTTCCAGACGGCGGACATCTTCACCACGGACAGCCACTTCCGCATGATGCGACCACTCACGGGCCAGCCCGCCTTTCGGCTGCTCCCCGATGATCTGTGACGCCTCCCCACGAGCCTCCAGGCGGTCCGGTCCGGTCCGGGCAGAAACAGCGCCCCGTCCACCCCGGAGACGACCAGGCCGCGCTCACTCCGCGTCCGCGACGACCGACCCCACCCGCTCGGCCAGCCCCGGGTCGCGTCGGACCAGGAGGGTCGCGTAGCAGACGGCGGCGACGAGGGTGGCCAGGGCCGCGTACGGGAACCAGCTGTACGGGGCGGGCTGGCCGGGCTTGGCGAGGTAGTACAGGGGGACCAGGACGGCGAGGGCGCCGACCGCGGGCAGCGCCACGTGCCGCACGATCCGGAACTCCTGCGGCCGGTACCTGCGGTAGTACAGCGGCAGCGCGATGTTGGACGCGAGGTAGACCAGCAGGATCAGGATGGCGCCCAAACTGGAGGACTCGGCGAAGAAGACCACTGGGTTCATCTGACCCCCGTCCCCGAGCAGATGCCCCAGACCCCAGCCCGCGATGATCAGCAGCGCGGTGACGGTGAAGGTGACGATCGCGTTGTTCGGCGTACGGCGGGTGGGGTGGACGTACCCGAAGAAGGACGGCAACAGCCCCTCGCGTCCGGCGTTGAATACCAGCCTGGCCTGGGAGTTGATGCCCGCGATCAGCACGCCGAGGGTGGAGGTCAGGCCGCCGACGTAGGCGAGGATCGCCAGCGCCCCGAGGGTGTGCCGCGCGACGTCGACGAACGGGATCGGGGAGTCGCCGAGCCGCTGCACGTCGTAGCCGAAACCGGTCACCGTGGCGTAGGAGAAGAGGATGTAGCTGACCGTCATGATCGCGACGGAGGAGAACACGGCACGGCCGACGTTGCGCCGCGGGTTCTCCGTCTCCTCGGCCAGTGCCGCCGAGTTCTCCCAGCCGATGAACAGGTACACGGCCAGCGGGAAGCCCGCCGCGAGGCCCTTGACGCCGTGGGTGAGGTGGGAGGGCAGGAACGGGGCCACCGAGAGGTTGCCCCGGTGCTCGACGATCGCCGCGACCGAGACCACGACCAGCACCAGCATCTCCACGCCGAAGAAGTAGCCGGCCCACTTGGTGGACACCACGATCCCGCGCAGCATCAGCACCACCGCCAGCCCGGTCAGCAGCAGCGTCCAGAGGATCCACGGCAGGTCGACGCCGGTGTAGTGGTGCAGGGTGATCTGCATGAACCCGCCCGAGATCGCGATGACGGAGGCCATCGCGATGATGTAGCCGAGTCCGGCGAGCAGAGCCGTGGTCACCGCGCTGACCGGGCCGAAAGTCTTGCCCACGAAGGTGGTGAAGCTGCCCGCCGAGGGGTGCGCACGGGAGAACTCGGCCAGCGTGTTGCCGAACAACGCGACCGCAACCCCCGCCGCCACGATGGTCAGCGGTGACGCGACGCCCGCCGTGGTGGCCAGAAACGCGAAACCGAAGAAGAAGCTCATGGCCGGGCCGACGTTGGCCATCGTGGCGGCGGCGATGTCCGCCATGCCGAGGACGCCACCGCGCAGCCGCTCGGGCGCGCCGCCGACGGGGCCCGGCGTCGACGACGGTCCGAGAGGTCCGGGGTCAGACATGGCGACAGCTCCTTCTGGAAGAGCGTTTTGAGAGGCGGCGGCCTTGAGAGGAACGAGGAGGGAGGGGAGGGGACGGGAGGGAGGGGACGGGGAGGGTCAGTCCGGCGTACCGGCATGCCGGTGCGCTTTCACCGCCCGTACCGCCGGGTCCATCGCTCCCCGGGCCAGTTCGTCGAGCAGGTCGGCGTGGCAGCGGTTACGGGCCCGTACCACCGCGGGGTCGGGAGCGGGCCGCAGCAGACACTGCTTGCCGAGCAGGTCGGCGGCGAACTCCCGGATCCCGGCGCCGCCGAGCGCCTGAGCCAGGTCGAGGTGGAAGCGGATCTCCAGTTCGAGCAGTCGTGCCGGGTCGTCGGCCAGGTCCATCTCCTCGACCAGTGCCCGCAGCCCGTCGAGTCGGCCCTCCGGGAGCTCACCCGCGGTGTGCGCCACCAGCCCGCACTCGATCAGCAGATGGAAGGCGTCCAGTGAGTCCGCCTCGTCGGTGTCGTGCAGCACGGCGACGACCGCGTCCCAGTCCGCCGCGACGAAGGTGCCGCCCGCCCGGCCGCGACGCCGGTCGAGCAGGCCGTCCTGGCACATGGCCTCCAGCGCGCGGCGCACGGTGATCTCACTGATCCCGAGCTCCTCGGCGAGAACACCCGCGTCCGGGAGCCGGTCCCCCGGCGACACGGCCCTCAGCCGCACCCGCAGGGCGATCCGGGACCGGACGAGTTCCGCTCCCGTGGGGCCCCGACCGGCCAGGACACGCGTGTCCCAGGGGCCGCCGACCGGCGCGGGCCGCGCGGGAACCGGCTGGTTGTAGGGGCCGAACTTGCCCGCTGCATTCACCACGACGCCACCCTAACGGCCTGCGAAAAGAGGGCAGGGCGCACAAAGTGGGCAGGGCCCACGGCGACGGCGTCCGCACGGAGGGTTCTCGCGACGGCGCCGCCCTGGCGGGCGCGGTGTGGTGCATGGGGGCTCCGCGGGGGAGTGGGACCGGACGGAACCCGAAAAATAGAGCAAGATGAACAGTTAAACAAGACTGTTCTTTCTGATCGTACTGAACTAATTTCCAGACGTCCCTGGTCCCGCCCTCCCCACTCCCACTCCCCTACGGATGTCGAGATGACCACACGTCCCCCTGCCCCAGCCCCCTCCGCCACGGATCCGCAGGCCACCCCTGCGGCCGACCCCGGCCTGAAGGCCGGCCTGAAGAGCCGCCACCTGTCGATGATCGCGATCGGCGGCGTCATCGGCGCCGGCCTGTTCGTCGGCTCCGGTTCCGGCATCGCCGCCGCGGGCCCCGGCATCCTCATCTCCTACGCGCTCGTCGGCGTCCTCGTCGTCCTCGTGATGCGGATGCTCGGCGAGATGGCCGCGGCCAACCCCACCTCCGGTTCGTTCTCCGCCTACGCGGACCGCGCCCTCGGCAGCTGGGCCGGCTTCACCATCGGCTGGCTGTACTGGTTCTTCTGGGTCGTGGTGCTCGCCGTGGAGGCGACCGCCGGCGCCAAGATCCTCGCGGGCTGGATCCCCGCCGTCCCGCAATGGGGCTGGGCCCTGATCGTCATGATCGTCCTCACCGCCACCAACCTGGTCTCGGTCAGCTCCTACGGCGAGTTCGAGTTCTGGTTCGCCGGCATCAAGGTCGTCGCCATCGCCGCGTTCATCGTGATCGGCGGCCTCGCCCTCTTCGGTCTGCTGCCCGGCTCCGACCACCCCGCCAGCGGCTTCACCAACCTCACCGCACACGGCGGCTTCCTGCCGAACGGGCCCGGCGCCATCCTCACCGGCGTCCTGATGGTCGTCTTCTCCTTCATGGGCAGCGAGATCGTCACCCTGGCGGCGGGCGAGACCGCCGACCCGCGGGGCGCAGTCACCAAGGCCACCAACAGCGTGATCTGGCGGATCGCGGTGTTCTACCTGGGCTCGATCCTGGTCGTGGTGTCGCTGCTGCGCTGGGACGACCCGGCCATCCTCAAGGACGGCTCGTACGTCGCCGCCCTCAGCTCCATCGGCATCCCGCACGCCGCGCAGATCATGAACACCATCGTGCTGACCTCCGTGCTGTCCTGTCTCAACTCCGGCCTGTACACCGCCTCACGCATGGCCTTCTCCCTCGGCCGCCGCAGCGACGCCCCCGCCGCCTTCGGCCAGACCACGAACCGCGGCGTCCCCCGCGCGGCCATCCTCGCCTCAGTCGTCTTCGGCTTCGTCGCCGTCGCCTTCAACTACCTCTGGCCGGACACCGTCTTCCAGTTCCTCCTCAACGCCTCCGGCGCGATCGCCCTGTTCGTCTGGCTGGTGATCTGCTTCTCCCAGCTGCGCATGCGCAAGATCATCGAACGCGAGTCCCCGGAGAAGCTGGTCGTCCGGATGTGGCTCTACCCGTACCTGACCTGGGCCACCATCGCCCTCATCACCTTCGTCCTGGGCTACATGCTGACCGACACGGCCGACGGCGGCGGCCGCGACCAAGTGGTCCTGTCCACCCTGGCGGCCGTCGGCGTGGTGGCCTTCGCGCTGATCCGCGAACGGCTGTCGGGCAAGCACAAGACACAGGACACCGCGCCCCTGTCCTGACTGTCCTGACTCCACCGCACCGGTAAGCCGTTCCGGAAACCAGAAACCGGACCGGCCACCGAAAACTGAAACCGGGAACTCCCAAGAATCCGCCGCAATCCGCTGTCAACCGCACAGCGTGCACGGGCAACTCTTGCGTGTTCCCGGTTTTCGGCGTGCCCCTGGCGCCGCCCCGCCCGCTCCCCTCCCCCGGACTGCCATGCTGCGACGCCGAACACCCTTGCTCACAGGCCCCGAGCTGGACGACCGCCAACTGCACCGAACCCTCGCCGAGTTGCGCCCCTCGCAGCAGATGCACGGCCTCGGAACCGGCGCGACCCGCCCCCTGTGGACACCCGCGGCCGAACTCCTACGCGCCACGGGCCGCGACTGGGACCGACGAGTGCACCGCATCTCCGTACTGGCACACACCCTCCCACCGGTCGTCACGGACCGCTGGGCCAAGGACTGCCCACGCGACCCCGACGCCCTGGTCGTAGCGGCATGCACCCGGGTCGCCCAGGTGAAGCAGCACACCGACTGGTCCAACGTATGGGATGTGTACGGCGACTGCAGACGAGCGGCGGACGCCGCCCCGGAGGACCCCACCCCGTGGCTGGCCGTGCTCCGACTGATGTACGCCTGCGGATCCCCACCCCAAGCAGCCGTCCCGATGTGGACCGAGGCAGTCACCCGCGACCCCTGGAACCGCACCGCCCACCACCAAATGCTCCGCCACCTCTCCCCCCGCGGCCACGGAACGCTCGTGCAGATGCTCGACTTCGCAGACCGCTGCACCAGCCAGGCACCTCACGGATCACCATTGGCCCTACTCCCTCTCGCAGCCCGGGTCGAACTCGTCGCCCACCGAACGACCAACGCCTCCACAGGCTCCTTCGCAGCCGACGGCCACTGGTACGAACCCAAGGCGGCCACCGAGGCAAACACCGCACTGACCAACTGGTTCCACACGGACACCTCACCCCACGCCGAGTCCCTGTACGACCTCAACCTCCTCGCCTTCGCCCTGACCCGAATGAAGCGCACAGCGGACGCCACCCCCGTCTTCCGCCGCATCGGCCGCCACATGACGAGCCACCCCTGGGACCTCCTCCCCGACGCAGCCAGAACCTTCCGGTACTGGCAGGAGCGGGCACGACGGTGACCTGACGTCCCGTCGGGAGCAGCGGGGTACGGGGCGTGCACGTAGATCGCGGCGAGAAAGGCTCGAAGGTCCACCTGCTCACCGACGGTCCGGTCTGCCCCTCTCGATCGGCATCTCTGCTGCGAACACACATGACAGCCTGGGACTGGAACCCCTGGTACGGGGTATCTCGCCGTGGACCGCGTCGGCGACAGCCTGCCAAGCTCCACGCCGACAAGGGGTACGCCTAACTACGACTGCCTGCGACGGTGGCTCCGCAGCCGGAACATCGTCCCGCGCATCGCGCGCCAGGGGATCGAGTCCTCGCAGCGGCTGGGGCCGCCACCGGGTGGAGCGGGCGGTGGACTGGCTGGCCGGCTGCCATCACCTTCATCGTCGATACGAGCGCAAGGCTGAACACTTCCTTGCCTTCGCCGGGACAGCCGCAACTCTGATCTGCTACCGCCGGCTCCCGGCCTGAGACGATGCTCAGGTATTGGCACCTCGTGCCGTTACCTGCCAGCGGTCGATCACCTCGCGGTCTCGGACGACCAGCAGCTCATCGGCGAGATTCACCGGCGTACATATGTGGTTGGGGATCACAGCGACCACCGACCCGAGGCATGGCCCCCGCACCCCTTCGGGAAGCCGGACTACGGCGTGGTGCTCCCACAATCCGGTGATGGTTCCCTGCGGGAACTGGGGCAGGTAGCCGTGGCCCGTCACCCAAGACGACCGGTCGGAGCCGAGGACCTTGCTACCGACATCAAGCACAAAGCGGTCCGGGGCGGGCACGCTGATCACCGTCGCCGCGGCAACCAGTGCGAGATCCTCCACCCCGCAGGTGCCGATGGCCAGCTGGGTGGCGTCATTGAAGACGTAGACACCGGGCCGCAACTCGTTCACCGCACCCGGCTGCCACTGCCCCACAGTCGGAGTCGACCCGCCGCTGACCACACGGACTTCGATCCCAAGGTCCCGCAGCGCCTGTGCGGCCTCGCCCAAAGTTCGCTCCTCGTCCCGTGCGGCACGCTCGCGCGCCTGCGCGCCGTGTCCGTAGCCGTGTCCCGGGAACGTGAACACGCCGGCAACATCCAGTCCCGCGTCGGCCGCAGCCTTCCCGACCTCACCAGCAGCGTGAGGCTGTACTCCCGTGCGATGACTCCCGCTGTCAACCTCGACCAGCACCTCGACCGGCCGGGCGCTGCCGCGCACGGCTCTTCCCAGCCGCTGCGCGCCCTCGACCGACTCGACACCGATTCTCAGGGCAACGTCGTCCGCCAACCGGCGCAGCCGCTGCGTCTTGTCGCCATCGAGCCACACGGGATAAGCGATGAACAGGTCATCCACGCCGACCCGGGCGAATGCCTCGGCCTCGCTGATCGTGGCTACGGACAGCCCGCGCGCGCCAGCCCGAAGCTGACGGTCGGCGACCTGCGCGCACTTGTGGCTCTTGGCATGCGGGCGCAGAGCGAACCCTTGAGACCGCGAAGCCTCAGCCATCCGCGAGATGTTTCTGTCCAGAACGTCCGGATCGACCAAGAGTGCTGGCGTAGCCAGCCCATCGGGCAGCGGGGTCACCATCTCTTGCCTCCCACCATGCAACATGTTGAGATGATCATGGCAGGTCGGCGGACCAGGGCCACAGAGCCATCACCCCAGGCCCCACGCCAATCGACAGGACCTCTAGACCGGAACACCGTCGACTACCGGCTAGTGAGCGCTTTACCAGAGTCCTAACGTGCGCACACGACTCCGGAGACCCTGACTGCATCCCCTTCCGCGCCGCGGACGGTCGCGGTGAGTCCAACACGCTCGGCTGAACTCGGGGCGGGGAATGCGAACTAGTGCCGGATCAGGCAACGTTTGCCCTGTTGACGACGGCGCGTAGGCGTTGGTCGTCGGCGTGGCGGTTTCGCCAGATGATGTAGTGGCGGATCATGCTGCCCTGTTCCTTGTGGCTGGCATGGTCGGTGCCGTCGAGGGTGAAGGAGCGCAGGGCCGTGAACTGGGCCTCGATCCGGTTGAGCCACGAGGAGTTCGTCGGGGTGTAGGCGATCTCGACGTTGTTAGCCGCGGCCCAGGTGCCGACTCGTTGGCACCTCTTCGTGGTCAGATGCGGGGAGTTGTCGCAGACGATCGCGATCCGCACCGTCGACGGGTAGAGAGTGCGCAGGTAGCGGCAGAACTCGAGGAACTGTGTCCGCCTCTTGATCGGCTTGATGTGGCCGTAGAGCTTGTCCTTGGCCAGGTCCAGGGCGGCGAACAGGTGCCGCACTCCGCCGTAGCGGTTATAGGTCGCCCGCCGCCTGCGGCGTGGTTCACGGTCGGGGCTCTTGTGCTTGCCGCCGCGTTCAGCCCATTGCCGGCCCGGGTGGGGCACCAGGTTGAGCGGCCCGAACTCGTCCATGCAGAAGATGACTTCAGGTTCACCGTCTTCGGGTATGACCTCGCCGTCGGCGATCGCGTAGAGGTGCTCGACGCGCGCTTTCTTCACCGCGTAGTCCGGACCACGGGAGGTCTTCCAGGTCTTCAGGCGTTGAAAGGCTTCGCGATCTTCTTGATCTCGCGCCGCTCGGGCAACGTGAACGTCTTGGGCCGGCCGCCCTTGTACTTCGGGTACAGCGACTCGAAGCCGTCGGCGTTGAAGTTGTGGATCACATCCCGGACCCGGTCCTCGCTGGTCAACGACACCTCGGCAATCCTCGCCACCGGCATGCCCTGCGCGGACAGCAGCACCATCTGGGCCCGCCGCCAGGACACCACCGACCCGGTGCCTCTACGAATGATCCGCAGCAGCCGCTGCCCCTCATCATCGTCGATCTCGCGTACGTGTACTCGAATCGTCACTCGCACAGTCTGGTGGCCATGCCTCCCGGAACGGATCCCGAGAGGCTCGTCACTTGCCACTGCCCTGTCCTCGAGCCTTGGACGCGTGCCAACGGAGCAGGAGCGACGTCACGCGATCACAGTGGTCAGCCTTGAGGCTCCTGCGGTTTGACCTCGACCTCGCGCAGGCTCTGGTCTTTGAGCTCGGTGCGTGCCTCGGTTCGGTGTCCCCGGGCGATGTAGTCACGCACGACCGCTTCGACGGCGTCCTGGGGCGAGCCGACCCCGGCCAGGACCATCACTTCCACCACCAGTTCGGCATCGAGACTGATGTTGACCTTGGCCACGAGCGGCCCCCCTTCATCGGTCCGGGACTCTAACAGCCGCACAGCAGCGACTCGTTCCCGCTGCGGTTCAATGGCACGGGACCAACAACAGGGCGAACGTTGCCTGATACGGCACTAGCGAATCCGTGTGCGTCAGCGTCCGGCAGCGAAGGCCACGAACGCGACCCACTCCGGGCTGCGGAAGGCGAGTTGGGCTCGGACGGGGGCTTTGGAGTCGCGGACGTGGACGGTGCCGACCGATGCGGCGACCTCCAAGCACTCGCCGCCCTCGTTGCCGCTGTAGCTGCTCTTGAACCAGGCGAGGCGCTCGGGTGCCGCAGTACTCATCGTTCTCCCAGCATGCTCTCGATCAGGGTGAGGGACTCCCGCATGGTGAGTGCCTGTGCCCTGATGCTGCCGTACCGTGCGGCCAGGATACGTACTTCCTCGGGGTCCGTGGTGAGCCGGCTGGAGTTCTGTGCCTCGGTGTATCCCATCTGCGGTTTCCCCTTCGGGGTGAGGAGAACGAACGAACCGCCCATCCCCGCGTGCTCCCAACGGTCCGTCGGCATGACCTGGAGTTCCACGTTGCGCAGCCGTCCGAGCTTGAGCAGTTGTTCCATCTGCTCCCTGTGAATCTCCTGCCCGCCAAGAGGACGCCGCAGCACCGTCTCCTCGATGACCGCAGTGATCATCGGTGAAGGCCAGTGCGTGAGGATCTCCTGCCGGTCCATCCGTGCAGCCACCCTCTGTTCGATGGTCTCGCCGTCCAGCAGCGGCTTGCGCATCTCATACAGCGCGCGTGTTCGACGCTCGGTCTGCAACAGGCCGGGGACATCGTGGTTGTTGTAGAAGTTGATCTCGACCGCTTCTCGCTCCAGACGCGCGTAGTCCCGAAACCAAGCCGGATGCCGAACCCTCGCCTTGGCCTTGGCCTTCTCCACGTCCTCAACGGCGACCGCCAACAGCCCGCCCGCGCTGAGCAGTTCATCCGCCGCCCGCAGGAACTCAGCCTGCGGCGTCCGCCTCCCCCTCTCCAGCGAGGAGATCAGATCCTCGCTGTACCCGAGCCGATCCCCCAACTCCTTCTGCGTGCACCCGGCCCGCTCCCGAAGGACCTTGACCTGCTTGCCGATTGCTCGGTTCAGGTCGCTCGCCTGGTCGCCTTCGTCGTACGTCTCCTGCGGCTCCGTGGCCGTCATCCCAGCACCCGCCCTGCTGTCGCACTCACTTCACGAGGTCACGGCCGACGCCCCGTACAGGGCACCGTCCGTACCGGTACGCGCACCCTGCGTACCGAGAGACTGCCTGGTCAGGGTAGAGCGGTACGGCCACGCTCAGTGACATGAAGTCAGAAATCTCCACCCGGCGGTTCACCCAGCTGTTCAGCGCCTCGCCTCGCGGCGCTCGCCTCGCCCGGCTCCTGGCTGTGCATCAGCTCAGCGAGTGGGGGTGGCCGCCGAGCTGCGAGGTGAGCGAGTCCGTGGCGCTGGTCGTCGCCGAGTTGGCGGCGAATGCGGTCACGCACGGGTGCGTGAAGGGACGCGGGTTCAGACTCAGCCTCACTGTCGAACCCTCGGGCACGCTCCGTATCGAGGTCGCAGATCCGCGAGGCGACCGCCGGCCCCTCCCCCGTCGTACCGCCAACCCCTGCGGCGAGGGAGGCCGCGGGCTGCTCCTCGTCGATGCGCTGGCCGCTCGGTGGGGCAGCGAGCCATGGCCGCCGTCGGGCAAGGTCGTGTGGGCGGAGATCGCTCTGCCCTTCTGATTCCGGCGCCGGACCGGCTCGGCCTCGTCGGCTGAGAAGTGCCCCCCTCAGCCCCCGACAAGCGCGACGAGCTTGATGAAGACCATGTCAGGATCGACCGTGAGATCCACGACTTCGTCGAGGTCCTCGACCTGGCGCTCGCCGGCCAGCACGAAGAACCCGTTGGCCAGGAAGGCGCGCTCGGCGATCTCGGCCTGGCGCTGCCAGTCGATGCGGCGGGGCTCGCGCAGGCGGTAGCCGTTCAGGTCCGTCTCGGCGTCGTCGGGGCGGACGAGGCCGTTGTAGCGGTCGCTCGGGCGGGCGTTGTGGCGGGCGGCCTCCTCGCGGATCCGGAGTCTGATCAGCTCCCGTACGGTCATCTGGTCGGGCAGCCCGGCGACCTCCCAGTCGGTGAGGGGCTTGCCCGCCGCGGTCTCGTCCCGGAACGTCACGGTGGCCATCAGGCACCTCGCTTGATCTGCGTGAGGATGGTCGCGTCGGTGATCTTGGTGTCGGCGGCCAGCAGGAGTGCCTTGCTGAGGATCAGGGAGAGCCGGTCGTCCTCGAACGGCAGGAACACCTTGCCCTTGCCGTTGCCCTTGCCGGGTGACGGGACGATGCACAGGTAGGCGTCGTCGGGCTCCATGAGGATGTTGGCCGAGCCGAGGTGGATCCGGTACGTCGTCAGGTCCCCGCGGACCACCAGGAAGCGGCCGTCGAGCGTGCACCGGTGGGCGATCTTCAGGCGCGGCAGGATTCGTTCCAGCGCCGCGCGGCGGACCTCGGCGCTCGCCGTCAGCGCGCCGAACGTGGCCGTACGCCAGTACACGGCATGGCGGTCCTCGCCCCGGTCCGTCCAGTCGGGATCGGCGGCGATCGAGGTCACGCCCACGAAGAGATCGACGTCCCGCATCGCCTCGCTGAACACCAGCGGGGGTACCTCCGCCAGCGGTATCTCCCGCCAGCGTCTGCCGTCCCGGCGCTCGAAGCGGACCTGGTCCGTCGCGGCGTGGTCGGGCGCGTAGCCGCCGTCGTCGTCCGCGGCGGGCTCGTGGTGGAAGCAGGCCCGCCACTCGCCGTCGCCGAACTCGGCCCGCGCCTTCCCGTCGTAGCCGCCGTCGTGCCGGCCGAGGAAGTTGGCCTGCCAGCCGCGTTCCTTGAACAGCGCGTAGAGCTGCGGGTAGTGGACGACGTGGGCGGCGAACCGGTTGGAGTAGACGCCGGTCTCCTCCTCCGCCGGTGTGAGCAGGTAGATCTCCCGGAAGGCCTGTTTGAACGGCTGCCGCAGCCGCTCCGCGACGAGCCGCTCCCGCCACGCTCTGACCTCGTCCGTCGACGCAAGGATGGGATGCCACAACCGGACACGCTCGGGTTCGCCGGGCGGCTCGGCCATCGGCGCCACCGCACGCCACTCGCCGTCGGCGTCCCCGACATCGCGGAACTCCCAGATGAGAGCGCGGACGAGCACCCCGGTGACCGGATGGTCGCGGTAGTAGCGGCACCATTCGTCGTACGGCCACTCGCGCCCGGCCGACATCAGCGCCTCGACGCGGGCCCGCTCGGCCGACAGTGTCCCGCGTACCTCCTTGGCCAGGTCCTTCAACTCCTGGAGCTCGTCCGGGAAGCCGTCCTTCACTGCCGCCGGGGCGGTGCGGGACGTCCCCCCGTCGGGGCGCGTGAAGGTGAGCCGTACGGTCGTCGCGTCCTCGATCGCCACCCGTACCCGGTGTCCGCCCAACTCCCGTTCCAGCGAACCGTCCGGGGCCAGGCCATGGTCGGGCACGGTGCGCTCGATGAGCTGCCCGGCGGTGATGCCCTGCTTGCCGGCTGCCGTCACCAGCGCGGTGTCGAGCTGCTTGCGCAGCGCCCGGTGCTTGATCCGGGACCGCAACCGCCACAGGGCCTCCAGAGAGGCCGGATCACCGCTCTCGGCCAGCGCGTTGATCGCCGCGCCCGCGAGCTTGAGGTCCTCGATCACGCCGTTGCCGTGGCCGCCGGTCCGCAGAGCGAGGGCGCTGAGGTGCCGTACCGCGGCCGGGCCGCCGGTCAGCGCGGCCGCCCAGACGACGCCGCGCGCCAGGTCCCCGTCGTTCTGGTGGACGACGTAGTGGTAGTGGTGATCGCCGTGGATCCAGGCGGTGTGCGCACCGCTTCCCGCGCTGCACAGCACCTCGTCGCCGGCCAGTGACCGCAGGACGTCGGCCACGACATCCCGCGCCGATGCCGCGTCCGTGAGTTCGAGGCACGTCGCCCGCCACCTCTGCGTGGGACGCGGCCCCGACAGGCTCACCAAGTGCCGTACGAGACCCGCCAGTTCCGGTGACGGTTCCGTCTTCGCACGGTCCCTCAGCGGGGCGGCCCAGGGAGCGTCGGCGGGGATGAGTCCGTCGGGGATGTGCGCCTCGTCCACGCTCGCGAGCAGAGCGCGGAGACGCTGGACGAGCGACGTGCGCAGGCGCGCCTCGACCGTGGTGTCCATGAGTTGCGTGTGTGCGCGCCGCAGCCAGGGCATGACCGCACGGCGGCCGTCGGCGTCGAGCTGGTCGACGGCGTTCAGCACCAGCCCCAGCGCACGGGCGAACCGGTAGCCCATGGCGTACTCGGTGGCGCGGAGCAGCATCACCGCGACCTCCTCGGGCGTCCAGCCGCGCACCCGCGAGATCAGGGACCCGATCTCGGTGTCGTACTGCCAATAGCTCGTGTTGTCGAAGCGGGCGGCCAGCATGAGGCACAGGACCGCGGCCCTGCCCTCCTCGTCCGCGCAGGCCGCGAGCCGCCCGTCGATCTCGGCCTGGATCGCCGCGCCCGCCGCCCTCGATCGCCGGTGCTCGTGCCCGATGAGCCGGCGGTGCTCGGTCCGCTGACGTTCCAGGAGGTCGACGAGCCAGCGGACGCGGTCGAGCGCGTCGGACCTCACGTCGTCGAGCGAGTCTCTCCGCTGGGATTCGGCCACCAGGGCGTCGTACAACATGGCGGGATGATGACAGAGGGGACTGACAACGCGATCAGCTCACAGGGCGCTCGCGTCTGTTCACGAGGGTTCTCGCCGACGTGCCCGGAGCACGGCGCCCTGGTGACGCAAGTGCAGGATTCTTGAAGCGTTCTCACTTCGTTCGATCGATCCGTGATCGGGGTGAAGGAGAGGAGGCTCGGGTTGGCGCTGGCAGCCGTACGCGACCTGCGCGAGTTCCGCGATCCGGTCTCGGCCGAGGAACTGGAGCAGTTCGAGACCGATGTGCTCGCCGGCTTCGTCCTCGCGAGGGCTTCGGCGGGCCTGGCGGACGGCACCATCCGCGGGGACGTCGGCACCTGGACCAGATGCGGGCCTGGTTCGGCCGACCGCTGTGGGATATGGAGCCGGTGGAAGTGCCGACGACCAGGGCCTGCGGGCCGTGGTCGCCAGATGTGTGCTGTCTGATGCGTCGCTAGATTGCGGTGAAACCGCCGTCAGCGGCGACCACGGCTCCCGTGACGAAACTGGAGCGGGGCGAGACGAGGAAGCACAGGACCTCGGCGATCTCCTCGGGCTGCGCCACACGTCCCAGGGGCTGCGCGGCGGCGAAGGACGCCAGGTAGGCGCGGCTGTCGGGGCGGATCGTGTCGAGGAAGTCCGTCTCGATGACGCCCGCGGCCACGAGGTTGGCGCGGATGCCCAGCGGGCCGCCCTCGACGGCGAGCACCTTGGTCAGTTGGGCCAGAGCGCCCTTCGACGCACTGTAGGCGACGCCTTCGGGCAGGGCGACGGTGGAGGCGTACGAGCCGGTGCTGACGATGGCGCCGCCGCCGCGGCTCTTCATGGCCCGGAACGCCTCGCGGGCGCAGAAGAAGGAGCCGCGGGCGTTGACCGCCATCACGGTGTCCCAGTCCTCGGCCGTGGTTTCGGTGACGGGTTTGTTCTGAGTGCGCCCGGCATTGCTCACGAGGATGTCCAGTCCGCCGAAGGCGTCCAGGGCCGTTGCCACCGCGCGGTGGGCGGTCTCCTCCTGGGCGATGTCACCGTTTGTCGCGACGACTCCGGGAAACTCTTCCGCCAGGTTCGTGACGTCGGGGCGGAGGTCGAGGGCGACGACCCGGGCGCCGCGGGCGTGGAGGAGCGCCACGGTCTCCCGGCCCACCCCTCGCGCGGCTCCAGTGACGAGGGCGATCTTCCCAGCGAACTCGGTGGATTCGGATGTTGCGGCGGATGCGGTTGCAGGTGTCATGGGTGCGGTCCCTGGAGAAGGTGAGTGTGAATGCAGGCGCCGGTGCAGGGCATCTGAAGTGCTGTGCAGTGGTGCGGTGCGCGGACCGGGTGGGCCACGCCGTTGACGCATTCACGGCAGGCACACGTGGACGTCGTACGGCCGGGTGGTTCAGTGCGCGGTGAGCCCGCCGTCGACGACCAGCTCCGCGCCGGTGACGAACGAGGAGTCGTCGCAGGCCAGGAAGAGGATCGCGGGTGCGATCTCGTCGGCGCGGCCGGCTCGGCGCATGGGGGTGCGTTGGATGTCCGGCTGCTGGTCGCCTTGGTCGTCCAGGAGGTCCTGGATCATCGGCGTGGCGATCACCCCGGGATGCACCGAGTTGATCCGTACTCCCTGCCGGGCGTACTCGACTGCGGCGGTCTTGCTCAACAGGCGCACGGCCCCCTTGGACGCCTGGTAGGCCGCAGCCGCACCGCTTCCTACCAGGCCGAGCACTGACGACGTATTGATCACCGACGCGTTGCCGCTCGCGCGCAGGAGCGGCATCGCCGCCTTCATGCCGAGCCATGTGCCTTTCTGGTTCACGTCGATGACGCGGTCCCATGCCTCTTCCCGCGTGTCCTCGATACCTGGCCAGTCCAGAATGCCGGCGACGTTCACGAGCACGTCCAGCGTTCCGAACCGGTCGCGTACGACGGTGATCACTTCGTCCCACTCCCGCGCGGAGGAGACATCGAGGCGGGCAGCGACGACGTCCGCGCCGTGTGCCCCGATCCGGTGGGACAGGTCCCGCAGGGGGCCTTCGGCGACATCGGTGATCACTAGCCGGGCGTCTTCGCGGGCGAAGAGTTCGGCGGTCGCTGTGCCGAGGCCGCCGGTCGCGCCCGTGATCAGCGCGACCTTGCCGTCAAGTCGTTGTCCTGTCATGGATATGGTCCTTGATTCTCGTTGCTGCTGGCTGACTGACTGGCTGCCGTGTCGGGACTTCTGGGTCCGCCGACGGCGGATTCGCCCCCGGTGCCAGGGCGGCCGTGGCCCGGCCTCTCTACGACGACTTCCGCTCCCGGTAGAGCACGAGGTGCTCGTGATAGAGCACTCCGTCCCGGATGTCGCCCATGGCGGTGAACCCGGTGTCGTCGACGTAGTCCAGGTGGCTGCCGGTCACCGTGTACCGACCGGTGTACGCGCTGCGCCGCTCGCCGCGGGCTTCGTCGTAGCGGCCGTCCGGCAGCAGCTCCTGACGGATGTGACCATCCGCGGTCACCCACATCCCGACCACGTCGACGTGGTCGCCCTCAACGGTCCCGGCCATGGCGGACTCCTCTCCTCGAATGGTGTGGTCTTTCCCGCTCCACCGAGTCTGGGCAGGTCAGCGGTCATCAACCAGGACGGGTGCTGCCTGGGTGCGGCACACCCAGGCAGCACACCGGGCCGCCGCCTAGCCTGCACATATGGATGACAACCACCTGGGAAACTTCCTGCGCGCACGCCGCGCCGGCCTGCGGCCGGAGGACGTCGGCATGGCGAGCTACGGGGCCCGCAGAGTCGCCGGACTGCGACGCGAGGAGGTCGCCGTCCTGGCCGGAGTGAACGCCGACTACTACACCCGCCTGGAACAAGGCCGCGAGCGCAACCCCTCACCCCAGGTGGTCGACGCGCTCAGCCGCGCGCTGCGCCTCGACGCGGACGCACGCGCGCACTTGTACCGGCTGGCCGGGGCCACGCCGAACGACCAGCCCTCCGTCCACGCCGCCGAGCGGGTCAGCCCTTCGCTGCGACAGCTGATGGACGGCTACCCGAACACTCCAGCGTTCGTCATGAGCCGCACCCTGGACCTCCTCGCCGTCAACGCCCTGGCCGATGCCCTCTACGCGCCGTTCGAGCCGGCGGACAACTTGGCCCGCATGACCTTCCTCGACGCCGCGGGCCGCACCTTCTACACGGACTGGGACCGGGCAGCACAGGCCACCGTCGCCAACCTTCGCGAGGCAACCGGATTCGACCCGGACAACCCACGGCTGCGCGAACTCGTCCGCACCCTCACTGAGCACAGCGCGGACTTCACCCGCCTCTGGAACGCCCACACCGTGCGCGGCAAGACCCAGGACGCCAAACACTTCCTCCACCCGGACGTCGGCCCCCTCACCCTCACCTACCAGGCTTTCGACGTACGCGACGCCCCCGGCCAGCAGCTCGTCATCTACCACGCCGAACCAGGCAGCCCCAGTGCCCAGTCCCTCAATCTGCTCGGTTCCATCCACGCCACCCGGCGCCGGCCCGCCCCCCGGCCCCACCGCTGATCAGCCGAGGGAACATGGAGATAGGTAGGCAACAGTGCCTGGTCGATTTCGCTCCCGCGCGTTTCATAGGTGGTCGCTCATGAAACACCCGGCCGCACGGCCGGTCACCTGTCGCGATCATGTTTCGTGAGTCGTTGCAAACGACTGGACATCTGAAACACCCTCATGAGACAGCCCGGGGTCGTGAGCGACGACTTCAAGCGCCTGGAATCGCACGACTGCCCGATGTCCACCTGCGCCGCCCCCGCGGGCTCTCCATGCCGGACCAGCAAGAGCAAGGTGGCGATCCAATACCGCACCGCCCGCTTCCGCCTGCCCCAACTCGCCAAGGACCTCAGCGTGCCGACCCCCGCCCTACGCAAGCCGGGGTCGGTCTGGACCGAGCTGCCCCGGCCGGTGAGCGCCGGCGCCGAGCCGGTCGGGCACGTCCGACTCGGATACGCCCGCGCCTCGACCGCCCGGCAGTCCCTCGACGCAGAGCTCGACTCCCTCGCCGAGGACGGGGTGACGCGGGTCTGTCGGGGTCCCGGCTCCGCCGGAAACGGGCGGCAGCATCGCTGCCGGGATGGGATCCAGGCACGCCGAGACCATTGACCGGTCAATTGCCCGATTGTACGGTCTATACGTGCCCACACCCCTTTACGTGCAGATCAGGCGAGAGATCGAAGCCAAGATCCGGTCCGGGGACCTGCCCGCCGGTGCACGACTGCCGACCGAGATGGACCTCTCCACCGAGTACGGCGTCAGCCGGGCCACGGCCCAACGGGTCCTCAACGGCCTGGCTGAGGCGGGGTTGGCGATCCGTCGGCGGCGCCACGGAACGTTCGTGGCGGACGTGAGGCGGCAGATCAATCTGCTCGGCTTCGTCACGCCCGAGGTGGCCGCGAAGGGCACTCCGGGCAGACACGAGGTCATCTCCGCCCGGGTCGTCAGGGCCGCCGACGCCGTCCTGACGCTCCCCGGTGCCGCCCCCGACGCGGCCGTGGTGGAGCTGGTCCGCCGCAAGCTGGACGCACGCGAGGAGCCACAGTCCGTCGAGCGGCACGTCGTCCTCTTCGCGGTCGCTCCCGATCTGCTGAACGAGAACCTCGAACACCTCGTCACCCTGCCGTACCTGCGGCGCCGGGGAGTACCGATCGACTCGATCCGCCTCTACCTCGACCCGGTCGCCATCGACGAGCACGACGCCGCACTGCTGGACAGCGAGATCGGAACGCCCGCGCTGATGAGGCGCAGGGAGTTGCGTGCCGACGACGGAAGCACCGTCGAGGTGGTCACAACCCTGGTTCGTCCGGGAACCGCCGAGTTCTTCCTGGAGCTTCCCGTCCCCGCCACCTGAGCAGCGCACCGCTGCCGGAAAGGAACAGGAAGAAAAATGAAGATCATCATTGTCGGAGCCGGCGCGCTGGGCGTGAGCGTCGCCAGGCAGCTCGCTCTGGCGGGCGAGGACGTTCTCCTGCTGGATCAGCGGGGACCCGGCACCGGCACGTCCTCGACCACCTTCGCCTGGGTCAACTCGTACCGCAGGCTCGACCCGGACTACCACCGGCTGGGCCTGGCCGGAATGGAGGAGCACGGCAGGCTGGCCGAGCAACTCGGTGGCGCGCGTTCCTACTTCCCCAGCGGGGCGCTGCAGTGGGCCGACTCCTCGAACGAGCAATGGCTCGCCGACAATGTGGAACGGCTGCGGACTCTCGGCTACCCGGCCCGCTTCGTCACACCTGACGAGGCGACGCGGATCGCGGGCGACCTGCGGATCCCCGCGACCATCACGCGCATCGCGCACTTCCCCAGCGAGGGATACGTGCTGCCGGACCGTTTCGTCGAAAACCTGCTGACGGATGCCGAGCGGCACGGAGCCGAGTACGCGATCGGCCGAGTCGTGACGATCGCGGACAAGCCCGACGCGGTATCCGTCACCCTGGCGGACGGCGAAGTCCTCAGGTGCGACCGGGTGGTTCTGGCGGCAGGTCGTTGGTCGGAGCGTCTGGCCGCCCGGGCCGGGATCGACGTTCCGATGGTGACCGGGACCGGCCGCGGATCGCCCACCGTCGGGCTGCTCGGCTACGCCAGGTCCCCGGAACTCGACCTGCGCTGCGTGATCCACAGCCCCGGCCTCAACCTCCGGCCCTCGGCCGATGGGCACACGGTCCTGCAGGCTCTCGACCTGAACACGCACGTCGATCCGGACGATCCTCCACCCCCGGACGGGGACCTCGCACGCGTCCTCGCTCAGCGGTTCTCCGCGCTGCTGCCCGACCCGGGCGAGCGACCGCGGATCGATCTCCGCATCGGTTTCCGATCACTGCCCGCGGACGGGCACACCATCGCCGGCTACGCGTCCGGGCAATCCCGCGTGTACTGCCTCGTCTCGCACAGCGGGATCACCTTGGCGCCGATTCTGGGACGCCTGGCCGCGACCGAGATAGCAACCGATCAGGAACAGGACCTCCTCCGCTCTTTCCGGCCCACGCGGTTCACCGGCACACGGCGCTCGGACACGGGGGCGGGGCAACACGCCACCAGGCTGGGCGAGCAGTAGCGGCAGCTGCTGATGAAGGTGTGTCGAGGCTCCGTCTCAGCGCAAGGGGTGGCATGGGGCGGGGCGATGTCCGGGCAAGTTCCTGCGGATGCCGAGTTGTTCCAGCACCGTGATGGTGGCGCGCTGTCCCCACTCGGTGATCTCGGTGACGGTCCGGGCGCCGGAGACGACCTCGAAGGCAAAGATCAGCAGCCAGTCGACAAGGGGATACCGCCGCCCGCGACCATGGAGAACGCGGGTCGGTACTCGCTGGAGGTGGGGCGCAAGCGGCCGGTGTCGTGCTGGTGAAGGGGGTCCAGTTTCGCCCGGACGGCAGGGAACGCGGAGTTCAGCGGTCGACGCGTGGGGAGGCCGCGGCACTGGATGGCCGTCAACGTTGCCGACTGATCGCCTCGCACCCGCCCGGGAGCATGCCTGCGAAGGGACGAGCCCCACGCACCGCTCCTACCGATGACTCGTTCAGCGCCTGCGCGACCGCTGGAAAGGCAGAGCATGGCTCTCGATCGTCAGACGGCGACCACGTGCACGTCCGTGGGCGCGAGGACCGCCAGGCAGGCGGCACGGCCCCGCGGATTGCCTGGCTACCGGCGACGCGGCCCCCGCGCCCAGCACGGTGGACCCGCGCTTCTCCGCGGAACCGTCGGTCATTGAGGACTCACGCACGGCCCTCGTAGGCCTGCCCGGCGGACCTTGCCGGGGTCCCATGATCTGGCACAGGACCCCGGCGTCGGCGATGTCACGTCCACAGAGGCCACTCGCGGTTCGACGCCCCCATCCCTGGGCGAAATGGGAGGCGACCTCCCACAACAACACCTGTGCGAAGTATCCTCCATCAAGATGCGCTATGCCCGTTGCGGGTGTGACACCTTCATTCACGGTCGATCAGCCGGAGGACCCATGTCGTGACCGCCCGGGCAATGCCTGCGCAGGCGCCACGGACGGCGGCCAACACGAGGCGGAACCACCCGGACTGGTCGGGAGAGGGGGACTGGACGGCCATCACGAAGCTCCTTGAAGACGGGCGGCTGTCGCCGCTGAGCGAGTCGCCTACAACGCTGGCCGTCCGCTGGGGAGTTGCGTCAAGAAGGGACGTGTTGCAACTCCGAGGGACACCCATGAGCTGGGAAAACGCAGAAGGGGGGAAGAATGGTCAACGAGTCGGATCTGCAAGACCTGCCCGAAGTGCGAGCTCTGGTCGGCAGACTTGTTGCCTTACAGAAGGAGGCGAAGCTCAGCCAGGGGGACCTGGTACGGCGCTTGTTCTGTAGCAAATCCCAGGTGTCACGCTTCATGAGCGGCAAACAGCACCCCACATGGGACGAGTTCGTGCTGCCTCTGGCCGCGGTGGTCGGAGAACACCGGAAACGCCCGATGTCCGCCAGGGAATTGCACGAGCTGCGTCGACTCCACGAGGAGGCCACCCTCGCGCGAGCAGGCCGCAACCGCGGATTACGCCTCGTGCGGGAGCAGTTGGCCGAGCTGCGTACGAGCAATACGAGGTACAAGCAACGGGTCGCGCTCTTCTCCGTAGCCGCCTTCGTACTGGCACTGGTGTACGGCATCGACGCTTCGAACGAGCTTACGAAGGGCGCGACCAGAGCCCACGGCGACACACCAGAAGTGATCACGGAATGCGTCCCGCTCCCTTCCGAAGCTACGAGTGTTCCAGCGGCCTGCGCGAGAACCCAGTGGCGGTGGTCCGCGCCATCCGCAGGAAACGGCATCAAGACCACCTTTGATCTCCGCACCCGCCACGACACTGGCGAACTCGGTGGTGTACTACGCCTGAACACCACCTGTGAGACGACCGTCAGGTGGTCCATCACCATCCAGATCGCAGGCGCCGGTACGTCCGAGCTGTCTGCCGGCACTCTTACCGCGAGGGCACCGGTGACGATATACGCGCCACTCCACCGTGATGCCCGGACCATGACGTTCGCAGCCCACCGCGTCGACGCCGGAACCTGTGCCGCCACCCTCGTCTGGGACCGGCCACAACCAGCCATCAATTATTGAGGACTCACCGTGAAACGGTTGGCTCCCGCCGAGAAGGGAACGAAGACCAACCGGCACGAACCCACGCTGAGACCTATGACTCTCGAGGACTTTTCGCCGTTTGACCCGTCAAGCCCCTGAAAGATGGGAAAGGGCCTCCGACGCAGGTCAGAGGCCCTTTCCGAGGCAAGCCGCAGGCGGCGGCAGACGAGTCGGGCTGTACGCCGGGTTCTGTCACCCAACCGCCTCGCGGCGGCCGGGGAGACGGCCATCCATCTAGGGTCGGCGTTGCCGCCGACCTCGTGCGGTCTACCCAAGGACTCGGGCGGGCAGCCCTCGAACGTCCTCGCAGAGCCGCGTTTTACGGCGGCTCCTTTTGACCTTGCTCCGGGTGGGGTTTACCTAGCTGCCCAGGTCGCCCTGGGCACTGGTGGTCTCTTACACCACCGTTTCACCCTTACCGGGGGCCGAAGTCCCCGGCGGTCTGTTTTCTGTGGCACTGTCCCGCGGGTCACCCCGGGTGGCCGTTAGCCATCACCCTGCCCTGTGGAGCCCGGACGTTCCTCGGGAAGTGTCCCGCTAGGGGCACTCCACGCGGCCGTCCGCCCGGCTCGTCTGCCGTGTCGACCATGTTACCCGGCGGGTGCCTGCGCCAGGACCGCGAGGACCGTCAGGGGTATCAGGCCCGGCGGCCGTTGCCAGGATGGAGCCCGCCAGGATGAGGGTGAAGGCGATCGCGATGCCTGCCGTGAACTGCTCGTCGAGAAACAGGGCTCCCGCCGCCACCGCGACCGCCGGGTTGACGTACGTGAAGACCGTCGCCCGGGTCGGGCCGACCTCCCTGATCAGTTCCAGGAAGGCGACGAAGGCGAGGGCCGTGCAGATCACGCCCAGGCCGAGGAGGGCCGTCAGGACAGAGGTGGAGGGTATCTCGGTCGGCCGGGTCATTGCCGCCGCCGGGGCGTAGACCAGGGCTGCCAGGGCCAGGCAGGGGGCCGTCAGCTGGAGGGTCGGGACGTCTTTCAGCCAGCGGGCGGCGATCAACGGGGCCGTGGCGTAGCCCAGCACCGTCAGGAACACCTCCGCGAGGGAGCGGGCGTCGCCGCCGGTCAGGTGCGGGACGGTGAGGACGCCGACGCCCGCGAGGCCCAGGGCGAGGCCGGTCACGCGTCGTGGGCCCAGGCGTTCCGTGTCGCCGAAGAAGCGGGCCAGGAGTACGCCGACGATCGGGACGCCCGCGATCAGCAGGCCGGCGGTGGAGCTGGACAGGTGGCGTTCGGCGTCGGTGAGGGTGAACCACGGTCCGATGATCTCGATGCACGCGAAGGCCAGCATGGGCAGCCAGTGGGTGCGGACGGTCCGGATCAGGCCGCCGCCTCGTATCGCGAAGGGGAGGAGGAGGGTGGCGCCCAGGGCGCAGCGGGTGAACACCACCACGGACGGGGAGAGCGGGGCGTCCACCGCCACTTTGATCATCAGGTAGGGGATGCCCCAGACCACTCCCATCAGGGAGAAGAGGAACCAGCCGCGTGCAGTCATGCGGTCATGGTCACCGGATCAGCGGCGCTCGTCTTGAACGCTGTTGCGGTACACCGCCGGGGTGACGCCGAGGACCCGGCGGAACCACCGGGTGAGGTGCGCCTGGTCGGCGAAGCCCACCAGGCCCGCGACCTCGGCCGGCTTGAGTCCGGACTCCAGGAGGCCGCGGGCCCGGTGCACCCTGTACTGCGCCAGCCAGGCGTACGGGGGGATCCCCATCGTCGTACGGAAGGCTCGGAGGAGTTGGTAACGGGACAGGCCCTGCTCGGCGGCGAGCAGGGCGAGGGAGGGGGGATCCAGGAGGTCGTCGGCGAGGCGGTCGCGTACGGCGTGGGCGATGTGGTCCGCGCCGGGGATGGTGTCGCCGACCGGGCGGGCCGTGGAGTGGCGGCGGGCCAGGGCCGTGAGCAGCCACGGGAGGCGGGACTCGGTCTCCAACGGGTCGGGGCAGGCGCTGAGTTCGCGGTGGGCGCGGCTGAGGGCGGTGGCGAGTTCGGGGTCGTCGAGGAGCGGCTCGCGGAAGTACGGGAGGCCGCCGCGGGTGCCGTCGCCGAGCAGGTCCGGGGCGGGGTACAGGGCGCGGTAGGCGTAGCCGTCGGAGGCGGCGGCGGGGCGGCCGGTGTGCATCTCGCCGGGGGCGAGTACGACGATGGAGCCCGGGCCGGGCCGGAGGTGGCCGCCCCGGTAGTCGATGACCTCGGAGCCGTCGACGCAGATGCCGATGCTGTACTCGTCGTGCGCGTGCGAGGCGTAGACGTGGCGGTCGAAGCGGGCGGTGAGCAGGTCGAGCGGGGGGCCGCAGCGGCCGAGTCGTGCCCTGGTCCACTGTGCCTGCTCCATCGCCACCCCCTGCTCGTCGTCTTGAGGATGCAACGCCGGAGGGCTCAGAGAAAGTCCGACGTGTCCAGGTCGAAGGCGAAGGGCTCGGGAAGGGTGAGCTGCTTCCCGAAGGGGACGGTGCAGCGCTGGCGGTAGTCGTCCTCTCGCGGGTTGCTGAGGAGCGTCACCTCGGAGTTGTCGCGGTCGACGAGCAGGTAGAGCGCGATGCCGGCGCGGGCGTAGCAGCGGCGTTTGACCTCACGGTCCGCGTTGGGCTTGGTGGACGTCACCTCCAGCACCATCGCAACGCCCTGGCAGGGCATCCAGGAGTCGGCTCCTCTGAAGAGCCGCAGAACCTGCGGAGCGAACGTGCCGTCGGGGAGCACATGGTCCCTCGGGCACCCCTCTGCTTTCCCTAGCGTCAGCCCTTTGTTCCCGGAGAACTGCATGTCGGTCCGGGAGCGCCTGATCACCTGCGTCACGATCAACCCGATGTAGTCCTCGTGGTCACCGTCCGGTGGCGGCGTCACAACGATCTCCCCCTCGATCAGCTCCGCCCGGAAGCCCTCCGGGGTGTCCAGGGCGAGGAAGCCCTCCAGCAGGACGTCCGCCTGCGTGAGCGGCTGATGGGCCATGGCAGTCATGTCACGCCCCTCCTTCGGTCGCTCGCCATGCTGGGACATCGGCTGATCACCTGGCCGTGAGATCGGGAACCGTTCCCTCGATCGTGGCACAGGAGCGGCGCCCTCGTCAGGCGGCGAGGCCGCGTCCTTGACCCTGCCGCAGCGTCAACGTTTGTACTGGTCCCATGCGGATCGGAGAACTCGCCGAGGCCGTCGGCGTCACCACGCGGACCGTCCGGCACTACCACCATCTGGGGCTGCTGCCCGAGCCCGAGCGGCGTGCCAACGGCTATCGGGACTACACGCTGCGGCATGCCGTCGTGCTGGCGCGGATCCGGCGGCTGACCGAGCTGGGGCTGGGGCTCGCGGAGGTGCGGGATGTGCTCGCTGAGGACGCGGGGAAGGATCTCGTGGAGGTTCTCACCGAGCTCGACGAGGATCTGGCGCGGCAGGAGGCGGCGATCCGGGAGCGGCGGGCGCGGCTGCGGGAGCTGCTGGTAGACGGCGGGCTGACGGCTGAGGGGCCGGTGTCGCCCGAGCTCGCGGCGCTGTTCAGCGAGGTGGGGCACGTCTCCGACTCCCCCATGGCCGCCAAGGACCGCGAGATTCTCACGCTGTTCGACTCCGCGGCCGGTCCGGAGACCCGCCATGAGCTGATCGGGCTTGTGGGCGACGCGTTCGGTACGCCGGACGCGGTGGAGCGGGCCCGTGCCGCGTACGCGCTGCTCGACGGCCTCGCCGACGCCGATCCGGCCGACCCGCGGGTGGACGAGGCCGCGCGGGCCCTCGCCGACTGTCTGCCCGGTGAGCTCTTCCCGGCGGGCGAATTAGGCGAGGCCGGCATCGACGGCGAACACAGCTTCCTGCGTGCCTTGTACGACGACTTCGCGCCCGCGCAGGCTGAGGCATTCCGGCGGACGCTGAGGATCATCACGGAGGGACGGCCATGAGGACTGGGGGGACAGGGAGGATAGGGAGGACGGCCGTGAGAGCTGCCCGTGTCGTGGTCCGGTCTGAGATGCGGATGTTCGTGAGTCTGTTGCTGTGGGTGGCGCGGCGGAGTCACGGCACCGGTGGTGGGCGGGCCTTCGGGTATGCGCGTGGGCAGGGCGCGATGATGTTCGGGCTCGCGTTCGTGTGCGTGGTCGAGACGCTGACGATGTCGGTGCTGTTGCGGGACTTTCCGGTCGTGCACGGGGTGGTGCTCGTTCTGGACGTCTACGCCATCCTGTTCGTCGTCGCGTTGCATGCGGCGAACGTGGTCCGGCCGCATGTGCTGGAGCCCGAAGTGCTCCGCGTCCGTCGGGCCGTCCACGTCGATCTGCGCATACCGCTGGAGCGGATCGCCTCCGTGCGCCGGGAGTTGAGGTGCGTGCGGGAGCGGGCTGACGGTGAACTCGACGTGGACATGGGGGCGCAGACCTCCGTCACCCTCGAACTCAGCGAGCCTGTCGACCACTTGACGTTTCTCGGCCGACGACGGGAGGTCAGGCTGGTGCGCTTCCACGCCGACGACGCCGACGTACTCGTACACGAGCTCGGACAGGCCATCAGGCCGGCGCGAAGCGTACCGTCGCCGCTGCCGGATCAGCCCGGGCGAGCCGTACCCGCAACCGCTCCCCCAGTGGCAGCGGGGTCCCGTCGCCCTCGATGCGGCCGATGATCGCCGGGGACTCCAACTGGACGGTGCCGAAGGCGGGTTGGCGTTCCTCCACGTCGACCACCCATCCGTCGAACACCTCCCCCACCCGGTCCTTGAGCAGCAGGGCCTCGACGATGTCGACGCATCCCCGTTCGACGGCGCCCGCGCGGCGGCCGCCGTCCGCCATCTCGCCGCGCAGTGCGTCGAGCGAGGTGAGCACCCAGTCGGGTGGGTCCTGGCCGGCGACGGCTGCGAGGCAGATCTCGGAGGTGTACCGGTCGACGAGGCGGCGCAGCGGGGCGGTGCAGTGTGCGTAGGGCGCGGCGACGGCGGCGTGGGTGGTGATGGGCGGGAGGTTGCCGTCGCGGAAGACCGTGTAGCCGGCGCCGCGCAGGAGAGTCGTGCACTCCTGGAGGAACGCGGCGTGACGGGGGTCGTGCGGGTCGAGGGAGCGGATGAGGCGGTCGTAGGAGAGGTGGTGCGGCCAGTCGATGCGCAGGGCGTGGGCAGTACGGCGCAGTCGGCCGACGTCCCCCACTCTCGGCTGCGCTCGAGCGGGGGCACCCCCATCGTCGGGGGCGGCCGGGAGAGTGCGGAGGACTCCGGTGCCGTGCGCGATCATCAGGTCCGCCGCGGCCATGCCGGTGAGCAGGGAGAGCTGCGCGTTCCAGGCTTCGGCGGGGAGCGGGGCGCGGTACGTCAGCTCGTAGGTGTGGTCGTGTTCGATGATCTCCTGCTCGGGCACGTTGAGCGAGATGCCGCCGCGCTCGATCTCCAGCGCCTCCCGCAGCCGCCCGATCACCTCAAGCAGCGCGAGTGGTTCCTCGGCGGTGCGGGAGTCGATCGCCTGTTGCGCTCCCGCGTAGTCGAGCCTGGCCCGGCTGCGGACGAGGGCCCGGTGGACGTCGACGGCGACGGTACGGCCGTCCGCGTCCAGGTCCAGGGTCCACAGCGCGGCCGGGCGGACCTGGTCCGGGAGCAGGCTGGCGGCACCCTCGCTCAGGACGGCGGGGTGCAGCGGGACCTTCCCGTCGGGGAAGTAGAGGGTGGTCGCCCGCCGGTGCGTCTGCGCGTCCAGGGCCGTACCGGGGACGACGAACGCGCCGACGTCGGCGATGGCGTACCGGACGCGGTAGCCGGTGCCGCGGCGGGACAGGTGCATCGCCTGGTCAAGGTCGACGGAGGCGGGCGGGTCGATGGTGAGGAACGGGATGTCGGTGGCGTCCTCGGCGGGGAGTGCGGGTGCGTTCGCCGCGCGCTCTGCCTCGGCGAGCGCCTCCGGCGGGAAATCCTCGGGCACTCCGAGTTCGGCGCGCAGTGCGGTGAGGGCGGCCCGGAGGGGGGCTTCGGGTGCGCCGGTCACGCGGATGTGGCGGCGAGGCATACAGCGAGCGTAGGGCCTGTCCGGCGGATCAGCTCGGAGGAAGGCCACGGTGCGTGATAGGTGCAGGTGAGCTGGGTGGTGGGGTGCCTCGGGGTGAGAGTCGACGCGACGGCCGACTCGAACGCGGAGGCCCCGGTCGTCACGCCGCGTTCGTTCCGTCAGCTGTTGCTTCGGCTGGCGCTTCCACCGTTGCTTCCACGCCCAGGTCGATGGCGTCGGCGTGGTCTCTCAGCCAGTCGATCTCACGGTGCAGCCAGGAGCCGGGGCCTTTCACGCGTCCGGCGCGGGCGTGCATGTCGCGCTCGGCCTCGACCCGGGCGACGATGAGCCTTCCGAAGCCCTGACGGCGCTCGTGCTCGAGGCCGTACACGTCGAGGAAGGTACGTACGAGGGCCAGCTGGTGGTCGAGAGGGCCGGTGATCTCGGCGCCGAGCAGCCACAGCCAGGCGGCATAGGCGAGGTCACGCGTGCGGGGGCCGGGGGCGGCCTGGTCGA
Source organism: Streptomyces sp. NPDC006332 (assembly GCF_040612855.1). Classification (NCBI taxonomy): domain Bacteria; kingdom Bacillati; phylum Actinomycetota; class Actinomycetes; order Kitasatosporales; family Streptomycetaceae; genus Streptomyces; species Streptomyces sp. NPDC006332. The sequence goes on from NZ_JBEXRA010000005.1 coordinate 185,178, forward strand.
AGTCGAAGGCGCGGACGGGGAGATCGTCGACGAAGGTGACGTTGAGCGGCGAGAAGTCGTTGTGGCACACCGTCTCCTCGTCACCCGCGATCTGGGTGCCGGCGGTCGCGTCGTGCAGTCGGCGCAGCAGTCGCGCCGCGGCGGTGATCTGGGCGGGCGACCAGTCACGGGCCCGGAAGGCCGTCACCACGTCACCGTGCTGGAAGCTGAGGATCTCGCGGCCTTTGTCGTCGATTCCGAGGAGTCTCGGCGCGGCGTCCGCGCCGACGTCCTCCAGATGCCGCAGCAGCCGGTGCACGAACGGCGAGTGCGGCCCGACCGGCCGCCGCACCATGTCCCCGACACGGACGACTCCCGGCGTGATACGGCCCCCGGTCAACGGAATCTCCGGCTGCTCCGGCTGCTCCGGCTCTTGTTCCATTCGCGTCAGCTTAGGGGCCTGACGATCGGCCGACTGTGAATGGGTCGGCGCCTCAGCACCACGGGCCGGGCCGCCGCGGGGGCACGCCGTACGCTGTTGCGGAGTTCAACCGAAGGAGATCGATCCCGTGCTTGTCCTGCTGCCGCCCTCCGAAGGCAAGGCGGCCTCCGGTCGCGGTGCTCCGCTGAAGCTGGAGTCGCTGTCGTTGCCGCAGCTCGCGGAGGCCCGGGCGGCCGTGCTCGACGAGCTGGTCGAGCTGTGTGCCGCCGATGAGGACAAGGCGCGCGAGGTGCTGGGGCTGAGCGAGGGGCTGCGCGGCGAGATCGCGAAGAACACGGAGCTGCGTACGGCGGGCGCGCGGCCGGCCGGGGAGATCTACACGGGGGTGCTCTACGACGCCCTCGACCTGGCGTCCCTGGAGACGGCGGCGAAGCGGCGCGCGGGCCGGTCCCTGCTGGTGTTCTCCGGGCTGTGGGGCGCGGTCCGGGTCACCGACCGGATCCCCTCCTACCGCTGCTCGATGGGTGTGCGGCTGCCCGGGCTCGGCGCGCTGGGCGGGCATTGGCGTACGCCGATGGCGGCGGCGTTGCCCGAGGCGGCCGGGGACGGGCTGGTGCTGGACCTGCGCTCGTCGGCGTACGCGTCGGCCTGGAAGCCGAAGGGCGAGCTCGCCGGGCGGACGGCGACGGTACGGGTGCTGCACGCGCCGACCCGGAAGGTGGTCAGCCACTTCAACAAGGCGACCAAGGGGAAGATCGTCCGCGGTCTGCTGTCGGACGGGGCCGCGCCGAAGGGGCCGGCCGAGCTGGTGGAGGCACTGCGGGACCTGGGGTACGTCGTCGAGGTGGAGCCGCCGGTGAAGGCGGGGACGGCCTGGACGCTGGACGTGTTGGTGACCGAGGTCCACTGAGTTCGCACAGGCGGGCCGGGGCGTTGCAGCCTGTGCAACGAACATTGCGCAGGCTGCCACTCCAAGGGACGATGAGGCCATGTCGCCCTCCGTACCCTCCTCCGCGCACTCCTCGCCGTTGCCCGCGTCCGTGCTGGACCTCGCTCCCGTCATCCCCGTGGTGGTCGTGCAGGACGCCGCCGACGCCGTACCGCTCGCCCGGGCGCTGGTCGCCGGCGGGCTGCCCGCGATCGAGGTGACCCTGCGGACCCCCGCCGGCCTTGACGCGATCCGGGCGATCGCCGCGCAGGTGCCGGACGCCGTGGTCGGCGTCGGCACGGTGATCACCCCGGAACAGGTGCGGGAGTCGGTGGCGGCCGGGGCGCGTTTCCTGGTCAGCCCGGGCTGGACGGACGTACTGCTGGACGCCATGCGGGAGTCGGGGGTGCCGTTCCTGCCGGGGGTGTCGACGACGTCCGAGGTGGTCGCGCTGCTGGAGCGCGGGGTGCGGGAGATGAAGTTCTTCCCGGCCGGACCGGCGGGCGGCGCGGCATATCTGAGGGCGCTGGCCGGGCCGTTGCCGCAGGCGCGGTTCTGCCCGACGGGCGGGGTCGGTCCGGGGAACGCGCCGGAGTACCTGGCGCTGCCCAACGTCGGTTGCGTGGGCGGCACTTGGATGCTTCCGCAGGACGCGATCGAGGCGCGGGACTGGGCGCGGGTGGAGGCGTTGGCGCGGGCGGCGGCGGGACTCCGGGACGGTTCAGGGGCGCAGGGGTGACCCGCCGTCAAGCAGGTCTTCAGGACCGCAGGTGTGACGTGCCGTTGAGGAGGTCTTCAGCCCCGCAGGTGTGACGTGTCGTTGAGGAGGCGGACGCTCGCGTTGCCGTCGGCGTAGTACGCGACCACCGACAGGGAGGCCGCCGACAGTTCCATGCGGAACAGGGACTCGGGTGGGGCGCCGAGGGCGAGCCGTACGAACGTCTTGATCGGGGTGACGTGGGTGACCAGCAGGACCGTACGGCCTGCGTACGCCGCGACCAGTTTGTCGCGGGTGGCGGCGATCCGGGTGGCGGTCGCCACGAAGCTCTCGCCGCCGCCGGTCGGTTCGGCGTCCGGGTCGGCCAGCCAGGTGTTCAGGTCGTCCGGATAGCGCTCGCGCACCTCACCGAAGGTGAGTCCTTCCCAGGCGCCGAAGTCGGTCTCCCGCAGCCCGTCGTCGATCGTGACGCCGAGACCGAGGCGGGCGGCGACGGCCGCGGCGGTCTCGCGGGTACGGGCCAGCGGCGAGGAGACGATCTCCTGGATCGTGCCCCGCCGGGCCAGCGACTCGGCGGCCCGCTCGGCCTGCCCGCGCCCGACGTCGGAGAGCGAGGGGTCACTGCCGCCGCTGCCGGAGAACCGCTTCTGCGGGGTCAGCGGGGTCTCCCCGTGCCGCAGCAGCACGAAGGTCGCGGGCGCCCCCATGTCGGCGGGAGCCCAGCCGGGGGAGGCGACCGCACGGGCGGCGCGGACGTCGGTGCGGGCCTTGTCGGCCGCCGTGGCTACGGGCGGTCGGGACGGCTCGGGGGCCGCGGCGGCTCCCGACGGACCGGACGACTCGGGGGCCGCCACCTCGGTGGCCACCCGCGTGGCCGCTCGCGCGCCCGCCGCGTCCAGCTCGGCCGTCGACGCCGCGGCCGACCACCGCTCGCCCCGCTTGCCCGCGTCCATCGCCTCGTTGGCCAGCCGGTCCGCGTGCTTGTTCCGCTCCCGGGGGATCCACTCGTACGTCACCTGGGACGACGGGAACACACCGGCCGCCTCGGACGCCAGGGGCTTCATGTCGGGGTGCTTGATCTTCCAGCGGCCCGACATCTGCTCGACGACGAGCTTGGAGTCCATACGGACGTGGACGTGCGCCGTCGGGTCCAGGGCGTGCGCGGCGCGCAGGCCGGCCAGCAGGCCCCGGTACTCGGCCACGTTGTTCGTGGCGATGCCGATGTACTCGGCGGCCTCGGTCAGCGTCTCGCCGGTCGCCGCGTCGAGCACCACTGATCCGTAGCCCGCGGGCCCCGGGTTGCCCCGTGACCCGCCGTCGGCCTCGACGATGAACTTCCGCACGCCGTCAGCCCCTTACCGATACCGATCTCTTGCCGTCGCCGTACGGACTCCCTTGCCGCACGGACTCCCTTGCCGTACGGAGTCCTTGCCGCGCTCGACTACAGGCCGGACTCGGACGTGCGCACCAGGATGCGGCGGCAGTTCTCGCAGCGCACCACCGTGTCGGGGGCCGCCGCGCGGATCTCGTTGATGTCGGTGATCGCCAGCTCCTGCCGGCAGCCCTGGCAGGAGCGCTGGTACAGCTTGGCCGCGCCGACGCCGCCCTGCTGGTCGCGCAGCTTGTCGTAGAGCTTGAGGAGGTCCGCGGGGATGGTGGCCGCGATGACCTCGCGCTCCTTCGTCGCGGTGGCCGCGTCGCCGTCCAGCGACTCGGTGGCCGCGTCCCGGCGGGCGATCGCGTCGTCGATCTTCGACTGGACGGAGGAGACCCGCTCGGTCAGTTCGGCGACCCGCTCCTGCGCGGACTCGCGGCGCTCCATGACCTCCAGGACCACGTCCTCCAGGTCGCCCTGACGCTTGGCGAGGGAGGTGATCTCGCGCTGGAGGTTCTCCAGGTCCTTCGGGGAGGTGACCGCGCCGGAGTCCAGACGCTGCTGGTCGCGGACGGCACGCTGGCGCACCTGGTCCACGTCCTGCTCGGCCTTGGTCTGCTCGCGGGCGGTGTCGCTCTCCTCGGTCTGCGCGGCCACGAGCAGGTCGCGCAGCTGCGTGAGGTCCTTGTTCAGCGACTCGATCTCGGCGTGCTCGGGCAGCGACCTGCGCTTGTGCGCGAGCTGCTGGAGGCGGACGTCGAGGTCCTGGACGTCGAGGAGTCGGATCTGGTCGGCAGGCGCGGCGTTCAGTTGGGGGCTCCCAGGGGGTCAGAAGAAGAGGGGCGCGAAGCGCTCGTCGGAAGGGCGGCGGACGCCGCGTGGGCGGTCCAGGGGTCGGTGACCGTGCGGGAGACGTGGACCCTCAGGTCCCATCCCGCGCGGTCGGAGATCTCGTCGAGCTGGGCTGCGGCCAGCTCGCACCAGGGCCATTCGGTGGCCCAGTGTGCCGCGTCGAGCAGCGCGAGGGGGCCGTGGGCGCCGGTCGCCATGAACTCGGACGCCGGGTGGTGGCGCAGGTCCGCGGTGAGGAAGGCGTCGACACCGGCCGCGCGGACCTGGTCGAACAGGCTGTCGCCGGAGCCGCCGCTGACGGCGATCGTGCGGACCAGCGCCTCCGGGTCGCCGGCCACCCGGATGCCCTGCGCGGTGGCGGGCAGCCGCTCGGCGGCGCGGGCGGCGAGGTCGCGGACGGTCAGCGGGTGGTCCAGTTCGCAGATCCGGCCCAGGCCCCGGCGGCCCTCCGGATCGGTCGGGTCCGGCACCAACGGGCCGACGACCCGCAGGTCGAGGGCGCCGGCGAGGGCGTCGGAGACACCCGGGTCCGCCGTGTCCGCGTTGGTGTGGGCGACGTGCAGCGCGATGTCGTTCTTGATCAGCGTGTGCACGACGCGGCCCTTGAAGGTGGAGGCCGCGACCGTCGTCGTACCGCGCAGATAGAGGGGATGGTGGGTGACCAGCAGATCGGCGCCCAGCTTCACCGCCTCGTCCACGATCTCCTGGACCGGGTCGACGGCGAACAGGACCCGTGCGACCTCCTGGTCGGGATCGCCCGCGACGGTACCGACCGCGTCCCAGGACTCGGCCCGCTCGGCCGGCCACAGGTTCTCCAGGGCGGTGATGACTTCAGACAGACGGGGCACGAGCAAAAGGCTACCTGCCTGTTCTCCCCAGCTGAACCGGTGCCGTCGGCGGCGACCGCGCCGAGCACGGTCGCTCCGCGTTCCTCAGGCGAATCGTTCCTGGGCCATCCCTTTGTGTGAAGTAACGGTCCGCCGGTCCGACGTCAGTGCGGGCGAAAGCTACTTTCGTCGCCGGAGGTGACCGAACGATGACAGCCTGTGTCATTGAGCCCACCACAACGGCGCACGAGCACGGCGGGACCCCGCAGGCAGGGTGCGCGATCACGGTCGACGGCTGCTACGCCGCCCGGCTGGCGCGGGACGGCGACTCCCTGTTCCCGGAGCGCTGGACCCTGGACGGCCCGGAGCCCTACGCGGTGCCGCTGCCCGGCAACCAGCCGGAGGAGCCCGGCACCGAGGTCCAGCCGATGGGGGACGGGCGGGTCCTCATCCGGCGACTGGTCGCCGGACGGCACACCTTCTCCCTGCTCTACCCGACCGGACCGGACACCGGTGAGCTGCCGCTGGGCGCGGTCGGGACCCCGGACGGAGCCACCCGGCTGCGGCTGCTGCCGCCCGCGCCGGGCGGCGCGAGGGCGTACGCCCTCGCCGTGGGCCGGCACTCCAGTGCGGTGTGGCTGGTGGCGGGAGGGGGCCGCGGGCCCGAGCACGTCGCGGAGATCCCGGGGCGGTGCTCGGGCGGGGTGTGGCTGGACGGCACGGGACGGATGCTGGCGCTGGACCGGGAGATCGGCGGCCGGACCAAGACGGTCGTGGTGGATCTGAGGCGCGGCGGTGAGGTCTCGCCGCTGCTGCAGATCACGGCGAACAGTGACGACCGGCTGCTGCTCGCCGCCCCGGACAGCGGGCTGCTGCTGATCCGCTCGGACGCGCCCTCGCCGGGGCGGGAACGGCTGGGCTGGGGGGTGCTGGGCAGCATGCAGCCGGTGCGCTTCCCGGACTGCCTGCGGGCGGACGACTGCACGGTCACGCCGTTCGCGATCCAGCCCGGGCAGGTCCTGATGCCGGAGGACTGCGCGGTGGCGCTGCGGATCGACGGGCCGCTCGGCAGCTGGGTCGGCGTGTGGCGGCCCGCCACCCGGCGGGTCCACCATCTCCCGGCGCCTGACGGGTGGTTGGCGGGCGCCGGCCACTGGACCGAGGACGGGGTGCTCCACCTGCCGTACGCCACGGCGGAGGCACCGTGCGCGGTGGCACGGGTGACGGCACCCTCCGGGGAGCCGGAGGAGGTGAGTGGTGCCGGGGGCAGTGCTCCGGGGGGCCAGATCGAGGGCGGTACGGCCGCGCGGGCTGCGTCGGGTGGGTCCGGCGAGCCGTCGGAGCCAGATCCTCCGGCACCGGCCGCGCCCCGCCCGGTGCCGTTGCAGCAGGCCCCGCTGGGATTTGTGCGGCGGATCAGGGCGGAGGAGAGTCAAGGCGTCTGATCAGTACGGGCGAGTGAGCAGTACGGGCGAGCGCGACAGCACCGCCCGCCCCGACTCCGCGCCCCGCGCCCCGCGCCCCGCGCCCCGCGCGAGGTTGACCGTCTTCGGTGTAAATGCGGGGCGGCGGGGCAGTCCCACTCAAGTGAAATCGTTCGTACCGGCCCCGCGTCTTCGGCATGATCCGTCGGGCAGGCGCGCGGCTTGTAACGAACTCGTGCCGGTTGGCGTGGCCGCCTGGATTCGACCCGTGGGACGCCGGTTAAACTCGCCCGGCTGTAAGAAAGATCATGTTGACGGGGAGAGTTACTTCCGATGAACGACGCCAACACGACCCAGCCGACTCCCGAAGTCCAGGATCCCTCCGGCCACGGCCGGCACCGGGGCCCGGTCGCGGACCACGACGGTGAGGCGGCCCCCCAGGGCCGTCACCGCAAGCCGGTCGAACACACCGAGTCGGCGGCCTGAACGACACACGGCCCCGCCCCTTCGCACAAGGGGCGGGGCCGTGGTGTGTCGCCTCCCCCCGGCCAGTCCCCGGACTGCACTACTCCCGCTTGAGGCCCAGCACCTCGGCCGCCGCGAACGTCTCCCCCTCCGGCCGTCCCGCGTAGTGCGGGGTGAGCAGCGCGTCCAACTCGTCGTACGTGAACGTCTCCTGCTTGCTGTCGAACTTCGCCGCCACCCGCGGGCGTTCGACGATCGCCACCATGCCTCCGTGGACGACGAGCAGCTGGCCGTTGAGCCGGGCGGCGGCGGGTGAGGCCAGGTAGCCGACGAGCGGGGCGACATGGTCGGGGGCGAGCGGGTCGAGTCCGTCGTCGGGGCGGCGGAGCCCGGCGAAGACGTCCTCGGTCATCCGGGTGCGGGCCCGCGGGCAGATGACGTTGGCCGTCACGCCGTACTTGGCGAGCGCGAGGGCCGTGGAGGTGGTGAGACCGACGATTCCGCCCTTCGCGGCCGCGTAGTTGGGCTGCCCCGCCGAACCGGCGAGGAACGCCTCCGAGGAGGTGTTCACGATTCGCCCGTACACCGGGCCGCCCGCCGCCTTGGACCGGGCGCGCCAGTGCGCCGCGGCGAAGTGGGTGGTGTTGAAGTGGCCCTTGAGGTGGACCCGGATCACCGCGTCCCACTCGTCCTCGGTCATGGAGAAGATCATGCGGTCGCGCAGGATGCCCGCGTTGTTGACGAGGATGTCCAGCTTCCCGAACTCGGCGACCGCCAACTCCACGAGTTGCGCTGCCTGTTGGAAGTCGGAGACGTCCCCGGTGTGGGCGAGGGCCGTGCCGCCCGCGGCCCGGATCTCGGCGGCGACCTGTTCGGCGGGGGTGGCGGATGCCTCGCCCGAGCCGTCCCGGCCCGGCTGCCCGTAGTCGTTGACGACGACGGCCGCGCCGAGCCGGGCCAGCTCCAGCGCCTCGGCCCGGCCGAGCCCGCGTCCGGCGCCGGTGACGATCGCGGCGAGCCCTTCGAGTGGCACCGACATACCGCGTCCTCAGATCTCGACGCAGGTACGCAGGGACGCTCCCGTGCGCATCTGGTCGAGCGCCTCGTTGATCTCGGACAGCTGCACCCGGTGGGTGATCAGGCCGTCCAGGTCGATCCGGCCGGCCCGCCACAGGGCGATGGTCCGCTCGTAGGAACGCAGCACGTCCCCGCCGCCGTACAGGGACGGCAGGATCCGCTTCTCGTCGAAGAACAGCTCGAACATGTTGAGCTGGAGGAAGTCGTCCATGGCGCCCGCGCCGACGACGACGAGTGTGCCGCCGCGCCGGGTGTTGTCGTACGCCGCGCGGGCGGTGGCCGCCTTGCCGACGACCTCGAAGACGTAGTCGAAGCCCTCGCCGGCGGTGACCTGTTGCTTCGCTTCGGGCAGCTCGTCCGGCGAAACGGCCCGCGTGGCACCGAACTTGAGGGCCGCCTCGCGACGCGAGAGGACCGGGTCGACGGCGACGATCTCGGCGGCGCCCTTGAGTCGCGCCCCCTGGATGGCGGAGATACCGACCCCGCCGCAGCCGATCACCGCGACCGACGAACCGGCCTGCACGTCGGCGGTGTTGAGCGCGGCGCCCAGGCCGGTCGTCACCCCGCAGCCGATGAGGGCGGCGATGTCGAAGGGCACGTCGTCGGGGAACGGCACCGCGCAGCCGGCGTCGACGACGACCTCCTCGGTGAAGGTGCCGGTGCCCGCGAAGCCGAAGACGTCCCCGCCGGGGCGCTTGAAGTTGGGGGTGCCCGCGTTCATGAAACCGGCGAGACAGAGTTCGGTCTGGCCGCGCTTGCAGGCGGGGCAGGCGCCGCAGGCGGGTAACCAGCAGACCACCACCCGGTCACCGGCCTTCAGGTGACTGACGCCCTCGCCGACCTCGAGGATCTCGCCCGCGCCCTCGTGACCGGGGACGAAGGGCGCGGGCTGCGGCAGGACGCCGTTCATCGCGGACAGGTCCGAGTGGCACAGTCCGGTGGCCCGCACCCGGATCCGCACCTTGCCCGGGCCGAAGCCCACCGCCTCGACGTCGTCGAGGACCTCCAGCTTGTCCTGGCCGGTCTCGTGCAGTACGGCTGCGCGCATGATGCGGCTCCCCTAACAGTGGGCAGACGAAGCAGACGAAAGGGCGTTCACGTTCTCAGGAGTGTTCGACGAGGGTGTCCGCGAGGGCGGGCGCGTCGTCCCGTTCGACGACGGTCACGGCCACCCGGACCGCGGCCGGGGAGTCCTGGCGCCACATGCGGATGCGCAGGGTCTCCCCCGGATACACGACCCCGGCGAACCGGGTGCCGTACGCGCGCACCCGGGCCACGTCCCCGCCGAGCAGGGTGTCCACGACCGCCTTGAGCGTGATGCCGTAGGTGCACAGCCCGTGCAGGATAGGCCGTTCAAAACCGGCGACCTTGGCGAACTCGGGGTCGGCGTGCAGCGGGTTGAAGTCGCCGGAGAGGCGGTAGAGCAGCGCCTGGTCCTCGCGGACCGGTCGCTCGACGACCCGGTCGGGCTCGCCGACAGGGGGTTCCGGGCGGGTTGAAGGGCCGCGGTCGCCGCCCCAGCCGCCCTCTCCCCGTACGAAGATCTGGGCGTCGTTGGTCCACAGCGGGCCGTCCGCGTCAGCGACCTCGGTGCGCGCCACCAGGACGGCGGCCTTGCCCTTGTCGTACACGGCGGCGATACGGGCGGTGGCCGTCGCCCGTCCCTCGACCGGGAGCGGGCGGTGCAGGGTCAGGCTCTGGCCGCCGTGCAGGACCTTTGCCAGGTCCACGTCGATGCCCGGCATGGACAGGCCGCTGATCACGCCCGGCGAACCGGCTCCGGCGACGGTGGCGAAGCTCGGCAGGACGTGCAGCCGGGACTCCAGGGTGTAGCGCAGTTCGTCGGGGTCGGTGGCGGGGACGCCGGCTCCGACACCGAGGTGGTAGAGCTGCACGTCCTTGGCCGTCCAGGAGAGCTCACCGGAGCGGGGCTCGGCGGCCAGGGCCTTGGCTGCGTCGATGGGCATGGGGCTCCTGATCACGGGATTTCGGGACCGGTCATTGACGGGAGGGACCTCGGTACGGCCGTCCGCACCGTCGGCCGCACCGAGGCGTCATCGGCCGTTCTAGAACGCGTTCCAGTCCGGCGCCCTCTGTATAGCCCAGCGCTCCGTACTTGTGAAGCCTCGTGCCGAGCCGCCCCCTGGATGTGTCGGCTCGGTGCGCCGTGACATTTGTCCTGCATCAGTCCGTACAAGCGCCTCTGCCGTGCGGCACCTCCCGTCCGTACGCTGCTGCCGTACCGGCGCGACGCCGGGAAGGTCTGATCGGGGGGGCGGGACATGTCGTGGTCGCGCAAGATCTCGTGCCGTCGGGACGCGTGGCGGCCGGTGTACCGGCACGCGCGGGAGAACCGGCGGCTCTGCGGGGAGGACAAGGCCCGCCTCAAGGCGCAGTGGCGTGCCGCGCGGAAGGCCGGGAAGGTCCCGGAGGATCCGGGCCCACCCCCGACCGGTTTCACCCTGCTGCCGTGGCTGCTGCTGGGGATGGGCGCGTTCTCCAACCTCTTCCAGGGCGAGACCCCGAACCCGTGGGTCGGCGGGCTGGGGCTGTTCACCTTCAACTCGCTCTACATCTACGTGGTGTTCCGCGCGTTCGTGCGGGAGGCGCGGGAGGCGACCTCGACGCGGGTGGCGCTGGTGCTGCTGGGCCTGGTGACCTGCGGACTGGCCCTCGGGTACGGCGGCAACTGGCTGCTGTTCTTCCCGCTGTTCGGGCTCGCGACGGGCGCGGTGGTGCGGATGCCGCACCTGCGGTGGGCCGGTGCCGGGCTGGCGCTGGCGTCCGGGGTCGTCTCGGTCGCCCGGGACGGCTGGGGCGGGCTCGACATCACGTACGCCACCTGGATCTCGACGATGGTGACGGCGGCGATCCTGTCCCTGTCCGAGGCGGTACGGGAACTGCGTGCGGCCCGTGAGGAACTGGCGCGGCGGGCGGTGGAGCAGGAGCGGTTGCGGTTCTCCCGGGACCTGCACGATCTGCTCGGTCACACGATGTCGGTGATCGTGGTGAAGGCGGAGGCGGCCCGACGGCTGGCCGACCGTGACCTCACGGCGTCGCTGGCCCAGATCACCGACATCGAGTCCGTCGGCCGCCAGGCCCTGACCGAGATCCGCGAGGCGGTGACCGGCTACCGCAACGAGAGCCTGATCACCGAGCTGGACCGGGCCCGTTCGGCGCTGTCCGCTGCGGGCGTCGACCTGGCGCTGAGCCAGTCGGGCCCACCGCTGCCGCCGCAGACGGAGGTCCTGCTGGGGTGGGTGGTGCGTGAGGCCGTCACCAACGTCGTCCGGCACAGCGGGGCGGAGCGGTGCGAGATCACGGTGGCGGGTGCGGCGGAGCGGGTACGGCTGACGGTGACGGACGACGGCTCCGGAGCGGAGGCTTCGGCGCCCACACGGGTATGGACTTCGGGTCCGGGAGACGCGTGGGTGGACGCCGGGTTCCGGGAAGGTATCGGCGGCACCGGCCTCAAGGGGCTGAGGGAACGCCTGGCCGCGGCCGGGGGGTCGCTGACGGCCGGACCGGGGACCCGGGGCGGGTTCACGGTGACGGCGGAGCTGCCGGTGGAGCCGACCGAGGGGGCGGAGCCACTGGAGGTGGCGGATCGGGTGGGCGGCTCTACTCTGAGGCCGTGAACGAGACGACCCAGGAGCGCCACCCCGCCCAGTCCATCAGGGTCCTGCTCGCCGAGGACCAGGGGATGATGCGCGGGGCGCTCGCGCTGCTGCTCGGGATGGAGGAGGACATCGAGGTGGTCGCCCAGGTCGCGGCCGGGGACGCGATCGTGGACGCGGCCCTGACCCACCGCCCGGACGTCGCGCTCCTCGACATCGAACTCCCAGGGAAGAGCGGCCTGGACGCCGCCGCCGAACTGCGCGGCCAGGTGCCCGACTGCCGGGTCCTGATCCTGACCACCTTCGGCCGGCCCGGCTATCTGCGGCGGGCCATGGAGGCGGGAGCCGCCGGCTTCCTCGTCAAGGACGGTCCCGTGGAGGAGCTGGCCGTCGCCGTCCGCCGCGTACTGACCGGCGAGACCGTGATCGACCCGGCGCTCGCCGCGGCCGCGCTCAGCGCCGGACCCAACCCGCTCACCACCCGCGAGTGCGACGCCCTCAAGGCATCGGCGGACGGCGCGACCGTCGCCGACATCGCCGCCCGCCTCCACCTCTCGGAGTCCACGGTCCGCAACTACCTCTCCTCCGCCATCGGCAAGACCGGCACCCGCAACCGCATGGAGGCGATGCGGGAGGCCCGACGCCAGGGATGGCTGTAAGGGGTCCTGAAGGGCCCCCCGGCGCAAGGGCCGCACCCCGGCGCCCATGACTGACGCCATGCCAGTTCCCCATGACTAGGTCAAGAATTCGTTAGTACGCCAAAGCATCGGAATAGTTGCCCGGGCGCACGGGGTTCAAGCTGCACGTATCCCGCACGGTTTCAACCGGCTCACCCTCTCCCCAGGCCTGGAGGCCTCACTTCATGACGCACACGTCGACCGACCAGCCCGCGCGCAGAGCGAGCGGGGCCGTCGTCCCGGTGCTCGCGTTCGCGGGCATCGTGGTCGCGGTGATGCAGACCCTGCTCGTCCCGGTCATCAAGGACCTGCCGCAGCTGCTGGGCACCGAACCCAGCAACGCCACCTGGGTCCTGACCTCCACCCTGCTGTCCGGTGCCGTCGCCACGCCGATCATGGGCCGCCTCGGCGACCTGTACGGCAAGCGGCGCATGATGATCGTCAGCCTCGCGGTGATGGTGGTCGGCGCCCTGGTCAGCGCCCTCACCAGCGATCTGCTCACCATGATCGTCGGCCGCGCCCTCCAGGGTTTCGCGATGGGCGCGATACCCCTCGGCATCGGCCTGATGCGCGACATGCTGCCCCGCGAGAAGCTCGGCTCGGCGATGGCGCTGATGAGCTCCTCGATCGGCGTCGGCGGCGGTCTCGCGCTGCCCGCCGCGGCCCTGGTCGCCCAGCACGCCGACTGGCACGCCCTCTTCTACGGCGCCGCCGGCCTCGGCGCGTTCGCCATCGCCCTGACCCTCCTCGTCGTCCCCGAGTCCCCGGCGCGGGCCGAGGGCACGTTCGACGTCCTGGGCGCGATCGGCCTGTCCGCCGGTCTGGTGCTCTTCCTGCTGCCGATCACCAAGGGCAGCGACTGGGGCTGGACCTCCGGCACCACGCTCGGCCTGTTCGGCGCCGCGGCGGTCGTACTCGTCCTGTGGGGCGTGATGGAGCTGCGCCTCAAGGCCCCCCTGGTGGACCTGCGCACCACGGCCCGCCCCGCCGTGCTCTTCACCAACCTGGCCTCGATCATGGTCGGCGTCTCGTTCTACGTCGTCTCGCTGGTCCTCCCCCAGCTGCTCCAGCTGCCGAAGGCCACCGGCTACGGCCTCGGCCAGTCGATGGTCACCGCGGGCCTGCTGGTGGCGCCGCTCGGCCTGACCATGATGCTCACGGCGCCTGTCTACGCCCGCCTGTCGGCGAAGTACGGCCCGAAAGCCACCCTCATCCTCGGCATGCTGATCATCGCCATCGGCTACGGCGCCGGCCTCGGCCTGATGAGCGCCCCCTGGCAGAGCCTGGTCATCGCGGTGATCCTGGGCGCGGGCATCGGCCTCGCCTACTCCTCGCTGCCCGCGCTGATCGTCGGCGCGGTCCCGGCCTCGGAGACGGGCGCCGCCAACGGGCTCAACACCCTGATGCGTTCCATCGGTACGTCGGTGTCCAGCGCCGTGATCGGGATGGTCCTCGCCAACACCGCGAACGACGTGAACGGCGTGGCGGTCCCGACCATGCACGGCTTCCGGGTCTCCTTCCTGATCGCCACCGCCGCGGTCGCCCTCGGCCTGGTCCTCGCCCTCTTCCTGCCCCGCACCCGCCCGGCCACCAAGCCGCAACTGCGGGCCAGCAGCGAGGAGGACGCCAACCTGGAGCGTGCCGAGGAGGTACTGCGCGGCTTCCGCGGGCGGATCCTGGACGCCACCGGAACCCCGGTCCCCCGCGCCAAGGTCACCCTGATCGACCTGCGCGGCCGACAGGCCGGCGCGACCATCTCCGCCGAGGACGGCAGTTACGTCATCGCGGTCCCGGACCCGGGCGCCTACGTCCTGGCCGCCCGCGCCGCCGGTCACGGCCCGCTCGCCTCGTCCGCCACCCACGCGGGCGACCACCGGCCGGTCGACCTGGACCTGTCACTGCCGGGCGAGACCGTCTCCGCCTGACGTCCCCGGCCCCCCTCCGTACCCCTTGTCGCATCCGTGGCAGGGGGTACGGCAGCATGGGGCGCCCCGAACATCCGGACGCCGTCGCGCTCGTACGACCGAAAGGACCCCCATGCCCGCCGCCCCCAAGCCCGAGATCCTGGCCGCCTTCGAGGCCGCGAAGGGCTTCATGCCGGTGCACGAGGGGCTCGCCCTGTACGCGGCGGCCGTCGAGGCCGGGCGGCTCGGGCTGCCGCTGCTGGAGGTCGGCACGTACTGCGGGCGGTCCACGATCCTGCTGGCCGACGCGGCGCGGGAGGCCGGGGTCGTGGCGCTCACCGTCGACCACCACCGCGGCAGCGAGGAGCAGCAGCCGGGCTGGGAGTACCACGACCCGGAGACGGTGGACCCCGAACTCGGCCTGATGGACACCCTGCCCACCTTCCGCCGCACCCTGCACCGGACGGGCCTGGAGGAGCACGTGGTCGCCCTCGTGGGCCGCTCGCCGCAGGTGGCGAAGGTGTGGGGCACGCCCCTCGGCCTGGTCTTCGTGGACGGCGGTCACACCGACGAGCACGCGAACGCCGACTACGAGGGCTGGGCGCCCCAGGTCGCCGAGGGCGGACTGCTCGTCATCCACGACGTGTTCCCGGACCCGGTCGACGAGTTCACCGGCCAGGCCCCCTACCGCGTCTACCTCCGGGCTCTCGAGTCCGGCGCCTTCACGGAGGTCTCGGCGACCGATTCGCTGCGGGTGCTGCGGCGAACGGGGACGGGCCGCTTCTGATCCGCCCGCCGCACGGCAGACGCCGCCGGGTCCCGGTGCGCCGTCGCCGTAGGTGTGTCTCCGGAGCTCGCCGTCGGCCCGTAAGGTGGCTGTCGTGTCGTACGTAGGCCCGGACTTCGATCCTCCCCAGCCCCGCCGTTCCCGCCGCCCCCTGACGGTGGCCCTCGCCGCGCTGGTGCCGGGGGCGCTGTTCGGCTGGCTGGTGTACGAGACGGTCGGCGGCACGGGCGGGGACGCGAAGGAGACGGCGGGGGCCCCCGCGTCGTCGAGCGCGCCCGTCTCCCCGACCGTCTCCGAGCCGAGGACGGCCGGGCACGACAGCGCCGAGCAGCCGAGCCCCACGCCGCACACGACGGCACCGGACACCACGAAGTCCGCACCCGTCGGGTCCGGGCCGCTCAGGGGCAAGGTGGTCGTCATCGACCCGGGGCACAATCCGGGCAACTTCAAGAACACGGCCGCGATCAACCGCAAGGTGAACATCGGGACCAACTCGAAGGAGTGCGACACCACGGGGACGGCCACCAACTCCGGTTACGAGGAAGCCCGGTTCACGCTCGACGTCGCCCACCGGATGCGCGCGATCCTGCAACGGCAGGGCGCCACGGTGAAGCTGACCCAGGACGGCGACCGGCCCTACGGTCCGTGCGTGGACAAGCGGGCCCGGATCGGCAACGAGGCGCACGCGGACGCGGTGGTGTCGATCCACGCGGACGGCTCGGCGGTCGGCAACCGCGGCTTCCACGTCATCCTGCCGGGCAGTGTGCACGCGGGCGCCGCCGACACCCGTGCCATCGTCGCCCCGTCGCGTGAGCTCGGCGAGCGTGTCGCGGGCACCTTCGTACGGGTCACGGGCAGCGCCCCGTCCAACTACATCGGCGGCGGCACCGGGCTGGTCACCCGCACGGACCTGGGCGGTCTCAATCTGTCAACGGTTCCCAAGGTGTTCATCGAGTGCGGCAACATGCGCGATAGCAATGACGCGGCATTGCTGACCAGTGGTGCCTGGCGGCAGAAAGCGGCGCAGGGGATCTCGGACGGCGTCGCAAGCTTCCTGAAGAAGTAGATGTTGCTGGCCATGAGGTTGGTGGCGCCGCTGGTCGGTGTTGACCTTCAAGTTGGTTGAAGCTCAATGATGGCGAGGTGCCAAATTCTGAGCTGATGCCGATCGGGGTCTTCGCCCAACGAAGCGGACTGACCTCCAGCGCGTTGCGGTTCTACGCCGACTCCGGGCTGCTGCCCCCTGCCGAAGTTGACACGGTCTCGGGCTACCGCTACTACAGCGCTGACCAGGTGGCACGGGCGACCGTGCTGCGTCAGCTCCGTGAGATTGCTATGCCCCTCGCTGCTGTCGAGGCTGTCCTCGACGCCGGAGCTGACGAGGCATCCCGACTGCTCGATGAGCACGTTTCGAAGGTCATTGGGGACGCGGTAGCGGCGCAGCAGAAGGCTGCTGTCATCAAGTCCGTGCTCGGCAACGTGCCAGGTCTCCCGATTACAGCGCTGAAGAGTCCCGTTTTCGCGGATGCGGTCGCACAGGTCCTGACCGCGACCGTATGCGAGCCCGGGATGGCAGTACTCGCCGGCCTGCGCATCGAGGCAAGTCATGAAGCGGTCACCCTGACCGCGACTGACCGTTACCGGCTCTCCACCCGAACCCTGGTGCCGACTGAACCACCGAGGCAGACGTGGGCCGGCACGGTCGATGGCGACGAGCTGCAAGGCGCGGTCGCGGAGATCCGCCGCAGCGCGCTGGTGCGGCTCGAAGCGGTCCGGCACGGGATCTGGCTCCGCGTGGCCGACCGGGAAGACCGGCATTGCCGGTTGCTGCCCGAGGAATTCCCCGACTATCGGCTGATGCTCGCTTCACTGGGCGAGGTCACCACCCGGGTGACGATCTCGAAGGAGCTGCTCCTGCGAGCCCTGGAAGAACACCCCGGCGAGCGCATTGCATTGCACGTTACCGCCCACGGAATGCACGTCCGGTCAGCGGATGACGAACACCCCGGCATCCCTCTCCCGGCCTCCGCGACGGGGCGGGCCCTACAGATCTGGTTCGAGTTGACCACCCTCTATCCCGCAGTGAGCACGTCGATCGGTCCAGACGTGATGCTCGACCTGAGGGGAAGTGACCAGCCCGTCACGATCCGCTCCGCCGACCGAGGCGATCTCACGACCCTGGTCATGCCCATCAAGTTCGACAACTCCGCATGAGAAAGACGACGAGGAACACTGCATGACCACCGCACCCGCCACCCCCGACTCGACCATGGAAGGCATCGGCCAAGCCGTCGCCGAAGGCCGAGCCGGTGATATCGCTTCCGCCCGCCAAAAACTCCTGAGCCTGTGGTCCACGATCGGTGCCACCGGCGACCCGCTGCACCGCTGCTCCCTCGCTCACTACCTCGCAGATCTCTACGAAGATCCCGCCCAAGCCCTCGCCTGGGACATCCGGGCCTTGGACGCCGCCGACGCCGTGACCGAGCAGCGCGTCCAGGAGCACCACGCCAGCCTCCACATCGCCGGCTTCTACCCCTCCCTGCACCTCAACCTCGCCGACAACTACCGCCGACTCGGCTCCTTCGAAGCCGCCACCGAGCCCATCAATGAGACCTGTACAACATGCAGTACGCAGGTCACGGGTCTGGTGTGCGGGGCGGGCGGGGTACTCGCGCTGGTCGTCGGCGGGTGTCCATGGTGAAGATCGTCTGACCTGTCGCCAGGGCCGTTGTCGGGTTCTGCTGCGCCGAACGCCACGCTCGCTCGTGTCCGCTCTCGATCGGTCAGCGTGCGGCCGAGTATGCCGGCACACATGGCAGGGGCCGATGTGGCGAAGTGATGTCGGACAGTGTCGAAATCGACTGGCTGCGCGCCTAAGGATGGAGGGCTTTTCGTTGGCCTGTGGCGGCGGACCGTACGATCGCGTCAAGGAGTCGGTGGCGCTTGACGGCGTGGGTGAAGTCCGGGGCGACAGCCGTTCCGTGGATGAGGTCGTCCCGAATCGCGGCGTAGGCGTGCACCAGCGTGTGGATCACTGTTCCGGCCAGGCCGGGATAGTCGTCGTAGCCGCTGGGCAGCGTGACCTTCGTAGGCCGACCGCCGCTGCGTGTGCCACGCACCGTGACCGGGCCGATGTGCGGGAACTCGGCGGCGGTAATCTCAAGTCTCCCCTTCGTGCCGTCGATGATCAGAGAGAACCCTGCACCCGATGCCGCGCCTCCACGGTGGTGGACGGACAGGATCGCCCCGCCCGCCACGGTGCCCGAGATCGCGATCTGGTCCTCGGCGGTCATCGGAACGACCTGCCCCGTGCGCCCGAGGGGAACCTGGCGGCGCCGGGTCGCGGTCGTAGCGACCACTTCCTGAAGCTCGCCGACGACCATCGACACCAGGTCGATCGCGTGTCCGAACGCGATGGTCAGCATCGTGGCCCCGAGCTTGCGGTCGAGCGTGTAGACCATGTTCGGAGACACCGGAGTGCCCCATTCGGTCGAAGACGCCACGACGGTGGCGGAGAGCACTTCCCCCACGAATCCTTCGGACACGAGGTCGGCCAGCCAGCGGAAGGTAGGCGAGGAACGTCCCTGAAGACCGACGAAGGTGCGCGTCGTCCCGGCGGCACGCTCCATCTCCTCGGCCTCGCGCAGATCGACGGCGAGCGGCCACTCGGAGAGCACCGGCACTCCCGCCTTCAGCACGGGCAACACGAGTTCGCGATGCTGGGGCACTTTGACGGCGACAACAACGAGGTCGACGTTCTCGTCGCCGGCGAGCTGCTCGACCGACGTGTACGCGGGTACGCCATACGCCGCTCCTGCGGCATGGGCCGAGGCTTCGGAGCTCGCCGCCAGCGCGCGAAGCTCGATCCCGTCGACGGCGCTCAGCGCGGGCAGGTGAGCCCCGGCCGCCCAGCCTCCCGTGGCGCTCAGGCCGACGATGCCGACGCCGATCGGCTTACGGGGGTCAGGCACCGAGCTGCCGCCTCAGGGTCTCGGCGTCGTGCAGGGCCGTCATGTGCACGAACCGCCCGTCACGAACCTGGTAGATGGCGTACTCGACGATCTCGAACGAGGCGCCGGTGGGAGCCACGCCGAGCCACTCCTTGGCGGGCGTGCCCGTGTTGGTCAGACGGGCGGCCAGGCGATCACCATCGACCGCGATCTCCCGGGGCTCCCAGTGGAAGTCCGGGACCGCGTCGATGTCGCCGTTCAGCACAGCGATGACCTGGTCCCGAGTGCCCGGCTCGCCGTTCAGGGTGGTCTCGTCGTTGATGAACTCGTCCATGCGGGAGATCTCGTGGGCGTTGAGCGCCCCGATGTAGCGCAGGTAGAACTCGCGCAGGTCGGTGTCGGACATGATCTCCTTCTTCGGCCCCCGGAGCGGAGGTCATGCTCGGTGTTTCGCGACGGCTCTTGACGGTTTCGTCGCGGTGATCGTCGGCAAGGGAGGAACCACCGCTCGAAACTTCTGTCCCGGACGGTACCGAAGTTTTGCCGCACCGTCACGGCCCTCATGCGCGGAGATGGTCTCACCGGGGCGAGCGAAGGGGTGCAGCCGCTATGCAGGCCAGCCGAGCAACGCCGTGTCGACGATCTCATCGAGCTCAGCAGGACCGAGGCCGTTGGCGGCCTGCACTGCGATACCGAAACCCATCGTCATGATGAACCGGGCAAGACGACGAGGGTCGGCGTTGCGCGGAAGATCACCCTCGTTGACGGCGCGCCGGAACCGCTCCTCAAGGCGGACCCCCGCGTCGTTGCGCCAGTCGACAAGCAGGTCGTGGACGGCCCGGCTCTCGCCGCTCGACGCCAGCGCACCCTGCACGGTCAGGCACCCGGAGGGGCCGCCGGGAGGGGTCGTGGTGCAGACCGCTCCACGGAGGAACGCCAAGGCCACGGCCCGTGCGGTGGGCTCCTCCAGGGCGCGCGTGGCGTAGGCGGCCGGCCCCGCGCCGTAGCGCTGAAGGGCCTTGCGGAACAACTGCTCCTTGTTGCCGAAGGCCGCATACATGCTCGTCTTGGTGATCCCCATGGCGCCGGTCAGTTCAGCGAGGCTTGCACCTTCGTACCCTCGCGCCCAGAACACCCGCATCGCACGTTCCAGCGCCTGGTCGATGTCGAATCCTCGAGGCCGACCCATGACGGCCCTGCGAGAGTCACCCATGCCACAAGCGTACCACTCGGTACAGATGCCCGCTGACCAGCAGTTTCATCCACACAGGGTGGCGAACGCAATTCAGTACCGGTCGGTCTTGATGTGCTAGGGTTCTGCACCGACCGGTACTCAATTGATGGGAAGGGAAGTCCGCGCCATGAAAACCGTTTCGCTCGGCAGTCTCAAGGTCTCGCGCATCGGTCTCGGAGCCATGGGAATGTCGGCGTTCTACACCGGCGCCGGCCAGTTCGACGACGAGTCGATCCGCACGATCCACCGCGCTCTGGACCTCGGGGTCACCCATATCGACACCGCTGAGGGGTACGGCCCCTTCATCAACGAGGGGCTGGTCGGCCGGGCCGTGCAGGGGCGCCGAGACGAGGTCGTGCTGGCGACCAAGTTCGGCCTGATCTCCCACACCGGTGGCACGTCTCCGGACAGCACCCCGGCCAACATCCGCCTGGCCGTGGAGGGATCACTGAAGCGCCTGGGTACCGACTACATCGACCTCTACTACCAGCACCGGGTGGATCCCGGTACGCCCATCGAAGAGACCGTTGGCGCGCTGGCCGAACTGGTGGCCGAAGGCAAGATTCGCCACATCGGCCTGTCGGAGGCCGGCCCCGCCACGATCCGCCGCGCTCACGCCGTGCATCCGGTCACCGCGGTCCAGTCCGAATACTCGCTGTGGACCCGCGACCCAGAGGCCGAGATCCTGCCTGTCCTGCGCGAACTGGGTATCGGCTTCGTGCCGTACTCCCCGCTTGGCCGCGGCTTCCTGACCGGCAACATCCGCTCCCTGAACGATCTTGACACCGACGACTGGCGCCGCACCAACCACCGCTTCGCCGACGGCAACCTGGAACGCAACCTGCGAATCGTCGACGAGGTCCGGGCCGTAGCCGCCGAGATCGACACCACGCCCGCGCAGGTCTCCTTGGCCTGGCTGCTCGCCCAGGGTGACGACATCGCGCCCATCCCCGGCACCAAGCGAGTCGCCCGGCTGGAGGAGAACGCCGCCGCCGACCACATCGAGCTCACTGCCAGCCACGTCGCCCGCCTGAACGACCTGCCCCGGGCCTCCGGCGAGCGCTACGACGCGGACAACATGGCCGCCATCGACCGCTGATCGAAGACGTACCACCACGCACGCCGCGGGTCGGCATCCGGGCGAAGAGTGCCGCATTCCCAATGAGACTGTGCAACATGAAGTACGCAGGTCACGGGTCTGGTGTGCGGGGTACTCGCGCTGGTCGTCGGCGGGTGTCCATGGTGAAGATCGTCTGACCTGTCGCCAGGGCCGTTGTCGGGTTCTGCTGCGCCGACCGCCGTGCCCCTCCTGCGATCCCTGACCGGGCCGGTGCCGGGAGAGCGCGGGGAGGGCGTGGGGATGCTGGAGCTGGAGCGGATCACGGCTCGCCGGAATGAACTGGACACGCTCGCCGAGGAGTTGCCAAGCAGCTGGCGGAGGTCCAGGCCGAGCGGGAGGACCTGGTGATCGCCGAGCGGGTCCTGCACCGGCTGGCCGAACAGGACCGGGCTGCGCAGGAGGCCGTCGCCCCGACGGCGGCCCGGGTGGCGGGACGGGCGGTTCTGCTGATCCCGCACCGCGGCGGGACGGGCGATGAGGCCGCGCTGCCCGCTGACTACCGCAAGATCCTGGCGATCGTGCGGGTTGCCGACGGCCCAGTGCAGGTCAGGGCCGTCGGCGAGGAGCTGGGCCTTGAGGTGACGGTGCGCGGGAAGCTGGAACCGTTGCGGGCGAAGATGACCAAGCTCGCCGACCGCGGCTGGCTGCACAACAGAAGCGTCCTGACGGCAGGTTCGCCGCACGCTCCCAGGCGTAGGGAGGCGGGCGCCGACGTGGCGTAACTGGCGGGCCCCCGGCGGCAGTTGAGTTTGGTGTGAAGAAAAACAACCATCCCGTCGAGGGCCCTGACGGCCTTGTCTATACTGCCCGCCTGCCGCTGTCGAGTGCCACCCTGAACTGGCTCGCCGGCCTGATCCGCGGCCACCTGAAGAAGATCAGGTCACGGTGGCGGGCCCTGCCTCCGGGACGGATCGCCGCCCTCGTGCTGGCCGTACTGCGCTGTGACCAGCGGCCGGGTGATCTGGCCGGTGGCAACGGGATACACCGCACCACTGTGACCCGGTGGGTCAGGGAAGTCGTCGGCCTGCTGGCCGCCCGCGCCCCGCGCCTGGATCGCACCCTCAAAAAGATTGCCCGCAAGGGTGGCGGGATGGTGCTGCTGGACGCACGCTGATCCGCACCCGCCGGCGCTCCGGCAAAGAGAACCGGAAGAACTACTCCGGCAAGAGCAAATGCCATGGCCTGCTCGGCATCGCGCTCACCGACGACCGCGGCCGACTGCTCTGGGTCTCGGCGGCCCGGCCCGGACGCACCTCGGAGATCACCGCCTGTCGACACGACCAGCTCACCACCAAGCTGCGGGCGGCCGGTCTCGGGGCGATCGCCGACCTGGGCTTCGTCGGGCTCGACGACAGCGGCTCCGACACCGGCCCCGCAGTGATCACCGGTTACAAGGCTGCCCGGAACCGGCCCCTGACACGAGGACAGAAGCTGTCGAACACCGCACTGGCAGCGGTCTGGGCACCGGTGGAGCACGGCTTCGCCCACCTCAAAAACTGGCGCGTGCTCGGCAAAGTCCGCACCGACCCGACCTGGGCGACCGCCCTGGTCAGGGCCCTGCTCGTCCTCACGAACCGCGAAGTGTCCCGGTGACCGACGATCTTCACCTAAGTCATCCACCCACGACCAGCACGAGCATCCCGAACCCCGCGCACACCAGACCCGTGACCAGCAACTTCACGATGCACAGTGCTCAATGCGGCCAGAGCGCATGCCCCCAGCCTTCCTCAGGATCCCTACGGTGGCCTTCTTCGTGGCGCCATCCAAGAAGTCGCGGAGGCCATCGCCGGACGGGACCGCGTACGGCGAGCATCTGCACCCGGTTCCCCTGCATCACGGCAACGCACCCCTCACCGTGGAGGGGCGGCGTCGACTCATTGAACGCTGCCGCACGAGTCCCATCGCCCACGTCGCAGCCGAGATGGGGATCTCCCGGGCGTGCGCATCAAAGTGGGTCAACCGGTACCGGCGCCTGGGCGAACTCGGGCTCGAGGACCGTTCCTCCACACCGCACCACCAGCCCACCGCGACACCGGCCGAGGACACACCGCGATCGGAAGCCAACACCGGCAGCACGACTACCAGGCAGCGTCACCAACGTCGTGGCCTCCTACAAGTGGAAAAACGGCCGCTGAGCAATCCATCAGTGCATCTCAGGCCCTCTCGGCCTGTGTCGTGTCGGCGAGAGGTCCTCCGACCGGGATGGCGCCTGTGCAGCGTCGGCCCCGGGTCTTTGCCTCACCGGATGGAGACTGGTGTTCCCTCATCGAATGCGTGACCTTTGGGTGTGGTCCTCGTTGGGTAAGGCGGGGAATCTTCAACGCGGGGGAGGCTGTCGAGTGAGCGGGAAGTTCAAGCCGCGACCCGGCTGTGTGGTGCAGGCGTACAAGTTCGCGCTCGACCCGAACTCCGGGCAGGAACGGGCGCTGCGCTCGCACTGCGGTGCCGCCCGCGCCGCGTACAACTGGGCCGTATCTTGGGTGACCGCCTCGTAGTGGCAGCGCAGAGCCGAAGCTTCCTACGGCATCATCGAGGAGGAGTTGACGCTGTGGCGGCCGTGGTCGCTGCCCGCGCTGCGCAAGGAGTTCAACCGGGTCAAGACCACCGACCCGAGATTCGCTGACTGGTGGCAGGAAAACTCCAAGGAGGCCTACAGCACGGGCCTGTCGAACGCGGCTGCCGCGTTCGACAACTACGCCAAGTCCAAGCAGGGCAAGCGCAAAGGCGCCAGGGTGGGTGTCCCGCGCCGGAAGACGAAGCGGAAGGCCCGCCTGGCCTGCCGGTTCACCACCGGCACGATCCGCATCGAGCCGGACAGCCGGCACGTCACCCTGCCCCGGCTGGGCACGATCCGCACCCACGAACCCACCATCAAGCTCCTGGCTCGCATCCAGGCCGACACGGCGCGCATCTTGTCCGCGACCGTCCGGCATGAGCGCGGGCGCTGGTTCGTTTCCTTCCACGTGGAGACAGCCCGGGAGATCACCCACGTCGACCAGCCGGACGCGGCGGTCGGGATCGACCTGGGCGTGAAACACCTCGCGGTCCTGGCCGACAGTTCCGGACGGACACGGTACGAGCCGAACCCGAAGCACCTGGACGGCGCCCTCAAGCTGCTGAGGTTCCATTCCCGCCGCGTCTCCCGGCGGCAAGGGCCGGACCGCAGGACCGGCCAGAAGCCGTCGAACCGGTGGGAGAAGGCCAACCGCGAACGCAACAAGATCCACCACCGGGTAGCGAACCTGCGGACCGACGCGCTGCACAAGCTCACCACCCGCGTGCGCGCCGAGTACGGCACGGTAGTGCTTGAAGACCTCAACGTCGCCGGCATGCTCCGCAACAAGCGACTCGCCCGCCGGGTGGCCGACGCCGGGTTCGGGGAGATCCGCCGCCAGCTCACCTACAAGGGCCGGCGCAACGCCTGCCCCACCATCGTGGCCAACCGCTGGCACCCCAGTTCAAAGACCTGCTCGCACTGCGGCGCGGTGAAAGCCAAGCTGCCGCTGCACGTCCGAGTCTTCACCTGCGACACCTGCGGCATAGTCCTGGACCGGGATGAGAACGCAGCCCGCAACCTGGTCGCCCTCGCGGCGGCCTGCACCACTGGTACCAGAGTGGCCGGAGACCAGGACACGCCACACGTGTCGAAACCCCGTGGAGCCGACCGCAAGACCCGCCGTCAACGTCCCGGCCGCAACACCGGCCGGGACGGGCGGGCAGGTGGCGCAAGCCTGCCGTACCAACGGCGGGAGGAAACGGGAGACCGTCGTCAGGACACCGAAGCGCAACACCCGCTGAAGTGACACCGTCACGGACCTTCCAGGCGAAAACGCCTGGATTGCCGAGAGTCGCTGAGACTTCGAGTAACGGAATCGTGAGTTTCCTGTACTGGGTGATAATCCGCTTGCTGATCCGGGCGGACACCCTGTTCGGGCGGACGATAGTGTCGTCCCTACGATGAGGGGCCACCCCCCGCGCTTCACACCAGGCCCTGAGGGCGACATGGTGACAGCGACGCCTCCACCGACGACGAGACGACCTACGAAGGACCTGAAGTGAATATCCGCTCCCTCACTAGAGGCGACGGCGTGGTGATCGGAGCAGCGGTTTTGCTGTTGATCGCGTCGTTCCTCGACATCTACTCGATCGACGGGGCCCCTGAGAGTGCCGAGCTCCCCAACTCCTGGGAGAGCGGACCGGTCCTGATGGGGGTCGTCCTCGCGGGCATCATCGGCGCCGCCCTCGTCATCGTCTCCCACGGCCTGCCGCAGGTCCCCAAGGTGGCGGGTCTCGACCTCGGTCAGTTCGGTGTCGCGTTCACCGTCTTCGCGGCCTGGAGCGCGCTCGGGAACATCTTCGACCCGCTCGGCGGCACGGACAACGTCGGCACCGGTTCGGGCAACGGCGTCAGCGCCGGCATCGGCCTGATCCTCGCCCTCATCGCCACCCTGATCATGGCGGCGGCGGCCATCGCCACCCCCCTGGTCCCCGCCCTCAAGGGCGCCCTCGTCCCCGCCCCCAAGCCCGCCGCCCCGCAGCCCTACGGCGCCCAGCCCCCCGGCGGTTACGGCTACCCCGGTGCCCAGCAGGCCCCGTACGGCGGTCAGCCGCAGCCGGGTCAGCCCTACGGCGGCGGGCAGCCGCAGCAGGCGCAGCCCCCGGCCCCGGCGGCGGACTTCTCGCCGTTCTGGTTCGCGGTGCCGGTGCCGCGTCCGCTGTTCGCGGAGGACGGTTCGCCGACGCCGATCGCCGAACTCGCCCCGGGCACCTGGTACCTCGCCGTGGAGCAGCGCGGTCCGGCGCTGATCGCGCAGACGCAGGACGGCCGTCGTGGCGTGCTGCAGGACACCACGGGAATCCAGCGCGGCTGACTTCGCCGGCTCCGTGCACGAACGGCCTCTCGCCCTTCCGGGCGGGGGGCCGTTGTCGTACAGTCACTGCCCGGACCGGTAACTGACGTATCGTCAGACAACTGGAGGGCGTATGCGGCTCGGGCTGGCACTCGGTTACTGGGGCCGTGGCCCCGGCGCGGACCATGTGGAGCTGGCCCGGGAGGCGGAGCAACTCGGCTACGACTCCGTGTGGACCGCCGAGTCCTGGGGTTCGGACGCGTTCACGCCGCTCACCTGGATCGCGGCGCGGACCTCGACGATCAGGCTGGGTACGGCGGTCGCCCAGATGGCGGCCCGGTCTCCGACCGCCACCGCCATGCACGCCCTCACCCTGGACCACCTCTCCGGCGGCCGGATGACGCTCGGGCTCGGCCTGTCCGGTCCGCAGGTGGTCGAGGGCTGGTACGGGCGACCGTTCCCGAAGTCACCGCTGACCGCGACCCGGGAGTACGTGGACGTCGTACGGCAGGTGCTGCGGCGCGAGGCTCCGGTGGAACTGGACGGACGATTCCACCCCCTCCCCTACCGCGGCCCCGACGCCACCGGCCTCGGCAAGCCCCTGAAGTCCATCACCCACCCGCTGCGCCCCGCTCTGCCCGTCCTGCTGGGCGCCGAGGGACCACGCAACGTGGCCCAGACGATCCGGATCGCGGACGGCTGGCTGCCGCTGTACTGGTCACCGAACCGGCCCGAGGCGTACGGGGACGCGGTGGCCCACCTGCCGGAAGGCTTCCAGGTCGCTCCCATGGCCCAGGTGCGGGTCTGCGCGGACGTCGCCGAAGGACTGCTGCCGGTGAAGGCGATGCTCGGCTTCTACATCGGCGGGATGGGCCACGCGGCCCGCAACTTCCACGCCGACCTGATGGCGCGCATGGGGTACGAGGAGGAGGCCCGGCGGATCCAGGAGTTGTTCCTGTCCGGCCGTCGGGAGGAGGCGGTGCTCGCCGTGCCGGACGCGTTCGCCGACGAGATCTCCCTGGTCGGGCCCCGTGAACGCATCGCCGAGCGGCTGGAGTCATGGCGCAAGGGGCCGGTGACGGACCTGCTGGCCGTGTCCCCGGACCGCACCACGCTGCGGGTGCTGGCGGAGCTGAACGGGTAGTCGGGGGCGGGCCGTTCGCCGGGCCTCCGTGGAAGACGGGCGCCGGGGGGCATCGGCTCCCCCGCCCTCCCAGCCCTGAACGCTCAAGGTTTCAAACAGGGATTCGGGGCCATCCGGAAGTCATGTCCTCTCGATATCGCAGCGGTTCCAACTCTGCGGGGACGGTCATCGCGGTGGTCGCGGACGTCATGGCCGTCATCCTCGGACTGTGGATCCTCATGTATCTGTTGGACGCGAACCGGGCCAACGACCTGGTGCAGTTCGTCCACGACGCGGCATCCTGGCTCGCGGGATGGTCGCGTGACCTGTTCACTTTTGACGAGGCCTGGGCGCGGGTAGTGGCGGGCTACGGACTGGCCGCCGTGGTCTACCTGTTCGTCGGCCACGCCATCGCCAACCGGATGCACCGGCATTGAGCGCCTGGCCGTTGTGAGTGCGCCGACGCAGAGCGCCCCGCGGGTCTCCGGCGAACAACCCGCACGCCCACTGTCGCGTGACCCGGGGGCCTGGGGGCACCCCCAGAAAACACAGCACCTTCGACGAGGCCTGGGCACGGGTCGTGCGGGATGCGCCCGCACTGAGCCCCCGGGTCGGGCCGGAGGCTCAGGCGCAGCAGTCCGGGTCGAGGCCTCGCGGTAGGTGGTGGCCGCCGAAGACCGTGCAGGTCGCCTCGTCTCCGCCTAGGGCGGCGACGGCGAGGAGGAGGGAGCCGGCCGTCCAGGTGGTCAGCTCCCTCGGCCAGACAGCCTGGTCGTCGAAGACGTAGCCCGTCCAGTACAGGCCCGACTCGGCGTCACGCAGGTGCTGGATCGACTGGAGGATCTCCAGCGCACGGTCGGACTCGCCCAACGCCCACAGGGCGAGGGCGAGTTCGGCCGACTCGCCGCCCGTCACCCACGGGTTGGGATCGACGCAGCGCACCCCGAGGTCCGGGACCACGAAACGGTCCCAGCCTTCCTCCACACGGGACTTGGCCTCGGCGTCGGTCAGCGCGCCGCCCAGCACCGGGTAGTACCAGTCCATCGAGTAGCGGTCCTTGTCGAGGAACCGCTCCGGGTGCCGGCGGATCGCGTGCCGCAGCGCGCCGAGCGCCAACTCCCAGTCGGGCTGCGGCTCTTCACGCTGCTCGGCGAGCGCGAGCGCACAGCGCAGCGCGTGGTGGATGGAGGAGGAGCCGGTCAGCAGCGCGTCCGTGACGGCCGTGCCGTCGTCCTCGCGTTTCCAGCCGATCTGCCCGCCGGGCTGCTGGAGCCGCAGCACGAACTCGATCGCCGCGTAGACGGTCGGCCACATGCGGTCGAGGAACGTGTCGTCGCCGGTGGACAGGTAGTGGTGCCAGGTCCCGACGGCCACGTAGGCGACGAAGTTGGTCTCCCGGCCGCGGTCGGTGACGTCCTCGTGGTCCCCGTCCGCGTAGGCCGCGTACCAGGAGCCGTCCTCGTTCTGGTGCCGCGCCAGCCAGGTGTACGCCCGCTCGGCGGCCTCGTGTTCACCGGCCGCGTCCAGCGCCATGGCCGCCTCGGTGTGGTCCCACGGGTCCAGGTGGTGCCCGCGGAACCACGGGATCGCCCCGTCCTCCCGCTGCACGGCGAGCAGCCCGGCGACGGTCGCGGCGGCCTGCTCGGCGGTGAGGACCCCGGGCAGGACGAGGTGTTCTGTCCGGGGGGTGGTCACAGGGTGGCCGCCTGCGCCTCGGACTCGGTCCCGGCTTCGGTGTCCGACAGCCGCGGCAGGTGCGGCTTGGTCGCGTACGCCACGAAGCTCTTGCCGATCAGCGGGTTCAGCGCCTGTTCGGCGACCCGGGTCGCGAGCGGCTTCTTCATGATGTCCCAGACCAGCAGCTTGTGGTACGCCCGCACCGGCAGCGCCTTGTCGTTGTCGACGCCGAACGCGCACTTCAGCCACCAGTACGGGGAGTGCAGGGCGTGCGCGTGGTGGGTGCCGTACGGCCTGAGGCCGGCTTCCCGCATCCTCGCGAGGAGCTGGTCCGCCTTGTAGATGCGGATGTGGCCGCCCTCGACCTCGTGGTACGCGTCGGACAGCGTCCAGCAGACCTTCTCGGGCCCGTAGCGCGGGACGGTCACGGCTATCCGGCCGCCCGGCTTCAACACCCGTACCATCTCGGCGAGTACGCCCTTGTCGTCCGGGATGTGCTCCATCACCTCGGAGATGATGACGACGTCGAAGGACTCGTCCGGGAAGGGAAGTGCGAGGGCGTCGCCCTCCATGGCGGTGGCGGTGGCGCCCTCCGGGGCCTCCCCCGCCTCCTTCATCGCCGCGAACCACTTCGCGACCTCGCGGATCTCCTCGCCGTTCTGGTCCAGCGCCACGACCTGGGCGCCGCGCCGGTAGCACTCGAACGCGTGCCGGCCGGCACCGCATCCGAGGTCCAGGACGCGGTCGCCCGGGGCGAGCGGGAACCGGGAGAAGTCGACGGTCAGCACGTGGCCCTGCTTTCGCGATCGGATACAACGTCAACAACCTCTGCGCCCGCACTGCGGCCGGGACGCGCGGGCTGGGAGGGGCGGACGCCCTCTCCCGCTGCGGTGGCCATGGCCTCGCGGTACCGGGCCACCGTGCCCTCCGCGGCCTTGGCCCAGGTGAACCGCTCCAGCACCCGCTCCCGCCCCGCGCGGCCGAGCCGGGCGCACAGTTCCGGGTCGTCCAGGAGCCTGCTCAGGCCGGCGGCCAGCGCTCCCGCGTCGCCCGGCGGTACCGCCAGGCAGGTCCGACCGTCGGTCCCGGCGACCTCGGGGATCGCGCCGCCGGTGGTGGCCAGCAGCGGGGTGCCGGTGGCCATGGCCTCGGCGGCCGGCAGCGAGAAGCCCTCGTACAGCGACGGCACGCACGCGACCTGTGCCGAGCGCACCAGGTCGACGAGTTCGGCGTCCGATATGCCCTTCACGAAGTCGACGGCGCCCTCGAGGCCGTAGCGCTCCATCGCCTGGGCGACCGGGCCCTCCGTGGGCCGCTTGCCGACGACGACGAGGTGGGCGTCGGGGCGCTCGGTGCGGACCTTGGCGAGTGCCTCGATGAGGAAGACCAGGCCCTTGAGGGGTACGTCCGCGCTGGACGTCGTCACGATCCGGCCCGGCACGACGGGCACCGAGGGGTCGGGGGAGAACAGGTCGGTGTCGGCGCCGATGTGGACGACGTGGATGCGGTCCTGACGTACCCCCAGGTGGTCCACTATCTCCTGGCGGGACGTGCCGGAGACGGTGAGTACCGAGGGCAGGCGGCGGGCGACCCGCTTCTGCATCCGGGTGAAGGCGTACCAGCGGCGCACCGAGCAGCGGCGCCTGAAGCCGTCGGCGGCGTCCAGCTCCAACTGCCGGTCCACGGTGATGGGGTGGTGGATGGTGGTGACGAGCGGGGCGCCTATGTCGCCCAGCAGCCCGTACCCCAGCGTCTGGTTGTCGTGCACGACGTCGAACTCGCCGCGCCGGGCGCGCAGTTGGCGGCGGACGCGGAGGGAGAACGTCAGCGGTTCCGGGAACCCGCCGGTCCACATCGTCGCCACTTCCAGCGCGTCTATCCAGTCGCGGTACTCGGCTCGCCCGGGGGTGCGGAACGGGTCCGGCTGGCGGTAGAGGTCGAGGCTCGGCAGTTCGGTGAGCGAGAGGCGGTCGTCGTGGCCCTCGTCGAGGACCGGGTAGGGCTGGGAGCCGATGACCTCGACGCGGTGGCCCAGCCGGGCGAGTTCACGCGAGAGGTGCCGTACGTAGACGCCCTGTCCGCCGCAGAACGGGTTTCCCTTGTAGGTGAGGAGTGCGATCTTGAGCGGTCGCCCGCCGTCGGCGGCCAGGTCCTGCGCAGACCCCGCCTGACTGGCCTCAGCGGTCACTCCGAGCCCCCTTCTGCCTGCACTGTCCCGCGAGACTACGACGGGACGCTAATCTAGAACAAGTTTCAGACTTGATCGTTCGGGAGGCTCTGAATCTACCGGCTGGTAGGGGCGCTGGGAGCAGTGGATCAGGTGATTCACGCCACGACCGGCCCGCCCTGTCATGCTGAGTGATCACCGATCCTCACCGACTGTCACGGAACGGGACCCATGCCTGTGGATGCCAAGGCGAACAAGGTGCTGTCCTCGCCCCTCACCGAGCGGCAGGAGGCGCGCCGCCGCCGGATCCTGCACGCGAGCGCCCAACTGGCCAGCCGGGGTGGCTTCGACGCGGTACAGATGCGGGAGGTCGCCGAGTCGTCCCAGGTGGCGCTCGGCACGCTGTACCGCTACTTCCCGTCCAAGGTGCATCTGCTGGTGGCCACCATGCAGGACCAGCTGGAGCACATGCACGGCACGCTGCGCAAGAAGCCGCCGACGGGCGAGTCGGCGGCGCAGCGGGTGGCGGAGACCCTGATGCGAGCGTTCCGCGCGCTGCAGCGCGAGCCGCATCTGGCCGACGCGATGGTCCGCGCGCTCACGTTCGCGGACCGCAGCGTCAGCCCCGAGGTCGACCAGGTCTCCCGCCAGACCACGGCGATCATCCTGGACGCGATGGGCCTGGAGAATCCCACCCCGGAGCAGCTCTCCGCCGTCCGCGTCATCGAGCACACCTGGCACTCGGCGCTGACCACCTGGCTGTCGGGCCGCGCCTCCATCGCCCAGGTGAAGATCGACATCGAAACGGTGTGCCGGTTGATCGACCTGACGGACCCGGAGCGGACCTGAGCTTGATCGACTGACGGCCGGGAGCGGGCCTGAGCTTGATCGCCCGAAGGCCCCGGACCGAGACCACGACCGGCACCGGCACCGGGGCTGAGCGCGCGAAGAACCTACGAGACGGGTTCCCTTCGCCGGTATTACCCGGATCAGGTGCTGGGGGTCGCCTTCCGGCTCTGCTACTGCCTTCCGGCCTCTCAGCCAGACCGTCGACGTCGGCCGCGGCGGATGCCTGAGCGTCTCGCCACAGTCGGCTACTCCGGTCGAACTCCCTCACTCGTCCCGTAGGCCACTTCTCATCATAGAACGCCCATACGGGGACATAACACCCTTGGGCCATGATTTTTTGCCCCGCGAGCGCCCCCTACTCCTCCGGCGGAAACACCGGCTCCCCGCTTTCCAGCAGCGTGATCACGATGGCCTCCACCGGGCAGGCCTCCGCCGCCGCGAGGATCTTCTCGTTGGCGTTGGCCTCCGGCTCGACGGGGTTGGACTGGCGGCCGGTGTCGAGGCGGAAGCCGTCGGGGGCGTGGTGGAGGCAGCTCGCGGAGCCGATGCACAGGGAACGGTCGACGTCGATCCGCCAGCGGTCACCCGCCCCCATGCCCGAGTCGGCTCGCGCGTGAGGTGCCCCCATCGCTCAGCCCTCCCAGCCGGCCGGGAGGTGGATCATCTTGTGCTCCAGGTACTCCCCGTAGCCCTCGGGTCCGAACTCCCGCCCCAGTCCGGAGTTCTTGTACCCGCCGAACGGGCCGAGCATGTCGAGGCTGAAGGTGTTCACCGAGTACGTTCCGGTACGGACCTTCCGGGCGATGTCGATGCCGTGCTCGACGTCCGCCGTCCACACGCTGCCGCTGAGGCCGTAGTCCGAGTCGTTCGCGATCTTCAGCGCCTCGGACTCGTCGCCGTAGGGCAGCAGACAGATCACCGGGCCGAAGATCTCCTCGCGGGCGATCCGCATCGAGTTGTCGACATCGCCGAAGAGGGTCGGTTCGACGTACCAGCCCCGGTCCTGGCCCGGCGGACGTCCGCCGCCGGTGAGGATCTTCGCACCCTCCTCCTGGCCGACGCGGATGTAGTCGAGGTTGCGTCGCTGCTGGCGCTTTGCCACCAGCGGGCCCACCTGCGTCGCCGGGTCCAGCGGGTCGCCGACCACCAGCGCGCCGGCCGCCGCCGCGAAGGCCTCGGCGAACTCGTCGTAGCGCGACCGGGGCAGCAGGATGCGGGTCTGCGCCACGCACGCCTGCCCGTTGTTCATCCAGGCCGCCGGGACGATCCCCGCCACCGCCGTCTCCAGGTCCGCGTCCGGCAGCACCACCGCCGCCGACTTGCCGCCCAGCTCCAGTGTCACGCGGGTGAGCTGGCGGGAGGCGACCTCCATGACCCGTCGGCCGGCCGCCACCGAGCCGGTGAAGGAGACCTTGTCCACGCCCGGGTGCCCGACCAGGTACTCGCTGACCTCGCGGTCCGCCGGGAGAACCGAGAGCACACCCTCCGGCAGACCGGCCTCGCGCGTGATGTCGGCCAGGATGTACGCGTCCAGCGGCGACTCGGGCGACGGCTTGAGCACCACCGTGCAGCCGGTGAGCAGCGCGGGCGCGAGCTTGGCGGCAGCCACGAACTGCGGGACGTTCCAGGGGACCACGGCCGCGACCACCCCGACCGGTTCCCGCCGGACGAGGATGCGGCCGAGCACGCCGTCGCGGGTCTCCTCGTACGTGAAGTTGCGCGCGACCGTGATCGCCGAGTCCCACACCATCATCGCGCCGAGCGCCTGGGCGAGGACGCTCCAGGAGTACGGCGACCCGTTCTCGGAGGAGATCACCCGGGCGATCTCCTCGTGCCGCACGGCGATGGCGTCCTTGATCCGGGTGACCACCTCGATCCGCTCGTCCAGCGACATCCGCGGCCAGGGCCCCTCGTCGAAGGCGGCGCGCGCGGCGGCCACCGCCCGGTCCACGTCCGCCGTCGAGGCGTGCGGCACGCGTCCGATGACCTCTTCGGTGTGCGGGGAGATGACCTCGATGACGTCCGTGCCCAGGGGGTCGGTCAACTCCCCGCCGATGAACAGCTGTCCGTGTTCCACGAGCTCGGTCATGGCGACTGCCTCCCCGGAGCGACTTCTCTGACGGTTCATCAGATACGGAACTGATACCAGTTCCACTCGGAGGAGTCCACGGGCGAGACAGGGGCGAGAAGGTCGTCCCGGCCCGACAAGAAGGTCGTCCGGGGCTCCCATCGAAACGCGTTCTAGTTATACTCGGCCTCGTGGCCGGAACCCGGCGATCACGCGGCGATTGGGGAGCCCATGACGCAGGTGTACGACCACGGGGGCGGCGTCCGGTCCCTGCGGGTCCCCATCCCGGACAACCCCCTGGGCCACACCCTGGTGTACGTCGTCGACACCGACCGCGGTCCGGTACTGATCGACACCGGCTGGGACGACCCGGCCTCCTGGGACGCCCTCGCGGGCGGGCTGGCCGCCTGCGGCACCTCCCCCGGCGAGATCCACGGCGTGGTGATCACCCACCACCACCCCGACCACCACGGCCTGTCCGGCCGGGTGCGCGAGGCGTCCGGCGCCTGGATCGCGATGCACGCGGCGGACGGCGCGATCGTACGGCGGACCCGCTCGACCCGCCCCGAACGCTGGTTCACCTACATGACGGCGAAGCTGGAAGCCGCCGGCGCCCCCGAGGACCACGTGGCGCCCCTGCGCACCGGCCGCCGTCGCTCCCTGCCCGGGCTGGCCCCCGCGCTGCCCGACCGGGAGATCGTCCCCGGTGAACTCCTCGACCTCGCGGGCCGCCGACTGCGCGCGATCTGGACCCCGGGCCACACCCCGGGCCACGTCTGCCTGCACCTGGAGGAGGAGCACCCCGCCCGGCTCCCGGGCCACGGCCGCCTGTTCTCCGGCGACCACCTGCTCCCCGAGATCACCCCGCACATCGGCCTGTACGAGGATCCGGACGACGCCACGGTCACCGACCCCCTCGGCGACTACCTGGACTCCCTGGAGCGCGTCGGCCGCCTCGCCCCCGCCGAGGTGCTCCCGGCCCACCAGCACGTCTTCACCGACGCGACGTCCCGGGTACGGGAGTTGCTCGCCCACCACGAGGACCGCCTCAACGGCCTGCTCACCCTCCTGGCCGAGCCCCTCACCCCCTGGCAGCTCGCCGAGCGCATGGAGTGGAACCGCCCCTGGGAGCAGATCCCGCACGGCTCCAGGAACATCGCCGTCTCGGAGGCCGAGGCCCATCTGCGCCGACTGGTGAAGCTGGGACGGGCGGAGGCGGTGACGGGGAGCGAGCCGGTGACGTACGTGGCCGTGTAAACCGGTGGCCGGGCCGCGCACGGACCGTCTACTACTTGACCATGGAGCACCTTCTCGCCGAACGCGCCTGTGAACGTCTGATCGTCGACTTCGTCCACCGTCTCGACCTCGGCGACCCGTCCTCCGTGGCCGAACTCTTCACGGACGACGGCAGTTGGGAGTGGCCGGCGGGTGAGCGGCTGATCAGGGGACGCGACGCCCTGCGCGACTACTTCGGCTCCCGCCCCGCCGACCGGCTGTCCCGCCGCATGATGTCCAACATCCTCGTCACGGTCACCTCCCCGGACACGGCGACAGCCCTCTCGTACTTCACGACCTACCGCGTCGACGGCCACCAGGGCGGCATGGTCCCGGCCGGCCCTCCGGTCCAGATCGGCCACTATCAGGACACCTTCCACCGCACCCCGGACAACACCTGGCTCCTGGCCTCCCGCACCCTGTTCCTGCCCTTCGGAGGCCCGACTCCCCGCGCCTAGGTCATCAGCGACCGGACCAACTTCTCCGCGGAGCCGAGCAGTTGCACCTCCGGTCGACTCATCGTGGGGTTGGCGGCCCGCCGTCGCCTTGCCTCCCGCAGACCTGTCTCGGTGAGGCAGGACGGGTCGGCGAGGAGGGCCGTGAGCATCGCGCGGGCCGGGTCGGCGAGCGGTTCGGCGCCGACGGCGACCTGAGCGAGGATCATCGCGGACATGCCCCAGTCCAGGCCCGGTTCACCCTCCTCCGCGTTCGACCAGTCGATGACCCGGGGGCCGTCGGCGGCGAGGATCACGTTGTCCGGGTGCAGGTCGAGGTGGAGGAGGCGGGCGTCGGAGTGCCTGGCCGGAAGGGTGTGCAGGTGGCGCAGGAGACGGGCGAGGACGCCTCCCGCCTCGCCCGCGTCGACCTGGCCCGAGCCGAAGGCTTCCAGCATCGTCGGGCCGTACAGCCGCTCCATCACCAGCTCGGTGCGGCTGGAGCCGGAGAGCAGCACCCGGGGAACGGGGTAGCCGTGCGCATGTACGTGTTCCATCACAACGCCCTCCGCGACCGCGTCCCCCCAGCCCCGTCGGTCGCGGCGGAGCACCCACGCCTCGTCGATCTCGTAGACGTCCGCGGCGCGGCCCGAGCCGAGCAGTTTCCCCGTCGATGGCATGGGCGGAACCTACCGTCACCCGCGGGCACCCCGTAGGGCGTTGCCCACGCACCGGTAGAGTGGACCGGTCGTGATCACGCCCGTACGGGGGGAAGCCGGTGTGAATCCGGCGCTGGCCCGCAACCGTGAGCCGTCCGTAGAGGCGGTGAGCCGGATTGCCCCGCGCGGAGGTGACCGGCTCACGTGCACCGGCGACCGGCCGGTGTGCGGCACCGTCGAGGTATACGGAGCCGAGCCGCCGGGGTGTCCCGTGCTGTTTGGCTCCCCCAGGGAGAGGCACCCGCCGATCATGAACGTCCGCCGCCGCGCCATGGTCCTGGCCGCCGCCACCGCCGTGCTCGGCGCCGTCGCCGCGCCCGCCGAAGCCGCCTCCCCGTCCGCGTCGCCCGCGCTCCCCGCCGGGCTCTACGGCAGCTCCGACCCGACGTACGACGGCGTCTGGCGTCAGTCCCTCGCGCTGCTCGCCCAGCACACCGTGGGCGTACGGCCCGCCAACTCGGCCGTGGACTGGCTGACCGGGCAGCAGTGCGCGAACGGCGCCTTCGCTCCCTTCCGCGCCGACGTCTCCAAGCCGTGCGACGCCAAGGTCATGGTCGACACCAACAACACGGCCGCCGCCGTCCAGGCGCTCACCGCGCTCGGCGGCCACCGGGCCGCCACCGGCAAGGCCGTCGCCTGGCTGAAGTCCGTGCAGAACACGGACGGCGGCTGGGGCTACGCACCCGGCGGCGCCAGCGACACGAACTCGACGTCCGTCGTCGTCGGCGCGCTGACCGCCGTGGGGGAGAAGCCCGCGCGGATCCAGAAGGGCGGCCGGTCGCCGTACGACGCCCTGGTGAAGCTCGCCCTGCCGTGCGAGGGCGAGGGCGCCGGGGCCTTCGCCTTCCAGCCGGACAAGAAGCGCAAGTTGGCGGCCAACGCGGACGCCACGGCGGCGGGTGTGGTGGGCGCGCTCGGCAAGGGGCTGAGGGTGGAGCCCGCCAAGAAGGCCGAGGCCGCCGCCTGTTCGGACGCCGGCTCCCCCTCTCCGCAGCGGGCCGCCGCCAACGGCGCCGCCTATCTCAGCAAGGCGCTCGGGAAGGGCGGCCACCTGATGTCCGCCCTCCCCGGCGCCACCGACCGGCCCGACTTCGGCAACACCGCCGACGCCGTCGTGGCGCTCGCCGCGCAGGGCGGGGCCGACCGGGCCGCCGGGCCCCTGAAGTGGCTGGAGCGCAACTCGTCCGCGTGGGCGAAGTCGAACGGGCCCGCCGCCTACGCCCAGTTGGTGTTCGCCGCGCACGCGACCGGCACGGATCCGCGCGACTTCGGCGGCACAGACCTGGTGCGGCAGCTCAACGCGACGGGACCGGCCCCGCGGACGGCGAGCGCGGCATCCGGTGCGCCGGGTGAGTCCGGTGAGTCCGCCGCGGACGACGGCTCGGGCGGAGAGAACGTCTGGTGGATGGTCGGCGCGGGGCTCGCCGCCGGGGCCGGCATCGGCTTTCTGCTCAGCGGCCGCGCCAAGGGGAAGCGGCCGTGACACGACGCCCTGCCGTCACGCTGTTCGCGACCGTCCTGTTCCTCCTGGTGGGGGCCATGGGGCAGGCGCAGGCCGCCGGTTACCGTTACTGGTCCTTCTGGGACCGCGACGGCGGGCGGTGGACGTACGCGACCCAGGGCCCCTCCACCGCCCGCCCCTCGGACGGAGACGTCCAGGGCTTCCGTTTCGCGGTGAGCGAGGACTCCGGCGACGCCGCACAGCCGCGCGGCACGGCCGACTTCGGCACGATCTGCGCCCACTCGCCCGCACGCGACGGCAGCAAGAGGGTGGCCCTGGTCATCGACTTCGGCACCAGGACGGACGCCCCGTCCGGCGAGAGCCCACCGACGCGACGAACGGCGTGCGCCGTCGTCTCCCCCGACGCCACGACGGCGGAGGCCCTCGCCTCGG
The DNA here is from genome assembly GCF_040612855.1 of Streptomyces sp. NPDC006332. Classification (NCBI taxonomy): domain Bacteria; kingdom Bacillati; phylum Actinomycetota; class Actinomycetes; order Kitasatosporales; family Streptomycetaceae; genus Streptomyces; species Streptomyces sp. NPDC006332. The sequence continues at coordinate 223,610 of NZ_JBEXRA010000005.1, forward strand.
CCGCCAAACCCCTGCGCTACGACACCGGCGCTCTGCTGTGCGCGATCGCGGGCTACCCGAGGACCGGCTGCGGGGAGCAGGTGGCGACGGGAAGGACGCCGGGGGCCCCGTCCGAGGAGCAGAACCCGACGCGGGCGAAGGACAAGGACTCGGCGGGCGGGGGACCTTCCGTCGGACTGTTCGCCGGGGTGGCCGCCGTCGCCGTACTGGGCGCGGCGGCGGCGTGGCAGGCGAGGCGGCGCAGGGATGGGTCGTAGCCTCGAGTGGTCCGGCCGACGGCCCCTGCACCGGGCCGGGCTGCATCCCGGTGCCTGGTGGCTGTGGGCCCTGGGCCTCGGCACCGCCGCCACCCGCACCACCAACCCCCTCCTGCTGGCGCTGCTCATCGCCGCCTCCGCGTACGTGGTGGCCGCCCGCCGCCCCGACACCCCCACCGCGCACTCCTACTCCGCCTTCGCCAGACTCGCCCTGGCGGTCCTGCTCATCCGTCTCCTGTTCGCCGTGGTCCTCGGCTCCCCCGTGCCCGGCACGCACGTGCTCGCCACCCTCCCCGAAGTCCCCCTCCCCGACTGGGCGCAGGGCATCCGCCTCGGCGGCAGGGTCACCGCCGAGGGGCTCCTGTTCGCGCTCTACGACGGCCTGAAGCTCGCCGCGCTGCTCATCTGCGTCGGCGCTGCGAACGCGCTCGCGAACCCGGCCCGGCTCCTCAAGTCCCTGCCGGGCGCCCTGTACGAGATGGGTGTGGCGGTGGTCGTCGCCCTCACCTTCGCCCCGAACCTCATCGCCGACGTGCAGCGGCTGCGCGCCGCCCGCCGACTCCGCGGCCGACCGGACCGGGGCGTCCGCGGCCTGCTGCACGTGGGTCTGCCGGTGCTGGAGGGGGCCCTCGAACGCTCCGTCTCCCTCGCCGCCGCGATGGACGCCCGCGGCTACGGCCGCAGCGCCGACGTTCCCGCCCGCGTCCGCCGTACGACCGCCGCGCTCACCCTCGGCGGTCTGCTGGGCGTCTGCGCGGGAACGTACGGTCTGCTGACCGCCGAGGGCGGCACCTATGGTCTGCCCGTCCTGCTCGCCGGGCTCGCCGCCGCCCTGGCCGGTCTGCACCTCGGCGGCCGGCGTTCGCTGCGCACCCGCTACCGTCCCGACCGGTGGGACGTCCGCGCCTGGCTGGTCGCCGGGTCCGGTGCCGCCGTCGCCGTCCTGCTGACCCTCGCCGCCTCCCGCGACCCCGAGGCGCTGCACCCCGGCGTGGTCCCCCTCGTCGCCCCCGCCCTCCCGCTGTGGCCCGCGGCGGCCGTCCTGCTCGGCCTCCTCCCGGCCTTCGTCGCCCCGGCGCCCGCGTCCGCCCCCGCGTTCCGGCCCAGGCCCGCATCCGGGTCCGTTCAGCCCTCGCACACGTCCTCACTCAAGGAACCGTCGTGATCCGTTTCGAGAGCGTCTCCGTGACGTACGACGGTGCCGCCGAACCCACCGTCCGCGACGTCGACTTCGAGGTGCCGGAAGGTGAACTCGTCCTGCTCGTCGGCCCGTCCGGCGTGGGCAAGTCCACGATCCTGGGCGCGGTCAGCGGTCTCGTCCCGCACTTCACCGGGGGCACCCTCCGCGGCCGGGTCACCGTCGCCGGCCGGGACACCCGCACGCACAAGCCGCGCGAACTCGCCGACGTGGTGGGGACCGTCGGTCAGGACCCGCTCTCGCACTTCGTGACGGACACCGTCGAGGACGAACTCGCCTACGGCATGGAGTCGTTGGGCCTCGCCCCGGACGTGATGCGCCGCCGCGTCGAGGAGACCCTCGATCTCCTGGGCCTCGCCGACCTGCGCGAGAGGCCCATCGCCACGCTCTCCGGCGGCCAGCAGCAGCGGGTCGCGATCGGCTCGGTCCTCACCCCGCACCCACGGGTCCTGGTCCTGGACGAGCCGACGTCCGCGCTCGACCCGGCGGCGGCGGAAGAGGTCCTCGCGGTGCTCCAGCGGCTCGTGCACGACCTCGGTACGACGGTCCTCATGGCCGAGCACCGTCTGGAACGCGTCATCCAGTACGCCGACCAGGTCGCCCTCCTCCCGGCGCCGTCAGCCGCGCCGGTCCTCGGCACCCCGGCCGAGATCATGGCCGTATCGCCGGTGTACCCGCCGGTGGTGGGGCTGGGCCGCCTCGCCGACTGGTCCCCCCTGCCCCTGACGGTCCGGGACGCCCGGCGTCGCGCGGGTGCCCTGCGGGAACGGCTGACCGGACGGGAGGCAGCGGGGGACGAACCGGTCACGGGGGCTGTAGCCGACCCCGACCCCGGACACGTCGCCGGACCGCTCCCGGCACCCGCTGCCCTCTCCGCCGACACCGCAGCCAACTCCACCACCGCCAACACCCCCGCCCCCGCCTCCCGCTGGCGCCTGCGTAAAAAGCCCCCAGCCGCCACAGCTCCTGATGCCACAGGCGCCCCCGCGGCCGACGTCCGCTCCCTCGCCGTCCGTCGTGACCGCGTCCAGGCCCTCCGCCACATCGACCTGGCCGTCCGTCCCGGCGAGACCGTCGCCCTCATGGGCCGCAACGGCGCCGGGAAGTCAACGCTGCTCGCGGCGCTCGTCGGGCTGGTCGCGCCGGCCGCCGGATCCGTCCGGGTAGGCGGAGCCGTACCGCACCGGACTCCCCCGCGTGACCTCGTACGCCTGGTGGGTCTGGTCCCGCAGGAACCCCGGGACCTGCTGTACGCGGACACGGTCGCCGCCGAGTGCGCGGCCGCCGACCGGGACGCGGGCGCGGCGGCGGGCACCTGCCGGGCACTGGTCGGCGGGCTGCTCCCCGGCATCACCGACGGCACCCACCCGCGCGACCTCTCCGAGGGGCAGCGACTGGCGCTCGCCCTGGCCGTGGTCCTGACCGCCCGCCCTCCGCTGCTGCTCCTCGACGAACCGACGCGGGGCCTGGACTACGCGGCGAAGGCGCGCCTGGTCGCGCTCCTGCGGGGGCTGGCGGCCGACGGGCACGCGATCGTGCTGGCCACGCACGATGTCGAGCTGGCCGCCGAACTGGCCCACCGGGTGGTGCTGTTGGCCGACGGCGAGGTGATCGCGGACGGGCCGACGGCGGACGTGGTGGTCGCGTCCCCGTCCTTCGCTCCGCAGGTCACCAAGATCCTGGCGCCGCTGAAGTGGCTCACGGTGGCCCAGGTGCGCAAGGCCCTGTCATGACCGCCGCACACGACACCACCCGACAGGCCCGCGCGGTCCGTCTCGGCCCTCGTTCCCTGCTCGCTCTCGCCCTGGTCAGCGGCGTCGGCGTGGTCGCTTTCTGCTGGCCGTTCCTCGCCCCGCCGGCCTCCCGGGTCAGCGCGCACGCGCAGGACGCGCCCTGGCTCTTCGCGGGTCTGCTGGTCCTGCTGGTCGCCGTGGTCGCCGCGACGATCTCCGAGTCGGGGCTGGGCCCGAAGGCGGTGGCGATGCTCGGGGTGCTGGCGGCGACGGGAGCGGCGCTGCGGCCGATCGGGGCCGGAACGGCCGGTATCGAGCCGATGTTCTTCCTGATGGTGCTGAGCGGGCGGGTACTCGGCCCCGGCTTCGGTTTCGTCCTCGGGTCGGTGACGATGTTCGCGTCGGCGCTGCTCACGGGCGGGGTGGGCCCGTGGATGCCGTTCCAGATGCTGGCGATGGGCTGGTTCACGATGGGTGCGGGCCTGCTGCCGGGTCCGGACCGTCTGCGCGGCCGGCTGGAGCTGGGCCTGCTGGCCGGGTACGGCTTCCTCGCCGCCTTCGCCTACGGCACGGTGATGAACCTGGCCGGCTGGCCGTTCATGCAGCAGAACGCGTCGAACATCGCCTTCGCCCCGGACGCCGCGGTCCCCGACAACCTGGCCCGCTTCGTCGCCTACTGCCTGGCCACCTCGCTGGGCTGGGACCTGGGCCGGGCCCTGGTCACCGTCGTCCTGACCTTCCTGATCGGCCCGGCGCTCCTGCGCGCCCTACGCCGCGCCACCCGCCGGGCGGCGTTCGAGACGCCGGTCACGTTCGACACGTAGCGCAGCCGTCCTGCCAGGAGAACGGCTGCGCCCACGGCCTCTTGCGGAGCCGGGGACTACTTCTTCTTCCGTTTCTCCCGGTACACCATCAGCACTCCCCATAAGACGATGGCCCGAACGTGATCCAGGTCAGGGCCGGGTTTCCCTTCACCCCGATTCCCATGGCCAGCAACGCGAAGTCCATAAGTCTCCGCTCAATATCCAGGATCCTGAGATCCCCGCGCCCCCCAGGTAGCGGCTCCCGCCGGGCGGTCGAGGAGTGTTTCCAGGACACCGCAAGGGGGCTGCAAACGGATCAGCCCTCGTCCCGCTCACCGTGGCAGATATCCGGCGACTCCTGGACACTCTCCTGCCCCACCCACAAGCCGACCGCGATCCCATCGCCCATGCACTGAAATGGTCGACCTGGCGAAGACACCGCCAAGCCGTCGCCCGCCGCTGCCACTACCAAAACGCAGCTCAAGAAACGAACCGCTGCTGGTGTCCCCACGCAGGACCGAACACTCGACTCCCGCCCTGGACACGGCCATCAGCGCTGTGACTGAGCATTTGGTTCGGCGAGTTGAGGAGCATACCGGTACGACCCGGTTCGATCTCGATGTCCTCTACGTCGGTGAACTCCCGCCCCCGCTGTTGCTCGGCGGCGACTGCTCCGGCGTGGACGACGTACATGGAAGGTTGGATGCTGTTGCGCTTACGTCCAACTCGGTGCCGTCCCATTGGGGTCTCCGAACGGCAAGGGGCGACCGGTGAGGGCATCCAGGAGGAGGCGGTTACCGAGCGGCTGCGACAGTTCAACCTTCACGTTCTGTTCGATCATGTCGGCGGCGCATGTGCCGCTTTCGGCCCCCTTGATGGAGGCGTACAGTACTACGCTCTCCTTTGTCTCCAGCGCTTTGACGATGGGGCCGTCGTCGCACGACCCGTGAGTGGCCTTCACCGTTACGGAGCGACCATCTGCCGCCGTTCCGGCCAGCCGGGCGATGCTCCTGAGGCCGCCAGTAGCCCCTTGTCGGGCTTGGCTGATCGGCGGCTTGGGAAGCTTTGACGGGGTTACGCCTACACGCTTGAGGGGGGTGTCGTAGCTCTCCAGCGTGAACAACCATGCGGGAACGGTTGCCTTGCCGCGGCTTGTCACGATGGTTGTCGTACCGAGCCGGGCCCCAGTCACGGTCAGGTGGGGTCCGGCGCTGCGATTGAGGGCGAATGACTGGTATGCCTTCTTTGAGCTAATCAGTGGGCGAGTGAGATCTTTCCCGTCTCCCCAGTCCACCTTCCCGCGAGTGGAGGCCGTGCTGGGCAGATCGCCACCCAGGACGAAGTTCTTCGTTTCGAAGGCTCGCTCGTCTGCCTTACTGCGCCAGCCGGATACCGGCTTCTGCACCGCGTCGGCCATCGGGTAGTAGCCCTGCGCCCAGGCAGCGGCGGCTTCAGATGCCCGCCAGGCATCGGCTACCTGACGGGCGCGCCCCTCCTGTATGCGCAGCGACTGATCGTTCGCACGACCATCGTCTGTGCGCTGATCATCGCCACAACCAGCAAGGAGACTCGTGCTCAGGAGTGATACCAACAGGATGCAAACGGAGCGCTTCGGTTGCGTTTTCATGAAGTCCTCTGTGGCGGCCGAAGAGGGGTTAACTACGGAACACAAGGGCGCGGGGACTCTCAGCGCCCAGCACTGACCCACTCCCACACCTTCGACGCGGAGCAGCGCATCCGGGTTCACTCACGGCCTCTCGCCGCCTGCCGCGTCAGTGTTGGTGTCGCAGGGCCGCAGACAGCGAGAGGTAGTCAGTGGCCTAGTAGATCTTCAGGCCTTCCCAGGAGAGCACCTTGTATACCGGCTCGTAGAAGCTGGAACGGTCCGCTTGACTGTCGGAATCCCCACAGGGCTGGTCGGCATAATTTCCGCCCGAATTGAGGCCCAGCGCTGTCTCATCGCTGAACAAGGGTCCTCCGCTGTCACCATGCACAGTGCAGTTGCTCGCCTCGATCATGTGCTTGAGCGTGGTGCCGTCGGCGTAGGTGACCGTCGCGTCCGTCGCCAGCACCATGCCCACGAGGTCCTGGCTCATGGTCCCTACGCGCTTCACTTTCTCCCCGTCGAACGCGGAGGCGGAACGCGAGATCTGCCCTTCCGAGCCGTCCCTGTACTGGATCGTTCCGTATGGCGCGACGTCGCTGTTGCCGTACTCCACCACTCCGTAGTCGGACTGATTCACGTCATTGCCGAAGGCCCAGTCGATGGCCCTTCCGAGGGGGATGTCCCCGCTACTGCGGCGCCAGGTGACAGCACCCCCCTCTATGCAGTGGCCGGCGGTAAGCATGTACTTCTTACCGCTGGAATTCTGCACGTTAAATCCGGCAGAGCAGAATCTGCCCCAGTTTTCCCCGCCTGACGTGTAACTCGACCTTATGCCTAGGCCGCCGCGCATGGCGTACGCGGTCGATTCGATCTTGCCGGAGTGTTCGGTTATGTCGACCGCGTCCCCGAATCCGGAAACGGCCTTCTCGATTCGAGTCCTGTCGGCGTCGGAGACCCCGTCGTAGATCTTTACGTTCACCCGGTTGCTGCTCGGGTCGATGCTCCAAGTGGTGTTGGGTATCCCCGCCAGTTGATCCAGTTCCGCCTTGGCGGAGCTGAGCTCGGCCGCGCTGTAAGGAACGACCTCCGCTGCCGCCCCAGCGCTGCGCACGGTTTCTGCCGCGGCCTGATCGGTAACGGCGACAACGAGGCGTTCGTCCTGCGAGTAGATGCCGGCTGAGCGCTTGTTGCCCAGCTGATCGGCGATCGCCGCCACCTCTTCCGGATCGGTGAGCGGCGCCGGCGCCGCCTGGGCGACGGTAAATGTGGTCAGCATGAGAATCCCGCCGATTGCCGCCGCTACGATCCCCCGGTACGCGTGATGACGTCTTCGCATGTATGCCCCCCTGCTTGTCGAAGTTGAATTGCGCTCCCTGTGATCGACTTGCTCGGCGAGACTCACGACAGCAGATGACCGACCAGTGAATTGGACATGACAATTCCGCTTGCTGATCACATCTGGCTTGAACCCACAAGCTGCGGGCCGAAAAGTCCTCCCGGAAACCCGTCTTGGCCTCGCCGCCGTGGGCGCGGGGTGGTCACTGTGGTCCTTAGAGATCCAGGCCGCCCAACAGCCATAAAAGATCACGATCTACGGCTGGAGTATCAGCCGATTCAGCCGCCTTCCGTGCCGCACTCGAACCACACCCTCTTGCCACCCCCCGGCCGCGGCCCCACCCCCCACTTGTCCGCCACCGCCTCCAGCAGGAGCAGTCCGCGACCCCTCTCCTCCGTAACCGACAACTCGGCGGAGGGACAAGGCAGTTCCGGCGAACCGTCCCCCACCTCCACGCGCACCCCCGCCCCCGCCAGCCGCTGCACCAAGACCGAACACCGTCGGTCCGGGACATGCCGTACGACGTTGGCGACCAGCTCCGTCACGCCCAGTTCCACGGCGTCGGACAGCTCCGGCAGTTCCCACTCCTCCAGCAGCGAGCGGACGATACGGCGGATGTGGCGGGCCGAGTGCTCACCGGCGGTGAGGCTCAGGCGGTACTGGACGGACGCGGGGCCGCACAGCGCGGGAGGAATGTATGCGTTCACATGACGAGGATGACCTCGCATAACTACGCTGGGCTACTGAATGAACACAACTGGTTCCGCTGTGGACCGAGTTGCCCGAGAGGGGCCCGCGTGACCAACATCCACGTCCTCGACCCCGGCGCCTCGCCGCTCGACTACTACGGCTTCGAGCTGCGGCGACACAGAGAGACCGCCGGGCTGACCCAACGACAGCTCGGCGACATCGTCAGCTACACCGGGTCGCTGGTCGGTCAGATCGAGACGGCTCGCAAGCTGCCGACGCCCGAGTTCAGTGAGCGGGTGGACGCGGCGCTGGGGACGGGCGGGTTGCTCTCGCGACTCGTCGAGCTGGTGATGCGCAGTCAACTGCCAGCATGGTTCAGGCAGGTGGCGGAGCTTCAAGCCAGGGCCACAGAGATCTACTCGTTCGAGACCCACATGATCCACGGTCTTCTCCAGACCGAGGCCTACGCGCGTGCGGTTCTCGGCGCACTGGATCAAAGCAACCTGGACGACCGCACGGCCGTACGACTGGCCCGCCAGAGCATCTTCGAGAAGGAGGAACCGCCCGTCTTCTGGGCAGTCCTGAGCGAAGCCGCGCTGTACCAGGAGACCGGCGGCCTGGACACCATGCGCGGCCAACTGGCCCACCTGTTGGCCTTCGAAAACAACCCCCGGATCAACATCCAGGTGATGCCGTTCTCGACTGGAACGCATGCCGGATTACAAGGCGCGTTCGACCTCTACCGTTTCGCCAGCGATCCCACCATCAGCTACACCGAGGGGTACGGAAGCGGGCATCCGACCGCCAACCCAGACACTGTCAAGGACTGCTCGCTCCGTTACGATCACCTCCAGGCATCCGCACTCTCCCTCAGAGAATCGGCGGAGCTGATCCGGCGCTTGATGGAGGAACGCTATGGAGAACAACGCGATTCCGACGGAGATCCAGTGGCGTAAGTCCAGCTACAGCGGCGACCAGGGCGGCAATTGCATCGAGTGCGCGCCGCTCGGCCGACTCGCCTGGCGCAAGTCGACGTACAGCGGCGACCAGGGCGGCGAGTGCGTCGAGATCGCCGAACTCCCCCACGCCGGCGACCCCATCAACGTCGCCGTCCGCGACTCCAAGACCCCGGCGGGACCGATCCTCACCCTCGGCCCCGCCGCGTTCACCACGTTCGTGAAGTGGACGACTACAGCCGCTGAATGATCGTCCCGGTGGCCAGGCCGCCGCCCGCGCACATCGTCACCAGCGCGAACTCCTTGTCCCTGCGCTCCAGTTCATGAAGCGCGGTGGTGATGAGCCGGGCGCCGGTGGCGCCCACCGGGTGCCCGAGCGCGATCGCGCCGCCGTTGACGTTGACCTTCGTGAGGTCCTGGTCGAAGACCTTGGCCCAGCTCAACACCACGGAGGCGAAGGCCTCGTTGATCTCGACGAGGTCGATGTCCTTCAGGGACATGCCCGCCTTCCCCAGCACCGCACGGGTGGCGTCGATGGGTCCGTCGAGGTGGAAGTGCGGGTCCGCTCCGACGAGGGCCTGCGCGACGATCCGGGCGCGGGGCCGCAGCTTCAGCGCCCTCGCCATCCGTTTCGACGCCCACATGATCGCCGCCGCGCCGTCGCTGATCTGCGAGGAGTTGCCCGCCGTGTGGATGGCCGTCGGCATGACCGGCTTGAGTCCGGCCAGCGCCTCCATCGACGTGTCGCGCAGGCCCTCGTCGTGGTCGACGAGGCGCCACATGCCCTGACCGGCGGCCTGTTCGTCCTCCGTGGTCGGAACCTGCACCGCGAAGGTCTCGCGCTTGAACCGCTCCTCCGCCCAGGCCACGGCCGCCCGTTCCTGGGAGGCGAGCCCGAGGGAGTCGACGTCCTGTCTCGTCAGTCCGCGGTGCCGCGCGATCCGTTCCGCCGCCTCGAACTGGTTGGGCAGGTCCACGTTCCACTCGTCGGGGAACGGCTTCCCCGGCCCGTGCTTCGATCCGGACCCCAACGGCACCCGCGACATCGACTCGACGCCGCACGAGACGCCGACGTCGATGACCCCGGCCGCGACCATGTTGGCGACCATGTGCGAGGCCTGCTGGGAGGAGCCGCACTGCGCGTCGACCGTCGTCGCGGCCGTCTCGTAGGGCAGCCCGACGGCCAGCCAGGCGGTGCGCGCGGGGTTCATGGACTGTTCGCCGGCGTGGGTGACCGTGCCGCCGACGATCTGTTCGACCGCGTCGGCGGGGATGCCGGTGCGGCCCAGGAGTTCACGGTAGGTCTCGCCCAGGAGATAGGCGGGGTGCAGATGGGCGAGCGCGCCGCCGCGCCTGCCGATGGGGGTGCGTACAGCTTCGACGATCACGGGTTCCGCGGCCATGGGGAGTTCCTCTCCTCCGATACCCGCGCGGCGCGGGGGCGTCCCGGCCCGGCCCGCCACGCGGAACTAGTACGTGTTCTAGTTCCGTTCCATGTGCAGTCTGCTGACCTGCCGCCCGCAACCGCAAGAGGCGTGCAGGCAATTCGGGGCGCCGCACCCCTTGCTACTTATGGAACCCGTTACTACCTTCACGGCGACCTCACTCCTGATGGACCGTCAGAAACAATGCGGCCAAGAACCTCAGCCGGAGTCGCCCATGCCCTGTCCAGCTGTCCCCGACGGGTTCGACTTCACCGACCCCGACCTGCTGCAACACCGCGTCCCCCTGCCGGAGTTCGCCGAGCTGCGCCGGGCCGAACCGGTCCGCTGGATCCCCCAGACGAGCAACCTCGCCGGGTTCCAGGACGAGGGATACTGGGCCGTGACGCGGCACGCGGACGTCAAGTACGTCTCCACGCATCCGGAGATCTTCTCCTCGTACCTGAACACGGCGATCATCCGTTTCAACGAGCACATCGAGCGGGACGCGATCGACGCGCAGCGGCTGATCCTGCTGAACATGGATCCACCCGAGCACACCCGGGTCCGGCAGATCGTGCAGCGGGTGTTCACGCCGAGGGCGATCCGCGCGCTGGAGGACAACCTGCGCTCCCGCGCCCAGGCGATCGCGGCGAGCGCCCGTGCCCGCTCGGGCTCCTTCGACTTCGTCACGGAGGTCGCCTGCGAGCTGCCCCTGCAGGCCATCGCCGAGCTCATCGGCATCCCGCAGGACGACCGGGCCAAGATCTTCGACTGGTCCAACAAGATGATCTCGTACGACGATCCGGAGTACGCGATCACCGAGGAGATCGGCGCGGAGTCGGCCACCGAACTCATCGCGTACGCCATGAACATGGCCGCCGATCGCAAGCAGTGCCCGGCGAAGGACATCGTGACGACGCTGGTGGCGGCCGAGGACGAAGGCAGCCTCAGCTCCGACGAGTTCGGGTTCTTCGTGCTGATGCTGGCGGTGGCGGGCAACGAGACGACGCGCAACGCCATCACCCACGGCATGCACGCCTTCCTCACCCATCCCGAGCAGTGGGAGCTGTACAAGAGGGAGCGGCCCGCGACGACGGCCGAGGAGATCGTGCGGTGGGCGGCTCCGGTCAACTCCTTCCAGCGCACCGCCACCCGGGACACCGAACTGGGCGGCCAGCAGATCAAGAGGGGTGACCGGGTGGGGTTGTTCTACGCCTCCGCCAACCACGACCCCGAGGTCTTCGAGAACCCGGACGCCTTCGACATCACCCGCGATCCCAATCCGCACCTCGGGTTCGGGGGCGGCGGCCCGCACTTCTGCCTCGGCAAGTCACTGGCGGTGCTGGAGATCAACCTCATCTTCAACGCGATCGCCGACGCCATGCCGACCCTGAGACCGACGGGCGATCCGCGGCGGCTGCGGTCCGCGTGGATCAACGGGGTGAAGGAGCTCCAGGTCAGCACGGGCTGACGTACACCCCGGTACTCGGGCCGACGGTTTCCCGGCACCGTCGGCCCGTCCGGGTCGGGATGCCGAGGGCGAGGGCGACGATCCGCGATCCGCGATCCGCGATCCGCGATCCGGGTCAGTCTCCGGTGGGTGTCCGCTTCCCGGCCGGTACGCCACGGCCCCCGGAGACGGGCGTGTCGGCGGTGGCCGTCACGGCAGCCGCGCGCGGCCCCGTCAACAGGTACGTCAGGCCGAAGCCCGCGCCGGCCACGGCCGCACCGCCGACGGCGTCGAGGACCCAGTGGTTGGCGGTCGCCACGATCGCGGACCCGGTGAGCAGCGGGTGCAGCAGGCCCAGCGACTTCATCCACCACGTGGGAGCCAGGACCGCGATCACGATGCCGCACCACAGGGCCCAGCCGAAGTGCAGTGACGGCATCGCCGCGTACTGGTTGGCGACCTCGGTCATCGCGCCGTAGTCCGGCTTGGAGAAGTCCTGGACGCCGTGCACCGTGTCGATGAAGCCGGAGCCCGGCATCAGGCGCGGCGGGGCCAGCGGGTAGAGCCAGAAGCCGAGCAGGCCGAGCAGGGTGGCGAGGCCCAGCGCGGAGCGCGCCCAGCGGTAGTCGGCGGGGCGGCGGAGGTAGAGCACGGCGAGGATGGTGAGCGGGACGGCGAAGTGGAAGGACACGTACGAGAAGTCGAGGACGTCGCGCAGCCAGTTCACCCGCACCACGGCGTGGTTGGCCCAGCGCTCGATGTCGATGGACAGCCATTTCTCGAGCGAGTGGATCTGGCGGCCGTGGTGCTCGGCGGTGGACCGGTCGGCGGCCACCATGGCCCTGACCTGGCCGTAGGCGGCGTAGGTGACGCGCAGCAGCAGCAGTTCCAGCAGAAGGTTCGGGCGGCTGAGGGCCCGGCGCAACAAGGTCGGCAGCTGGACGCGCCGGAAGCGGGCGGGCACCGGTGGGGCGTACGCGGTCGGGAGCGGTGACCGGTAGTGCGGCGAGGTCCGGGACAGGAACGGCACGACGGTGGCGGCGGCGACCGCGGCCAGCAGCACCATGTTGTCCCGGAGGCCGTGCAGCCAGGGCATGTTCGGCAGCAGCATCTTCGCGGGCAGCGTCATCACCAGCACGACGGCGACCGGCCACACGTACCGGTCGCCGGCCCGCTTGCCGACCCGGCCGACGACCGCGAGCAGCAGCCACAGCAGCTGGTGCTGCCAGGTGGTCGGCGAGACGGCGATCGCGGCGCAGCCGGTGAGCGCGACGGCGAGCAGCAGCTGTCCGTCGCGGGCGTAGCGCACCGCGCGGCGCAGGCCGAGGACGGCGACGCCCGCGCCGAGCAGGAGGAAGAGGCTGATCTCCAGGGGACCGGACAGGCCCGTCCGCAGCAGGGAGCCGTGCAGGGACTGGTTGGCGAGGTCGTCGGCGCTGCCGCCCAGGCCGGTGCCGGCCAGGTGGTGCACCCAGTAGGTGTACGAGTCGTGTCCCATCGCCGCCCAGGCGACGGCGGTGCATCCCAGGAACGTGAGGCCGGTGGAGAGCGCGGCCTGGCGGCGGCCGGTGAACCACAGCAGCGGGGCGAAGAGCAGCACGGTGGGCTGCAGGGCCGCCGCGAAGCCGATGAGCAGGCCGCAGGCGCGCTGACCGCGTACGGCGAAGCAGCCGAGCAGCACGAGCAGGACCGGGATGACGCTGGTCTGGCCGAGGTGGAGGGCGTTGCGTATCGGCAGTGACAGCATCAGCAGGCTGATCGCGACCGGCGCGGCGAGCAGGGAGGTGCGTCTGCTGACCGGCTGCGGCAGGGCGCGCGCGGCGATCAGGCCGAGGGCGACGACCAGCAGCAGGGTGCCGAAGGTCCAGCCCCAGCCGAGGGCCTGCTCGGCGGTTCTGGTGAGCGGCTTGAGCACCAGTCCGGCGAAGGGGGTGCCGGTGAAGGAGGTCGAGTCGTACAACGAGCCGTTCACGTGCAGGACGCCGTGGGGGCCGACCCAGGTCTCCAGGTCCGTCAGCCGGTCGCCCCGGGGCGTCCTGAGGACGACGGCCACCTGGCGAGCGGCGAGGACGGCGGCGACGAGCCACAGGGCCAGCCGTGCCACCCGCAGACGGGCCTGAGCGGCCATGGCCGGACCGACGGCCGTCGCTCCGAAAGCTCCCGCCGCTCGTCCGCCGTGCTCCGCGTTCGCCACGCCTGGTCGGCCTCCCGCCCCGTCCACGTGTCGGATCGCCCTGCGAACCCCGGGAGGTCACACCACCCCCTGGAGAAGGACACGGGCCACTCCGCTCACCTGACGGACATTTCCCTTTTGTCCGCTTGACGATAGTGCGCAAACGGAGCGGTTGCCTCCGCGGGACGCGAGAAGGATCACAGAAAGCCCTCGTGAGAACCGCTCGGAAACAGGTCCGCGGGCCTGTTCACGGCGCATTTACGTGCACCATGCATCGACTTGTGTGCGGGCCGTGACGGCGGCATCTGCGCCTATGGTCACTTTCGGCCTGTCCGCCGGCGCCGTCGCCCAGGCCCGTCCCCCGTCCCCGTCGAAAGGTGGCGAGCGAAGTTTTGCCGACTGCCACAGTCGCCCCTCCCCCCTCCCCGGCCGTCGACCCGAAGAACGGCTCCGTCACCGACCCCGCGCTCGTCAGGCGTGCCGTGCGGGCCGCCGCGCTGGGCAACGCGATGGAATGGTTCGACTTCGGTGTCTACAGCTACATCGCGGTCACCCTGGGCAAGGTCTTCTTCCCGTCCGGCAACCCGACCGCCCAGCTGCTCTCCACCTTCGGCGCCTTCGCCGCCGCCTTCCTGGTCCGCCCGCTCGGCGGCATCGTCTTCGGCCCCCTCGGCGACCGCGTCGGCCGCCAGAAGGTGCTGGCCGTCACCATGATCATGATGGCGGCGGGCACGTTCGCCATCGGCCTGATCCCCTCGTACGCCTCGATCGGCGTCGGCGCGCCGCTGCTCCTGCTGGCCGCCCGCCTGGTGCAGGGCTTCTCCACCGGCGGCGAGTACGCCGGCGCCTCCACCTTCATCGCCGAGTACGCCCCCGACCGGCGGCGCGGCTTCCTCGGCAGCTGGCTGGAGTTCGGCACGCTGGCCGGCTACATCGGCGGCGCGGGCCTGGTCACGCTGCTGACGGCGCTGCTGTCCACCGACGATCTGCTGTCCTGGGGCTGGCGGGTCCCGTTCCTGATCGCGGGCCCCATGGGCATCGTCGGCCTCTACCTGCGGCTGCGCCTGGAGGAGACCCCGGCGTTCGCGGCCGAGGTCGAGAAGGCCGAGTCCCGTCGCCCGAAGGTGCCGCTGCGCGAGATGGTCGTCGGCCAGTGGCGGGCACTGCTGCTGTGCGTGGGCCTGGTGCTGGTCTTCAACGTCACCGACTACATGCTGCTGTCGTACATGCCGAGCTATCTCACCAGTGAGCTCAAGTACGACGAGACCCACGGCCTGCTGGTCGTGCTGGGCGTGATGGCCCTGATGATGGTCGCCCAGCCCTTCGCGGGCGCGCTCACCGACCGGGTCGGCCGCCGCCCGGTCATCGCGGCGGGCTGCGCGGGCTTCCTGTTCCTGTCCGTGCCGGCCCTGCTGCTGATCCGCCAGGGCAGCCTGGCCGCGGTGGCGCTCGGCATGGGTGCGCTGGGGCTGCTGCTGGTGTGCTTCACGGCGGCCATGCCGTCGGCCCTGCCCGCCCTGTTCCCGACGCGGGTCCGTTACGGCTCCCTCTCGATCGGGTTCAACGTGTCGGTGTCCCTCTTCGGCGGGACCACCCCGCTGGTGGTGACGGCGCTGATCGGGGCGACGAGGAACATGATGATGCCCGCCTACTACATGATGGCGGCGGCTGTCGTCGGCGGGGTGGCGGCGTGGTTCATGACCGAGTCGGCGGGCAGGCCACTGCCGGGGGCGGCGCCCTCGATGGAGCGGTAGTCCGGCGGGCGACTCGTCCGGCGCCTGGGCCGATCGGCTGAAACCCGTCGGCGCGTGCCTCCTGACAGCGCACCGGCGCGGGACTATATTCGTTAGCGGATCTAACTAGATACCCGAAAGGCACAGGTGCATGAGCGAGTCGCAGCTCTGGGACGTCGTCGACGACTACATCACCACCCACCTCGCGCCCGACGACGACGTCCTGGACGCGGCGATCCGCGACAGCGAGGCCGCCGAGCTGCCGCAGATCGCCGTCACCGCGCCGCAGGGGAAGCTGCTCCAGCTCCTCGCGCAGATCCAGGGCGCCCGCACCATCCTGGAGATCGGCACCCTCGGCGGCTACAGCACCATCTGGCTGGCCCGCGCGCTGCCCGCCGACGGCCGCCTGGTCACCCTGGAGTACGACCCCCGGCACGCCGAGGTGGCCTCCCGCAACATCGCCCGCGCGGGCCTCGACAAGCTGGTCGACGTGCGGGTGGGCGCGGCGCTGGAGTCGCTGCCCCAGCTGGCCGACGAGAACCCGGCGCCCTTCGACCTGGTCTTCATCGACGCCGACAAGAGCAACAACCCGCACTACGTGGAGTGGGCGCTCAGGCTCACCCGCGAGGGCAGCCTGATCATCGTCGACAACGTGGTGCGCGGCGGCCGGGTGGCCGACGCGGACAGCACCGCGCCGGACGTCCAGGGCACCCGGACCGCCCTCGAACTGATCGGCAAGCACCCCCGGTTGGACGGCACCGCGATCCAGACGGTCGGCGGCAAGGGCTACGACGGCTTCGCGCTGGTCCGGGTGCTCGCCTAGCCGCTGGTCAGACCTCGTGGTAGAAGCCGACGTTGACGCTGCGCGGGGCGGTGCGGTCCTGGATGATGATCTCGCCGCTGCCGCCCCTGGGCAACGGGGCCGTACCCCCGTAGGACAGGGGCTGCGCGTACTCGCCGACGGTCAGCCGGACCTCCGAGGACGGGTCGGGCTGGGAGCCCTGCAGCCAGGTCACCTGCCAGGTGCCGTCGGGGCCGCACAGGAACTCCAGGTGGACCCGGGAGATGAACAGCCAGTCGTCCGGCGTCGAGAGCCTGCACACCGACTTGTCCCGGCCCAGCCGCAGCACGGCGCCCGGGTCACTGGGTGCGTCGGCCATGAGCATGCCGGCCGTGGCGCCCGCGTCCGCCGCGGAGACGGCGGCCATGGTGAGTTCGAGCACGTGCGCTCCTTCTGAGGTGCCTGAAGTGTTCTTACACAGCCGCCGCATGATAAATCGCCCGGCCATCACACGTCCGGCACAATGGACTCATGACCGAGCGAAAGCCACCCGGTGTTCCGTTCGAGTCCTGGGTGGACAAACAGATCCGCGAAGCGGAGAGACGGGGCGAGTTCGCCCAACTCCCCGGCGCGGGAAAGCCGTTGCCCGAAGGCACCGACACGACCTACGACGAACTGTGGTGGGTCAAGCGGAAGCTCGCCCGCGAGGGTCTGTCCTTCCTGCCACCCACCCTGGCCCTCCGCAAGGAGGCCGAGGACACCCTCGCGGCAGCCCTGCGGGCACCCACCGAGCGTTTGGTCCGCAAGCTCGTCGAGGACATCAACGTCAAGATCCGGGACGTCATGTTCAAGCCGCCACCCGGGCCCCCGCTGGGACTGAAGCCGTATGACGTCGAGGAGGTCGTACGGCGGTGGCGGGAGCTCCGGGAGGCGGCTGAGTAGGTCGACCGTCGTAGGGAGTCGCACGGAGTCGTACGGCTCCGTGCGACTCAGGTGGTCGGGACGGGCGGGGTCGGCGGGGCGGCGTCAGAGACGCAGCAGCCGGTCTGCCAGCTCGCGGTAGTCCCGCAGGGCCAGCCGGAGCTGCTCGGTGTCGGTGCTCGTCGCGGGCTTGCCCCCGTCGTCGCCGTCCGTGGAGTGCCAGGCCCCGCGGAGCGTACGACGACGCTGGGTCACGGCCTCGGTGAAGCGGGCGGCCGCCTCCTCCAGTACGTGGTCGGCCTCCGCCACGGAGTCCCGCGGCCCGTCCACGAACCCGGCGACGGCGTGGTGGAGTTGCTGGGACAGCTTCTCGCACTCGTCCCGCGGGAGCAGCGGACTGCCGTGACCGCCGGTCTCGCCGCGCGTGCCGACGCGGTCGGCGTGGTCGCCGGTCTGGTCGCGGATGACCGCCTGACCCGGGCTGCCCGCGCGGCCCGAGGCGCTGTCGCGGCCAGCGGTGGTCTCGCTGCCGAGCCCGCCGGACCCATCGAGCCCACCGGACCCGCCCTGCCCGCCGGTGCGACCGACCCCGTCGGTCCGGCCCGCTGTGGTGTCGGCGCCGGACCCCAGGCCACCTCGCGCGGTGTCGCCGCGGTGTGCCGTGTCGCCGGCCCGGGTCGTCCGGACGTCCGGCTCCGCCGGGGCCGTGTCGCGGGCCTTGTCACGGATCGTCGTTGTCGGGCCCTCGGGCCGCTCGGCGTGCGGGGTCGCGGTGGGCGCGTCCGTCGCCGGGTCGTGTCCGGGGGGTGTCGCGGGGCGGGTCGCCCGGCCCCTCGGCTTGCCGTCGCGCGGGGCGCCCTCGGCGCCCGGGCCGGTCATTGCGTCCGTCATGTCGGTCAACTCCCCTTCGCGTGACGCCTGGTGAATCCGCTCGGCAGGTGGGCGCGTCCGCCGCCACGGGCGGGCGCCGTACCGCGGTCGGACCGTTCGGCGAACTCCCGGGACCGGGCCCCGTGGTCCGCGTGGTCGCGCCGGTCGTGGTGGTCCTCGTGCCGGGCCGGGCTCACCAGGTCCTCGAACAGGGCCCGTGCCTCGACCATGGCCTCGCGCATCTCCTCGGTACCGGCGCGGCCGTCACCGTCCTGCCCGGCGACCGCGTCCGCGCGGGCGACGCGGTGCACCCGCCGGAAGCCCTGCACATGGTGCGCGTGGTGCACGGACAGCGCGGCGAGCTGCTCCTCGTACTGGGCTCCGTCCGGGAAGCCCCGCTCACCGGCCAGCTCGGCGAGCAACCGGTCCGCCTCGGCCACGGCCTCCCGCGGCGAGTCGACGAAGCGCTCCTGGGCCGCCGTCCAGCGCGCCTCGTACTGCTCGCGTCGGCCCGGCTCCAGCGGCCGCTGACGCAGCGACCCGTGCCGTTCCACGCGCTCGGTGAGTTCGCGCTCGGCGGCCTTGGTGTCCCCGTCGTGCCGGGACACGGCCCGGTCGTACTCGGGGCCGAAGCGCCGCTTCAGGTTCTGGCCGCCGGGCCCGCGCCGGGCCCGCAGAGCCAGGACGGCCGCGACGATGACGACGACGGCCACGATCAAAGCGATGATCACGCCTGTTGACATGAATGCCTTCCTGGGTCTCGACCCAACCGGCTCTCCCTGTGGGCCGGTTCCCCGAGCGGGTAGCCCGGACGGCGGCCCTCAAACGGTCTGCGCATTCGTGTCGGTCGCGTGTCGATTCGGCACCGGCCAGAACGGCGCGAGGGTGAGGGCATCGAGAAGGTGCCGGTGAAAACGCCCGGGGCGCCCGGGACGAGGAGTCTCGTCACGCAGGGCGTCGAGCGGGCGCGGGAGCCGGCGGCTCAGCTGAACCGGGGCAACGGGCGTCCGTCGTGCGGACGTTCAGCCTCCGAGCCGCACAGCTCGCTGTTGAGCTCCTCCACCAGCTGCGTCAGGTCCGTCGGCCGGTCCGGACCCCACCAGTCGCCGAGTAGTTCGGCCAGCGACTCGGCGCGGGCCTCGGCGAGCCGGTCGGCGACCTCGCCGCCCCGCTCCGTCAGCAGCAGGTCGGGGCCCTGTCGTTCGGCCAGTCGCCGCTCCTCGATCTGGCGGGCGGCCTCGATGACGACAATCAGCGGGACGGTGCTGCGCTCGGCGAGCAGGGCCGGTTCGACCCTGCCGTACCTCTTGATCCGCAGCAGCATCCAGCTGGCCGCGGGCAGGAGGTCGTACCCGGCGTCCGCGGTGATCTTCCGGTAGATCTCGCGCCTGCCCTCGCGGGTGCCGAGCACGGACAGCGCGCGGCAGACCTCGTCGTACGACGACCGCTCCACCGGGTTGCTGGCGAGCGTCTCCGTGACGTCCGGGGCGGTGACCGAGCCGCGCAGCCTGTCCTCCTTGAGGAACCAGGCCAGTACGAAACCGAGGACGGCGACGGGAACGGCGTACAGGAACACGTCGGTGATGGACGAGGCGTAGGCGTGCAGGGCGGGCTGGCGCAGGCCGGCCGGCAGGGCGGCGATCGTGCGCGGGTCGGACTCCAGCGCGGCCACCGAGGCGCCGGGCGGGAGCCGGGAACCGCTGAAGGCGTCGGTGAGCTGTTGGCCGAGACGGTTGGCGAAGAGGGTGCCGAAGACGGCGACACCGAAGGAGGCGCCGATGGACCGGAAGAAGGTCGCGCCGGAGGTGGCGACGCCGAGATCCTGGTACGAGACGGCGTTCTGCACGATCAGGACGAGGACCTGCATGACCAGGCCGAGGCCCAGCCCGAACACGAGGAAGGTGCCGCTCATGGCGGCGGTGGAGCTGTTCTCGTCGAGCCGGTGCAGGAGGAGCAGGCCGAGGGTGGTCACGCCGGTGCCGACGACCGGGAACACCTTCCAGCGGCCGGTGCGGCTGACGACCTGTCCGGAGAACGTCGACGCCAGCAGCAGTCCGAGCACCATCGGCAGCATGTGCACGCCGGACAGGGTCGGGGAGACGCCCTGGACGACCTGGAGGAAGGTCGGCAGATAGGTCATCGCGCCGAACATCGCGAAGCCGACGACGAAGCTGATGACGGCGGACAGCGCGAAGGTGCGGATCCGGAACAGCTTCAGCGGCAGGACCGGTTCGGCGGCCCGCCGCTCCACGGCCACGAACACCACGGCCAGTACGACGCCCAGCACCGCCAGGCCCACGATCTGCGGCGAGCCCCAGCCCCAGGTCGTACCGCCCAGGGACGCCACCAGCACCAGGCAGGTGGCGACGGACGCGATCAGGAACGTGCCGAGGTAGTCGATGACGTGCCGGGTGGACTTGCGTGGGATGCGCAGGGCGGTGGCGATGACGGCCAGCGCGACCACGCCGACGGGCAGGTTGACGTAGAAGACCCAGCGCCAGCTCAGATGCTCGGTGAACAACCCGCCCAGCAGCGGACCGAGCACGCTGGTCGTCCCGAAGACGGCACCGAACATCCCCTGGTAGCGGCCACGTTCGCGGGGCGGCACGAGGTCGCCCACGATGGCCATCGACAGCACCATCAGCCCACCGCCGCCGAGCCCCTGCAGGGCCCGGAACGCGATCAGCTGCGGCATGTCCTGCGCGGCGCCGCACAGCACCGAGCCCACCAGGAAGATCACGATCGCCATCTGGAACAGCCGCTTGCGCCCGTACTGGTCACCGAGTTTGCCCCACAGCGGGGTCGCGGCGGTCGAGGCGAGCAGGTACGCGGTCACCACCCAGGACAGGTGGTCCAGGCCGCCGAGCTCACTGACGATGGTGGGCAGCGCCGTCGACACGATGGTCGAGTCGAGGGCGGCGAGCAGCATCCCGAGGAGCAGGGCGCCGATGGAGACGAGGACGTTGCCGGGCACGTGCTCTTCCGGCGGGCCTTGCCCGTCCTGCCCTTCTCGCCCGTCCCGGTCGTGTTGACCGTCTCGCTCGTCTTGCCCTTCTTCGCCCTCTCCCACCTTTCCGGTCACACCGTGCGCGTCCCCGGCCATGAAGTCCTCCTGAGCGTCCCGTTTCGAGTTCCATCGTGATCGGTGTGACCGGTTATGGCCTGTTGAGTCCTTTTGGAAGCTGACGTTCCGGGGGCTCGGGGCGACGGTGTGAAGAAGATCTGCATAATCTCTGAAGTTCGCGAGGGGAGGGACGAACACGTGAACGACCCGAAGGGGCACCTGTGCCCGGAGTGCGGAACGCCCAGGGCTGCCGACAACACCCCGTCATGCGGCTGCACGCAGCGAGCGTCCGAGGCCCTGCGCGACGCGCGTACGGCGGAGGCGGCAGCCGCGGAGGACTTCGATCCGCTGCGGATACGCCCATATGTGGAGCTGCAGCCGAGCGAGGAGCCGGAACGGGGGGCGGCGGGAGAACTGGAGGCGGGGCCGAACGGGAAGCAGGGGGTCACGCCGGGGCCGCACGGGAAGCAGGGGGCGGAGGCGGCCAAGCGGGGGGCGGTGCCCGGTGACACGTCCGCCTCGTCCGACTCGCACGCTACGACCGACCCGGACGCGACTACGGCGCTTCCCCGGGTGAACGCGGATTCCGCGGGGCGCGAGCCCTGGCCCACCGTCCGAGGCCACCACCCGCCCACCGCACCGGGCGCCGCCAGGCCCGACCTGGACGCCACCGTCTCGCTGCCCGCCGTGCAGCCGACGTCCGCTCGTCCCGGCGTCGACGCGGTCTCCGCGCAGGCCGCGAACGACGCGACCGCCCTGCTCTCCACCACCGGCGCCGCCGCGACCCCGCCCGCCACGGATCCGGCCAAGGCGCCGGGCGCAGCCGCCGCCGACCCACCGGGCGCCGCCGATGCCACCGCCCTGCTGCCCGCCGTCGGCACGACGCCGTCCGCCCCCGCCGCCTCCCCCGCCGAGGCGACCGCCCCGCTGCCCGTGGCCGACGGGACGGCGCCCCCGCCCGCCGCAGATGCGTCCCGTGCGCCTGCCGACGCCACCTTCGGCACACCCGCCGCGCCCCCTGCCGACGTGACCTCCGTACTGCCGACCCCCTTGGCGCCGTCGGCCACCACTCCCAGCGTCAACGACCTGCGGATCTTCGCGGCGGACCGGGCGAAGGCAGGCACCGGCGACGAGGAGGGGACCGTCGGGTACCTGCCGGTCGAGGATGATCGGCGTCCGCGTAGGCGTCGCCGTACCGCTCTGCTCGCCGCCGGCGGGGCCGTGGTCGCCGTGGTGGCGGCGGCCGGGTTGGCCAGTGGGCTGTTCTCGTACGAGACGCCCGCCCGGGAAGGCGCGCCGCCGGAGGAGGTCCGGGCGGCCGTCCCGGACACCTCGACCAGCGCGGCGTCGGTGCCCCCGGAGACGGAGAGCGCGTCGGCGCCGACGACATCCGCCGCTCCGCCCCCGACCAGCGCGAGTCCCTCGCTCTCCTCGTCACCCTCGGCGTCCGCGTCCAGCGCCGCGCCGAGCCTGTCCGCCTCCACCCCGGCCGGGAGCCCGACGAGCACCGACGACGACGGCGCCGAAGCGGGCTCGGAACCCAGCGACGGGGCCGAGAACGACGAAGAGGTCGTCCCCGTCCTGCGCCGCGGCGACAGTGGTCCGGAGGTCACCGAGCTCCAGGAGCGCCTGCACCAGCGGTACCTGTACAACGGCGAGGTCGACGGCGACTTCAGCACCCAGGTCGAGGACGCGCTGAGCGCCTACCAGTTGTCCCGCGGCGTCGGCACCGACAACCCCGGCGTCTACGACCAGGAGACCCGCGCCGCGCTGGAGAAGGAGACCTCGGAGCCGTAGGCCCGTAGGCCCGTCGGCCTGCTCGTGGGAATGAAAGGGAGGCCGAGGGAGAAACCGCCCCTAGCCGAGGTGCAGCCTGATCGTCCCGTCCCCCGCCGACTCCACCCGCACCCCCGTCAGGTCCCGTACCAGCGCGTCCGGCCGGTGGAAGCCGGCCCTCGGGCCGACCCCGACGACCCGCATCCCGGCGTCGCGGCCGGCCTGGATGCCGGCGGCGGAGTCCTCGAAGACGACGCAGTCGGCCGGGGCCACGCCGAGTTCCGCGGCGCCCTTGAGGAATCCCTCGGGGTCGGGCTTGCTCGCGCCGACGGACTCGGCGGTGACGCGGACGTCGGGCAGGTCCAGTCCCGCCGCGGCCATGCGCGCGGTGGACAGCGGGACGTCGGCGGAGGTCACCAGGGCGTGCGGAAGCCCGCGCAGGGACGCGAGGAACTGCGGCGCGCCCGGGATCGCGACGACACCGTTCATGTCCGCCGTCTCCTCGGCGAGCATCCGCGCGTTGTCGGCGTGGTTCTGCTCCATCGGGCGGTCGGGCAGCAGCAGCGCCATCGAGGCGTAGCCCTGCCGGCCGTGGACGACCTTCATGACCTCGCCCTCGTCCAGCCTGTGCTGTTCGGCCCAGCGGCGCCAGATCCGTTCGACCACGGCGTCCGAGTTGACGAGCGTGCCGTCCATGTCGAGCAGGAGAGCGCGGGCGGTGAGCACGGTGGACGGGACGGTGGCCGTCATCGGCAGCTCCAAAGACACGGTGAGGGGGCCTGGGGTGTCTCCACTGTGCCCCGGAGGGACAAGGTGGCCCCGCCCGCCGGTCAGGGAGAACAGGCGGGGACCACTTTGTTCCTCAACGGTACAAAAGAAGTGCGGCTCCCGCCACCGTCTTCCGAAACAGTTCACTGGACGTTCAGCTCGGTCGGCGGACCCGGACGGCCTCAGCCGGCCACCGCCTCCCACAGGCTCCACACCCCGAGCGCCAGCATCAGGACCGCCGCGATCTTCGTGATGAGCCGCAGCGGCACCCTCTTCATCAGGGCCTTTCCGCCGACGATGCCGAGTCCGGCCACCGCCCACAGCGCCAGCACCGCCCCAAGACCGACGGAGACGGGGTCGTCGTAGCGGGCGGCGAGGTTGGCCGTCATGATCTGGGTCAGATCGCCGAACTCGGCGACCAGGATCAGCATGAACCCCGCGCCCGCGACCTTCCAGAAGGACTGGTTCTCCGGCTTGCGGATCTCCGCGTCGCCGTCCGCCTCGTCCTTCGTCCTCAGCAGCACGGCGGCGCCGCCCAGGAACAGCACCCCCGTCACCGCGTGCACGATCTGCTGCGGCAGCAGGGTCAGCACGCTGCCGGCCGCGACCGCGAGCACGACATGGAGCGCGAAGGCGGCGGCGACGCCCGCGAAGACATAGGAGGCGCGGTAGCGGGTGCCGAGGACGAGACCGGCGAGCGCGGTCTTGTCCGGCAGTTCGGCGAGGAAGACGACGCCGAAGACGAGCGCCGTCACGGTGAAGCTGATCAAGGTTCCTCAATCGGTCGGGGCCGCCCC
This sequence comes from Streptomyces sp. NPDC006332, assembly GCF_040612855.1. NCBI lineage: Bacteria > Bacillati > Actinomycetota > Actinomycetes > Kitasatosporales > Streptomycetaceae > Streptomyces > Streptomyces sp. NPDC006332. The sequence goes on from NZ_JBEXRA010000005.1 coordinate 247,946, forward strand.
GCCGAGAGTGCTGAGCCTTTGGAAGAGTTTCGCGTGCGACCCTTCGAAGCGACACCTCGGCACGGCAGCACACTTGTCACCCGTACCGGAACGGCACGGGCACGTACTGCTTGCCGAAGGTCTCGCTGGCCGACCCCACGGCCCGAAGGATCCGAGGATCCAAGGTCGATCGAGGTCCGCCTCCGGGCGCCGGCTCAGACGAGCTGAGCAGTATGTCGACGGTCCGGCGAAGAGCTACTCCCCTTCTGCGCCGTCCATCGTACGCGAAGCCCTCACGTCACACGCCTTGTCGTGTCATGCTCACGTCACTAGCTTCTCACCGTACGCACATCTCCCCGCAATGCGGAGTGGCGAGCATGTCCTCGCTCGCACTCCAACGCCCCCGCCCCCCAAGGGAGTTCGCATGCCGAAGTTCTACGCGCGTCGACGGCTCAGCATACTCGCGGCGCTCACCGGAGTCATGGCTTCCGTCGCGCTGTTCAACGGCCCGACCGCCTCCGCCGCCCTCCCCACCCCGGTCAGCGCCGCCACCGCCCGCACCTACCTCGCCTCGCTCACCGTGGCCACCGAGGACCGCACCGGCTACGACCGCGACCTGTTCCCGCACTGGATCACCCAGTCCGGCACCTGCAACACCCGTGAGACGGTCCTCAAGCGCGACGGCTCGAGCGTCGTCACCGACTCCGCCTGCGCCGCCACCAGCGGCAGTTGGTACTCCCCCTACGACGGCGCCACCTGGACCGCCGCATCCGACCTCGACATCGACCACCTCGTCCCGCTCGCCGAGGCCTGGGACTCCGGTGCGAGCGGCTGGACGACCTCCCGGCGCCAGGCCTTCGCCAACGACCTCACCCGCCCGCAGCTGATCGCCGTCACCGACAACGTCAACCAGGCCAAGGGCGACCAGGACCCGGCCACCTGGATGCCGTCACGCACGGCCTACCGCTGCACCTACGTCCGCGCCTGGGTCCAGGTGAAGTACTACTACGACCTCTCGGTCGACTCGGCCGAGAAGAGCGCGCTGACGAACTACCTGGCGAGCTGCTGACCGCTGTCGGCCGGTCGTCGACCGCCCTTACCGCGACGCTCAGACGCCCCTCTCGTCAGCCACTCACACAGGATCCGCACACCCGGATTCCCGAACCGTGATGCCCGGAACCTCCCCGAGCACCTCCGTCGTTCCGTACCGTACGGGGCGACGGAGGAGGGCGATCACGTGGCGGGACTGCGCCTGGGACCACTGCTGAGGTATGTCGACGGCTCGTCCGCGACCGTATGGGTCGAGACCAGCCGTCCGTGCGCCGCCGAGGTGCGCTGCGCGGACGGCACCCGCGGCGAGGCCCGCTCCTTCCAGATCGAGGGGCATCACTACGCCCTCGTCCCGGTGACCGGGCTCACTCCGGGCACCACGCGGTCGTACGAGGTGCTCCTGGACGGCAAGCGGGTGTGGCCGCTGCCCGACTCCCCCTTCCCGGGCTCCGTCATCCACACCCCGAGCGAGGACGCCCCGGTCCGGGTCGCCTTCGGCTCCTGCCGCTGGGCCGCGCCCCCGGCCGGTGAGAAGGACCCGGTCGGCCCGGACGCCCTGGACACCCTGGCCGCCCGGATCGCGGGCGACCCGGAGGGCGAACGGCCCGACGTGCTGTTGCTGCTGGGCGACCAGGTGTACGCCGACGAGACCTCACCGGCGACCCGTCGCTGGCTCGCCGCCCGCCGCGACCTGAGCGACCCGCCGGGCGGCGAGGTCGCCGACTACGAGGAGTACACCCACCTCTATTACGAGTCCTGGCTGGACCCCGAGATCCGCTGGCTGCTGTCCACCGTCCCCAGCTGCATGATCTTCGACGACCACGACGTCATCGACGACTGGAACACCTCCGCCGCCTGGCTCCGGGACATGCGGGAGACCGGTTGGTGGCAGGAACGGCTGATGAGCGGACTGATGTCGTACTGGGTGCACCAGCACCTGGGGAACCTGTCACTCGACGAACTGGCCGCCGATCCGCTGTACGCGGCCGTGCTCGGGGTTCCCGACGGCACCGACGCGCTGCGTGCCTTCGCCGCCGGGGCCGACGCCGATTCCGCCTCGGTGCGCTGGAGCTACCGGCGCGACTTCGGCCGCGTCCGGCTGCTGATGGTGGACAGCAGGGCGGCCCGCGTCCTCGCCGAGGAGAACCGCTCGATGCTCGACGCCGGCGAGGAGCGGTGGCTGCGCGAGCAGGCGCTGGACAGGCGGGAGTCGTACGACCACCTCCTCATCGGCACCTCGCTGCCCTGGCTGCTGCCCCACCTGGTGCACGACGCCGAGGCGTGGAACGCGTCGCTGTGCCGGGGCGACAAGGGCGCCCGCTGGGCCCGCTTCGGCGAGGACCTGCGCCGCAAGGCCGACCTGGAGCACTGGGCGGCCTTCCCGGCGTCCTTCGACGCGCTGGCGGCGTTGATCGCCGAGGTCGGTTCGGGGCCGGAGGCGCCGGCCACCGTACTGGTGCTGTCCGGGGACGTGCACCACGCGTACGTGGCCGAGGCGACGTGGCCGTCGGGAGCGTCCACGGGGGCCGGTTCGGGCGCACCGGACGCCCGTGTCCTCCAGCTGACCTGCTCCCCCGTCCACAACTCGATCCCGCTGTCGATAAGGCTCGGCTTCCGCTTCGGCTGGAGCGCGGTGGCCCGGGCTCTCGGCCGGCGCTTCGCCCGGCACGGCGGCTGTGGCCGGCCGGCGGTCAGCTGGCGGAAGACGAGCGGTCCCTGGTTCGGCAACCAGCTCATGACCCTGACGCTGCGCGGCCGTTCGGCACGGCTGCGACTGGAGCAGGCGCAGGAGACGCGCGGGGCGAAGCCCCGGCTGGAGACGGTCGTGGAGTCCGATCTCGTCCCGTAATCGCCGGGTTGGGCCCGTTTGTTGCGCCCGTGACCCGTGATGCTCGTGACGCGGCACACAGTCGAGACCCCCGGGGGTCGGCTCCCGCGGCGGCCGACGGCATGATGAGGCGGACGGTCCGCTTTCAGCCACCCTTGTACCCCTCCCCCCACCCCGCCTTCCGCCGCATTCCACCGCCCCTCCGCCGCCCTCCGTCGCGAACCAGCCCGTCACGCGCCCCACACGCCCGGGAGCCCCCCTTGCCCGCACCGACCACGGACCACGCGCCCGTCTCCGTCGCCCTGGTCGGCGCCGGGCCGCGTGGCACCAGCGTCCTGGAGCGCCTGAGCGCCTCCGCACCCGAACTCCTGTCGGCCGACGCCCGGTTGACGGTCCACGTCATCGATCCCGAGCCGCCCGGCGCCGGCCGCGTCTGGCGCACCGCGCAGTCGCCCGAGCTGCTGATGAACACCGTGGCCTCGCAGGTGACCCTGTTCACCGACGACAGCGTGGACTGCTCGGGACCGATCCGGCCGGGCCCCAGCCTGCACGAATGGGCGGACGGCGCGCTGGGCCCGGACGACTACCCCACCCGCGCCCAGTACGGCCAATACCTGGAGTGGGTGTTCGCGCGGGCGGTGGAGGAGGCGTCGTCCGAGCTGCGCGTCGAGACGCACACGGCACGCGCGGTACGGCTGGAGGACGCGCCGGACGGCCGCCAGTCGCTCACCCTCGACGACGGCCGGGTCCTGTCCGGCCTGTCCGCCGTCGTCCTCGCCCAGGGTCACCTGCCGGTCGTCGCGGACCCGGCGGTCCGGCGGCACACCGAATACGCCGAACGCCACGGCCTGCGCCACATCCCGCCGGCCAACCCGGCCGACGTGGACCTGTCCCCCGTCGGCCCCGGCGAGCCGGTGCTGTTGCGGGGCCTGGGTCTCAACTTCTTCGATCACATGGCCCTGTTGACGACCGGTCGCGGCGGCCGGTTCGTCCACGACGGCCAGGAGCTGCGCTACACACCCTCGGGTCGTGAACCACGGCTGTACGCGGGCTCACGGCGCGGCATCCCGTACCAGGCGCGCGGCGACAACGCCAAGGGCCCCTACGGCCGTCACCTCCCGAGGGTCCTCACCGACGACACGATCGCCCGCTTCCGCAAGCGCGCCGACTCCGGTGAGGCCCCGGACTTCCTCACCGAGATATGGCCCCTGGTGGCGAAGGAGGTGGAGACGGTCTACTACGAAGGCCTCGTCGGGGACAGCGAGTTCGGCGCCACGGAGCTGTGGGCCACCATGTTCGGGCCCACGACCTTCCGGGACCGTTTCCTCGCCACCGCGCACGGCAGCACCGAGGAGAGGGCCGTCCTCGACGAGTTCGCCGTGCAGGAGACCGACCGCTGGTCCTGGGACCGGATCTGCCGCCCGTACGCGGGACGCGACTTCGCCGATCCCGGCGCCTGGCGGGAGTGGCTCCTCGACCACCTGCGCGAGGACGCCGCCGAGGCCGCGCTCGGCAATGTCGCCGGTCCGCTGAAGGCCGCCCTCGACGTCCTGCGCGACCTGCGCAACGAACTGCGGCAGATCGTCGACCACGGCGGACTCGCCGGCAGCTCCCGCCGGGACCATCTGGACGGCTGGTACACCCCGCTCAACGCCTACCTGTCCATCGGGCCGCCCCGGCGGCGCGTCGAGGAGCTGGCCGCGCTGGTGAGGGCGGGAGTGGTGGAGGTGCTCGGGCCGCGCCTGGAGGTCCGCGAGGAGGACGGGGCCTGGGTGGCGCACTCCCCGGAGGTCCCCGGCTCCGACGTCCGCGTGAGCATCCTCATAGAGGCGCGGCTCCCGGAGCCGGATCTGCGCCGGACCGCCGACGAGTTGCTCGCCGGGTTGCTGAGGACCGGCCAGTGCCGACCGCATCTGGCCGACGGCTACGAGACCGGCGGGCTGGACGTGACCCGGCGGCCCTATCACCTGATTGACCGTCAAGGGCGTGTCCACACAAGGAGGTTCGCCTTCGGGGTTCCCACGGAGGGCGTGCACTGGGTGACCGCGGCGGGAGCCCGCCCAGGTGTGGATTCGGTCACCCTTTCGGACGCGGATGCGGTGGCGAGAGGCGTCCTACGTGCGGCGGCGGGCGAAACGGGAGGGGAAACAGAGACAAAGTCATGGCCAAATGTTGAACTTGCAAGCATTGATTAGGCGCACCTAACGTGGGAGCTCCGCTCGGTCCATCCCCCAGACCGGTTCCCTCCCCGGGACCGGCCCACCGAAGGAGTTCCCCCCACCATGACCGGACGCCTCAACAGCGCCCAGCCGTACGCCCTCGGTCTGTTCCGTATCGTCGTCGGCCTGCTCTTCGCCTGCCACGGCGCCTCGTCGCTCTTCGGCGTCCTCGGTGGCGCCGACGGCAACGGCGGCACGGTCGACGCCGGCGCCTGGCCCAACTGGTACGCGGCCGTCATCGAACTGATCGGCGGCTCCCTCGTGTTGATCGGCCTGGGCACGCGGGCCGCCGCGTTCGTCTCCTCGGGCGCGATGGCCTACGCGTACTTCAAGGTGCACCAGCCCAACGGCCTGTGGCCGATGGAGAACAGCGGCGAGGGTGCGGCGATGTTCTGCTGGGCCTTCCTGCTGCTGGTCTTCACCGGCTCCGGCGCCTTCGGCCTGGACCGGCTGTTCGCCAAGCGCTCGGCGGCCTCGGAGGAGCCCGCCAGGCAGCAGGATCCGGTGACGGCCTGACCCGGCCGGTCCGCCGCGTACCACGGCGCCCGTCCCGCGCGACCCGCTGATGTAGCTGTACGCGGCGAACAGGGCGCCGAAGCCCGCGACGGTCGTACCGAGCGCCAGCCAGACGGGGAGGGACTTCAGCGCCGCGAGTTCG
>NZ_JBEXRA010000006.1:0-227467 GCF_040612855.1 Streptomyces sp. NPDC006332
ACGCTCGCCAGTACCTCCTTGGTCACCGCGTACGAGCTGCTCCAGAACAGCGCGGCCGCCACGACGGAACACGTCGCCAAGACCCTGGTTTTCCGAGGACCAGGCGGGTTCGTCAGAGAGAACAGCGCTGAGCGACGTAGCCGTCGCTGCCCGTTTTCACGTAGGCGTCCGAGACGAACTGGCCGTCGCCGATGTTGTCCCAGATGTTCGACGAGCCGTACGGGCCCGACACGTTGGTGCCCGGTGTCTGGCAGAAGATCGGGATCCGCGCGCCCTCGGGCAGGACGCGGACGAGGCTGTAGCCGGTGCCGGGGCCGCTGCGGACGTTGAGACGGACGCCCGGTGCGACCGAGTAGTAGCTCACCGCCGCGGCCGCCATGGTGTCGGCTTCCGCCACACCGCCGCCCTCCGCGCCGCCGCCCTGTACCTTTTCGACACGGTCGACAGACATATGAGACCTCCCCCGTTGTGCCCCATGAGTGCCATGGGGCCCCGTTGATTCCCCCGAATCACGTCATGAAACACATGTACGTAACTCGTACGCGGAGGCTAGCAAGCCGCCTCCGTCTCGTACGCATCATCGACTAGGCTCCGTGCGTCGCGCGCGCGGACGAACAGCACGGGGGTGGTTCCATGGCGCCGCAGCACAACATCGGAGCGGGCGTGGAAGCGGAACTACCCGAGTACGCCGGTCACTACCGGCTGGACTCGTCTTTGGGGTCCGGCGGGATGGGCGTCGTGCACCTGGCCCGCAGCACCTCCGGGATGAAGGTCGCGGTCAAGGTCGTGCACGCCCGGTTCGCCAAGGACCCCGAGTTCAGGGGGCGGTTCCGGCAGGAGGTGGCCGCCGCGCGGCGGGTGAGCGGTGCCTTCACCGCGTCCGTCGTCGACGCCGATCCGGAGGCCGAACGGCCGTGGATGGCCACACTGTTCATCCCCGGCCCGACACTGTCCGACCATGTGAAGCGGAACGGCCCGATGGGGCCCTACCAGTTGCGCCGGCTGATGGCCGGTCTCGCCGAGGCGCTGCGTGACATCCATCGGGTCGGGGTCGTGCACCGGGACCTGAAGCCGAGCAACGTGCTGCTCGCTGAGGACGGGCCGAAGGTCATCGACTTCGGTATTTCCCGGCCGAAGGACAGCGAACTGCGGACCGAGACGGGCAAGTTGATCGGCACTCCGCCCTTCATGGCACCCGAGCAGTTTCGTCGGCCGCGTGAGGTCGGGCCCGCCGCCGATGTCTTCGCCCTCGGCTCCGTGATGGTGCACGCGGCCACGGGACGCGGGCCGTTCGACTCCGACAGCCCGTACGTCGTCGCCTACCAGGTCGTCCACGACGAGCCCGATATGACCGACGTTCCGGAGAACCTCGCTCCGCTCATCGTGCGGTGTCTCGCCAAGGAGCCCGAGGAACGGCCGACGCCTGACGAGCTGATGCGGGAGCTGCGGTCGGTGGCGGCCTCGTACGACACGCAGACGTTCGTCTGGGAGCAGCGGACGGGTGAGACGGCCGAGCCGGAGCCGCGTGCCGAAGGACCACAGCCGGAGCCGCAGCCGGAGCGGGGCGGCAGGCGGCGCCTGGGCAGGCGGGCGGCGATCGGAGCCGGCGCGATCGGTCTGGTCACGGTCGCCTCGCTGCTCTCGCTCCAGCTGTTCGACAGTGTGACGGCGGCGCCGAAGAGCGCTCCCTCTCCGACGACGGCAGCCGCGTTCCGGGCCTGGGCGGCGACGCCGACGCACACGGAGGGCACGCCGCAGTGCTCGTACGGCGCGGGGAAGGTGCTCTGTGCCCAGGCCGGGCTGGTCTTCGCCCTCAATCCGTCGGACGGTCGGCTGGTGTGGCGCCACTCCGTCGCCAGGACGTTCACGAGCGGACCGCCGGTCCCGGCGGGCGGCCTCGTACAGCCGTCGTTGGATCAGGGCCGACACCTGGAGGGGCTCGATCCGGCCTCGGGCAAGCCCCGTTGGCAGCGGAAGGTGCCCGCGTACAGCGGGCTGGCCGTCGCCGGGGGCATGTTGCTGCTGACCGGTGCCGACGGTGGCGTCACCGGGATCGACGGTGGTACGGGCGACACGAAGTGGAACCGGCGGGTTCCGGGCCACGAGCTGCCGCTCTTCGTCTCGTTCAGCGGGGATCCGCTGGCGTACGCGGCGAGCACCTCGGCGGACGGGGCGAGCACGCGGATCACCGCCGTCGATCCGGGCACGGGTGAGGTGCGGTGGGACACCCGGCTGCCGGGGTCACTGCGGCCGGTCGGTACGGCGGACGGGTCGGTCTTCTTCATCGCCGTCGACCAGGTGTACGGGAACACGGAGGCGGTGGTCCGCTACTCGCCGGACAGCCGCAGTGCACGGCGGGTGCCGCTGTCCGTCCCGGTCCAGCAGGCCAACGTCACGGTGCACGGGAACGTCGTCTACCTGATGGGCACCGGTGGCTCGCTGGTGGCCGTCGACCTGGACGCGCGCAAGAAGCGGTGGTCCCTGGAGACGGGGGTGTCCCGGGGCTCGGCTCCGGCGACGGACGGCCGGCATGTCTATCTCACGGCCCCTGACGGGCGGCTGCTCGCGGTGGACGCCCGCGACGGCAGACTGCTGGGGCAGACCTCCCCGCGACTCGGCAAGAACGCGGACAAAGTCGCGGCCGATCTGCCCGAGCCTGTGATCGTCGGCAACCACGTCTACGCCGGTTCCCCCGACGGCACCGTCTTCGCCGTCGACGGACGCGATCCGTCGGCCTGGTAGCGGACGCGGAGGGCCGCCCTCGGAGGAGTCCGAAGGCGGCCCGGCATCACCAGCGGGGAGCGGGAAAACGCTCAGCCCAGCTTGCTGACGTCCCGTACGGCGCCCTTGTCGGCGCTGGTGGCCATCGCCGCGTACGCGCGCAGTGCCGCCGAGACCTTGCGTTCACGGTTCTTCGGGGCGTAGACGCCGCCCAGGGCCTGCTCACGGCGGGCCAGTTCGGCCTGGTCCACCAGCAGCTCGATGGTGCGGCCCGGGATGTCGATGCGGATCCGGTCGCCGTCCTCGACCAGGGCGATGGTGCCGCCCGCGGCCGCCTCCGGGGACGCGTGGCCGATGGACAGGCCGGAGGTGCCGCCGGAGAAGCGGCCGTCGGTGACCAGGGCGCAGGCCTTTCCGAGGCCGCGGCCCTTCAGGTACGAGGTCGGGTAGAGCATCTCCTGCATGCCGGGGCCGCCCTTGGGGCCCTCGTAGCGGATGACGACGACGTCGCCCTCCTTGATCTCCTTCAGCAGGATCTTCTCGACGGCTTGCTCCTGCGACTCGCAGACGACCGCCGGGCCCTCGAAGGTCCAGATCGACTCGTCGACGCCGGCCGTCTTCACCACGCAGCCGTCGACCGCCAGGTTGCCCTTGAGGACCGCGAGGCCGCCGTCCTTGGAGTAGGCGTGCTCGGCGGAGCGGATGCAGCCGCCCTCGGCGTCCTGGTCCAGGGCCTCCCAGCGCTCGGACTGGGAGAAGGCCTCGGCGGAGCGCACGCAGCCGGGCGCCGCGTGCCACAGCTCCAGGGCCTCGGGGGACGGCGAGCCGGCGCGGACGTCCCACGTCTTCAGCCAGTCCGCCAGGGACGGGCTGTGCACCGAGTGCACGTCCTCGTTGAGCAGGCCGGCGCGGTGCAGCTCACCGAGGAGCGCGGGGATGCCGCCGGCGCGGTGCACGTCCTCCATGTAGTACGTGCGGTCCTTGGCCACGTTCGGGGCGACCTTCGCGAGGCAGGGCACGCGCCGCGAGACCTCGTTGATCTCCTCCAGGCCGAACGGGACGTCGGCCTCCTGGGCCGCCGCCAGCAGGTGCAGGATCGTGTTCGTCGAACCGCCCATGGCGATGTCCAGGGCCATCGCGTTCTCGAAGGCGGCGGTGGTCGCGATCGCCCGCGGGAGGACGGTGTCGTCGTCCTGCTCGTAGTAGCGGCGGGTGATGTCCATGACCGTGCGGGCCGCGTCGACGTACAGCTGCTTGCGGGCCGTGTGCGTGGCCAGGACCGAGCCGTTGCCGGGGAGGGAGAGGCCGATGGCCTCGGTGAGGCAGTTCATCGAGTTGGCGGTGAACATGCCGGAACAGCTGCCGCAGGTCGGACAGGCGTTCTCCTCGATACGGAGGATGTCCTCGTCCGAGATCTTGTCGTTCACGGCGTCGGAGATCGCGTCGACCAGGTCGAGCGTGCGGACCGTGCCGTCGACCAGGGTGGCGCGGCCGGACTCCATCGGGCCGCCGGAGACGAAGACCGTCGGGATGTTCAGGCGCAGGGCCGCGTTCAGCATGCCCGGGGTGATCTTGTCGCAGTTGGAGATGCAGACCAGGGCGTCGGCACAGTGGGCCTCGACCATGTACTCGACAGAGTCCGCGATGAGGTCGCGGGAGGGCAGGGAGTACAGCATGCCGCCGTGGCCCATCGCGATGCCGTCGTCCACCGCGATCGTGTTGAACTCGCGCGGGATGCCGCCGGCCTCGACGATCGCCTCGCTGACGATCCGGCCGACCGGCTGCAGGTGGGTGTGGCCCGGCACGAACTCGGTGAAGCTGTTGGCGACCGCGATGATCGGCTTGCGGCCGATGTCCGCACCGGGTACACCGGAGGCGCGCATAAGGGCGCGTGCGCCCGCCATGTTGCGGCCGTGGGTGACTGTGCGGGACCTCAGCTCGGGCATCGTCGCTCGCTCCTTCAGACAGGTATGGCTGTTATTGAGCGTACGCCGGTCATCCAGGGGTCGGGACGGGGTGTCCGGAATGCGGGATGCCTGTCTCGGGATCGTTGGGACTCGTCGGGACTCGTCAGGGCCGGGCGGGCCGCCGGTTCGCGGGGCGCGCGATCAGTCGCCGGTCAGATGTCCCTGCACCACCGGTGCCAACCGGGCGACGATCTGCTCCACGTCCGCCGACGCCAGCGGCTCGACCTTGATCACGTACCGCAGTATCGCGGTGCCGACCAGCTGCGCCGCGGCCAGCTCGGCACGCAGTTCGGCGTCCGGCAGGTCCAGCTGGGCGGCGACGCGACGCAGCAGCTGGGAGACGACCAGGCGGCGGAAGACGGCGGCCGCGGTCTCGTTGTTCACCGCCGAGCGGACGATCGCCAGCAGCGGGGTACGGGTGGTCGGGTTCTCCCAGATACCGAGGACGAAGCGGGTCAGACGCTCGCCGACCCCGTCCAGCGGGCCGTCGGCGACCGCGTCCGGAGCGTTCAGCGCGGGCGCGAAGGCGACCGTGATCGCCGCCTCGAAGACCTGTTCCTTGGTGCCGAAGTAGTGGTGGACCAGGGCCGCGTCGACCCCGGCGGCCTTGGCGATCCCCCGCACCGACGCCTTGTCGTAGCCCCGCTCGGAGAACTCCGCACGGGCCGCGGTCAGGATGCGGTCGCGGGTGTCCGCCGATTCCGTACGAGGGGGGCGGCCCCGCCCGCGTGCGGTGGCCCCGCCCGTCGATGGGGCGCCTTCGCCGGTCATCGTCGGGGCACCCGCACGGTCGAGGCCAGGTGCAGCCGTGCGAAGGCCAGCGCCTCGGCGAGGTCGGCCTCGCGCTCGGCGCCGGACATCGCGCGGCGGGTGTTGACCTCGATCACGACATGGCCGTCGAAGCCGGTCACGGCGAGGCGTTCCAGCAGTTCGGCGCAGGGCTGGGTGCCGCGGCCGGGGACCAGGTGCTCGTCCTTGGCCGAGCCCCTGCCGTCGGCGAGGTGGACGTGGCCGAGGCGGTCGGCCATGCGGTCGACCATCTCGATCGCGTCCGCGCGGGCCGTCGAGGTGTGGCTCAGGTCGATGGTGAAGTGCCGGTAGTCGTCCTTGGTCACGTCCCAGTCGGGCGCGTAGGCGAGCATCTCGCGGTCGCGGTAGCGCCAGGGGTACATGTTCTCGACCGCGAACCGTACGTCCGTCTCGTTCGCCATCCGCCAGATCCCGGTGACGAAGTCGCGGGCGTACTGGCGCTGCCAGCGGAACGGCGGGTGCACGACGACGGTGCTCGCGCCGAGCTTCTCGGCGGCGGCGCGGGCGCGCTGGAGCTTGACCCACGGGTCGGTGGACCACACGCGCTGCGTGATGAGCAGGCAGGGCGCGTGCACCGCGAGGATCGGGACGCCGTGGTAGTCGCTGAGTCTGCGCAGCGCCTGGATGTCCTGGCTGACGGGGTCGGTCCACACCATGACCTCGACGCCGTCGTAGCCGAGGCGCGCGGCGATCTCGAAGGCCGTCGCCGTCGACTCCGGGTAGACGGAGGCCGTCGACAGGGCGACCTTCGCATCCGGGATACGGACTACGTCCCTTGGTTCAGCCACCGGGCCAGCCTAAGGGGTGCGGTCGGGTGGGTGCGGGGGGCCTGTTCGCCGTTGTGGTGTTCGCCACGGGCGGGGGCGGGCGCTTTGTGGTGGCTCGTGCCCACCCGGTGGAGCCGCGCGTCGGCACGGCTCCGTACGTCTTCCGGCGCTACGGCGAATTCAGGCGCTACGGCGAACCCATGTGGTCAAGTCGCCGCAGGATCACGCCCTCCCGCAGGGCCCATGGGCATATCTCCACGCTGTCCACACCCAACAGGTCCATCGCGCCCTCCGCCACCAGGGCGCCCGCGAGGAGCTGGTTGGCGCGGCCCACCGAGACGCCGGGGAGTTCGGCGCGCTGGGCGGTGGTCATGCCGGCCAGCCGCGGCACCCAGGCCTCCAGGGACTCCCGCTTGAGTTCACGCTGGACGTAGAGGCCGTCGGCGGAGCGGGCCGCGCCGGCGAGGCGGGCGAGCTGCTTGAAGGTCTTGGACGTGGCGACCACGTGGTCGGGGGTGCCGAAGCGGGTGAACTCGCCGACGGTACGGGCGATCTGGGCGCGGACATGGCGCCGCAGGGCCCTGATCGCGTCCTGGTCCGGGGGGTCCTCGGGGAGCCAGCCCGCGGTGAGGCGGCCCGCGCCGAGCGGCAGCGACACCGCGGCGTCCGGTTCCTCGTCGATGCCGTACGCGACCTCGAGGGAGCCGCCGCCGATGTCCAGGACCAGCAGTTTTCCGGCCGACCAGCCGAACCAGCGGCGGGCGGCGAGGAAGGTGAGCCGGGCCTCCTCGGCGCCGGCCAGGACCTGGAGGTCGACGCCGGTCTCGGCCTGCACGCGTGCCAGGACGTCGTCCGCGTTGGTGGCCTCGCGCACGGCTGAGGTCGCGAACGGCAGCAGGTCCTCGACGCCCTTGTCCTCGGCGGCCTGGAGCGCCTCCTTGATGACCCCGACCAGTTTGTCGACGCCCTCGGGACCTATGGCTCCGTCCGTGTCGAGCAGTTGGGCCAGGCGCAGCTCCGCCTTGTGCGAGTGTGCGGGCAGCGGGCACGCCCCGGGGTGCGCATCCACCACCAGCAGGTGCACCGTGTTCGATCCCACGTCGAGGACACCGAGTCTCATGTACGGAACGCTACTGCCAGCGAAGCCGTGGGCTGCCTCCGGTGCGGTGTTCTCCGTCCTCTTCGCCGCGGATGCCGTCCTCGAAGCCTTTCTGGGGGCCGTCTCGGAAGCTGTCGCTGAGGCCGTCGCGGAAGCCGTGCCGACGGCTGGCTCTGGACCGGCCGTGAGCGACTTACCCTGGACGGGTGCCAAAGACGAAAAAGGCGAAGAACGACAAGACGGCCAAAACGCTTCAGGGTTCTTCGCAGGTGACAGCACCGAAGAAGTCGAGGAAGGCCCTGGAAGCCGACGAGAAGGGCCTCGACTTCGCGCGCGCGTGGGTGGAGTTTCCTGATCCGGCGGACGAAGAGCAGGTCTTCCGGTGCGATCTGACATGGCTGACCTCTCGCTGGAACTGCATCTTCGGCAGCGGCTGCCAGGGCATCCAGGCGGGCCGCGCGGACGACGGGTGCTGCACCCTGGGTGCCCACTTCTCCGACGAGGACGACGAGAAACGCGTCGCCGGGCATGTGGCCAGGCTCACTCCGGACATCTGGCAGAACCACGACGAGGGCGTGGCGCACGGCTGGGTGTCGGAGGACGAGGACGGCGACCGGCAGACCCGGCCGTTCCAGGGCTCGTGCATCTTCCAGAACCGGCCCGGTTTCGCGGGCGGCGCGGGCTGCTCGCTGCACATCCTCGCCCTGAAGGAGGGCCGCGAGCCGCTGGAGACCAAGCCGGACGTCTGCTGGCAGCTGCCGGTGCGGCGGACGTACGAGTGGATCGACCGGCCCGACGACACGCGGGTGCTGCAGGTGTCGATCGGTGAGTACGACCGACGCGGCTGGGGTCCGGGCGGCCACGACCTGCACTGGTGGTGCACGTCGGCGACCTCGGCGCACGGCGCGGGCGATCCGGTGTACGTGTCCTATCGGCCGGAGTTGATCGAGCTGTTGGGCAAGGCGGGCTACGACCGGCTGGTCGAGCTGTGCGAGGAGCGCCTGGCCTCGCAGCTGCCGCTGCTGGCGCCTCATCCGGCGGATCCTGTCGACTGAGGGGGCGGCGGAGGGGAGGGCTGGCGGGTCTCGGCGGGGCGGTGAGAGCAGGGCTGGCGGACGTCGGCAGGGCGGTGCTGGGGACCTCGCGGGTCCGCGGGCTTCGTGGCTGTGGCGGGCTTCGCGGCTTTCGCGGGCTTCGCGGCTGTGGCGGGCTTCGCGGCTTTCGCGGGCTTCGCGGCTCTGGCGGCTTCGCGGCTCCCGCATCGGCGGCGGGGCGTGCCCTCCTTCGCGGCTCCCGTCGGCTTCGCGGCTCCCGTCGGCTTTCGCGGCTTCCACGGGCTTCGCGGCTCTGGCGGCTTCGCCGCTCCCGCATCGGCGGCGGGGCGTGCCCTCCTTCGCGGCTCCCGTCGGCTTCGCGGCTTTCGCGGGCTTCGCAGCTCCCGCGGGCTTCGCGGCTTCCGCATCGGCGCCGGGCTGTGCCCTCCCTTTCGCGGCTCGCGGAGCCGTTCGGCTGGCATGGCCCACGGCCTGTCCTGTCGGATCTACGACGTGAACGGGCTCGGGTCGCCGCCCTCGCTGGGTGGTGGCGACGAGTCCCCCGGGTCGGGTGGGGCCGGGTCGGTCTGGGTCGGCTCCGGGGCGGAGGGCGGGGGCGGGTCGGCGGGGGTGGGGTCGAGGGTGGGCGGGGGCGTGGGGTCGGGGTCGGACGGGGGCAGCGTAGGGGTGCCGTGGCCGGGGGCGTGGTGGCCGTGGCCGGAGTCCGCCGGCTCGGGGGCGGCGGGGCCGGGCGCGGTGCCGTAGCCCTCGATGGAGACGATGGCGCCGACCGGTGAGATCGCCACCCGCGCGATCCAGTGCCCGGACGGCTCGCGCAGATGGTCGACGTACACCTTGATCGTCAACGATTCGCCCGGTTCGAGCGTTCCCGAGGACCGGCTGAGGTAGAGCCAGGCCGCCGGGGTGGTCGCGGACCAGCGCACGGGCGCTGAGCCGGTCGCCGTGAGGGTGACCAGGGTGGTGTCGCCGTGGCTGTCGGCCGCCACCTCCAGGTGTCCGGCGCCCTTCCGGCCCCCGCCGGCGACGCTGATGACCTCCACGGAGACGTCGGCCTTGGCGTCCTTGGCGAAGCGGCCACCGCTTCTGGCGCTGGCGTTGCCGGCGTTCTCGTAGCCGCCGGCGGCGTTCTCACCGTCGAGGGTGCCGGGCCCGTGCGCCTCGCCGGCGCTCACGGAGTGGCCGCCCGGGCCCTCGCCGGTCGGGGTGGTGCCCCGGTAGGCGGCCCACAGGGCCAGTACGGGGGCGGCGACGACGGTGGCGACGACGGTCGTGGTGACGGCACGCGCGCGCAGCCGGTCCCGGCGCGCGGCACGGTCCTTGGGGTCCATCGGGAAGCCGCGCCGGTTGAAGCGGGGCGCGCCGCGCCGCGCGCGCGGGAGGTGCGCCATCGCCTCGCTCAGGGCCGTGCGGGGCGCCGCCAGGACCGGCAGTTCGGCGGGGGTGACGACGGCGCCGGGCCAGCGGCCGGGGGTGGTGCGCTCGGCGGTGCGACGGCAGCGCGGGCAGTCGTCGACGTGCCGGACGAGTTCGCGGCGCAGGGCCGTGCTGAGCACCATCTCCTTGTCGCCGGTGAGCCGGGCGACGCTCGGACAGCCGCCGGTCTCCACGACGGCCAGGGCCGCGCGGGTGCGCTCGACCTCGCAGGCGGCGCAGGCGAGCAGTTCGCGGGCGGCGGCGGGGTCCAGACCGAGGACGGCGGCGAGTTCAGGGGCGGAGAGGTGGTGGCGCACGGCGAGTTCGAGCGCCTCGCGCTGCTCCGGGGTGGTACCGGCGGCCTCCGGCCAGGCGAGCAGGGCCAGTTCACGCCTGCGCTCCTCCTGGAGGTCGTCGGGGACCGGCGGGGTGTCGGGCTGCGCGCTGCGACGCCGGTCGGCGCCGGGGCGGCCCGCCGCGTGCGTGCTCTGACGTTTCTGCTTGGCCTCGGCCAGCGTGCGCAGACAGGTCCAGCGGGCCAGCGCGTACAGCCAGGCCCGGCGATCCCCGTCGGCCTCGGGGCCGCGGCGCTTCCCGGCGAGCGCGAGGGCATCGCGCAGGGCGGCGGTCGCGGCGTCGTGGTCGCACAGCACGGACAGGCAGTAGGTGAACAGGCCGTCCAGGTACGGCTCGTAGCGCGCGAGCGGCAAGTGCGCCAGCGTGCGCGCCGCCGCGCGGTCGCGTGCCTCCCGGTGCGCCCGGTGCGCGCCGGTGATGCGGGTCGAGGTCTCCGGACTGCTGCTCATCACCCGTGGACCGTAGGGGGCGCGGGTTCGCCCCTTCTTGTCCCTTGAGTTCTTTTAATCCATACGGGTGAAACGATCCCTCAATAGGGGACAGGAACGACTCCTTCCGTGGCTTGTTCTCGAAGGGAGTGGCCGGATCACGCGGGGTGACGGCGCGGTGGGAGCGGGCGGTGCACGGCACGTCGTCCGGGTCCCGTCCGCGCTGTCAGTGGTGCCGGTTACGGTTCGTGCATGGCTGCCCGTACGAAGTCCAGCAAGGAGCGCCCGTCCTACCGCTGCACCGAGTGCGGCTGGCAGACGGCCAAGTGGCTCGGCCGCTGCCCCGAGTGCCAGGCCTGGGGGACGGTCGAGGAGTACGGCACGCCCGCCGTGCGGACGACGACACCGGGCCGCGTCACCACCTCCGCCCTGCCCATCGGCCAGGTCGACGGCCGCCAGGCGACCGCCCGCGCCACCGGCGTGCCCGAACTGGACCGGGTGCTCGGCGGCGGCCTGGTCCCCGGCGCCGTGGTGCTGCTCGCGGGCGAGCCCGGCGTCGGCAAGTCCACGCTGCTCCTGGACGTGGCGGCCAAGTCGGCCAGCAACGAGCACCGCACCCTCTATGTGACCGGCGAGGAGTCCGCGAGCCAGGTACGGATGCGCGCCGACCGGATCGGTGCGATCGACGACCACCTGTATCTCGCCGCCGAGACCGACCTGTCCGCCGTGCTGGGCCACTTGGACGCGGTGAAGCCGTCCCTGCTGATCGTCGACTCGGTGCAGACGGTGGCCTCCCCGGAGATCGACGGCGCGCCCGGCGGCATGGCACAGGTGCGGGAGGTGGCGGGGGCGCTGATCCGGGCCTCCAAGGAGCGCGGGATGGCGACTCTCCTGGTGGGCCATGTCACCAAGGACGGAGCCATCGCCGGGCCCCGCCTCCTGGAGCACCTCGTGGACGTCGTGCTGAGCTTCGAGGGTGACCGGCACGCCCGCCTGCGTCTCGTACGAGGCGTCAAGAACCGCTACGGCGCCACGGACGAGGTCGGCTGCTTCGAGCTGCACGACGAGGGCATCACCGGCCTCGCCGACCCCAGCGGCCTGTTCCTGACCCGGCGCGCAGAACCGGTGCCCGGCACCTGCCTCACCGTCACCCTGGAGGGCCGCCGCCCCCTGGTCGCCGAGGTCCAGGCGCTCACCGTCGACTCGCAGATCCCCTCGCCCAGGCGTACGACGTCCGGTCTGGAGACCTCCCGGGTGTCGATGATGCTCGCCGTCCTGGAACAGCGCGGAAAAATCAGCGCTCTGGGCAAAAGGGACATCTACTCCGCGACGGTGGGCGGTGTGAAGTTGTCGGAACCCGCCGCCGACCTCGCCGTCGCACTCGCGCTGGCCTCGGCGGCCAGTGACACCCCGCTCCCGAAGAACCTCGTCGCGATCGGCGAGGTGGGCCTGGCGGGCGAGGTCAGAAGGGTCACGGGGGTGCAGCGCAGGCTCGCCGAAGCACACCGTCTGGGCTTCACGCACGCGCTCGTACCGGGCGATCCGGGCAAGGTCCCGGCGGGCATGAAGGTGTTGGAAGTCGCCGACATAGGAGACGCTCTGAGAGTCCTTCCCCGCTCGCGTAGGCGAGAGGCCCCACGGGACGACGAGGACCGCCGGTAGACTTTGCCCTGGTCTCGCCCGTCCGTACGAACCGCTTGTGCGAGGGGAGCGCCCCAGAACCTGCGACCGGAGGAGTGCAGTGGCAGCCAACGACCGGGCAGCAGCTCCCGGAAAGTCCGGCGGGAGTTCCGGTGCCGATGGCATGATGCGTGCCTCACTGAGCGCCGTGGCTCCCGGAACACCCCTGCGTGACGGCCTTGAGCGGGTCCTGCGCGGCAACACCGGCGGCCTCATCCTGCTCGGCTCCGACAAGACGGTCGAATCGATGTGTACGGGCGGTTTCGTCCTGGATGTCGAGTTCACGGCGACGCGACTGCGGGAGCTGTGCAAGCTCGACGGCGGCATCGTGTTGTCCTCCGACCTGTCGAAGATCCTCCGGGCGGGCGTCCAACTGCTCCCCGACCCGACGATCCCCACCGAGGAGACGGGTACGCGGCACCGCACCGCGGACCGGGTGAGCAAGCAGGTCGGCTTCCCGGTCGTCTCGGTCTCCCAGTCGATGCGGCTGATCGCCCTGTACGTCCACGGCCAGCGCCGGGTCCTGGAGGACTCGGCGGCGATCCTGTCCCGTGCCAACCAGGCACTGGCGACCCTGGAGCGCTACAAGCTCCGCCTCGACGAGGTCGCGGGCACGCTGTCCGCGCTGGAGATCGAGGACCTGGTGACCGTCCGGGACGTCTCGGCCGTGGCCCAGCGCCTTGAGATGGTCCGCCGTATCGCCACCGAGATCGCCGAGTACGTGGTGGAGCTCGGCACCGACGGGCGGCTGCTGGCGCTGCAGCTGGACGAGTTGATCGCCGGTGTGGAGCCCGAGCGTGAGCTGGTCGTGCGGGACTACGTCCCCGAGCCCACCGCGAAGCGCTCCCGCACGGTGGACGAGGCGCTGTACGAGCTGGACGCGCTCACCCACGCCGAGCTTCTCGAACTGCCCACGGTGGCAAGGGCGTTGGGCTACACGGGCTCACCGGAGGCGCTCGACTCGGCGGTGTCCCCGCGGGGCTTCAGGCTGCTCGCCAAGGTGCCCAGGCTGCCGGGCGCGATCATCGACCGGCTGGTGGAGCACTTCGGCGGCCTGCAGAAGCTGCTGGCCGCGAGCGTGGACGACCTGCAGGCCGTGGACGGCGTCGGCGAGGCGCGGGCACGGAGCGTGCGGGAGGGCCTCTCCCGGCTGGCGGAGTCGTCGATCCTGGAGCGCTACGTCTAGGGAGCGCCACGTCCAAGTCGTAGCGCTCGTTCTCTCCTAGGCGCTCAGTCGTTCTGGAGCACGAACGACGTCTGCGCGGTCCCGAAGCCGGGGGCCTTGGCCTCCACCAGGTACGTCCCGGCCTCGGCGGACCCCGCCGGGGGCGTCGCGCACTTGGGGGCGCTGGGCTTGCGGTTCCACTTCACCGTGTATGTGACGCTGCTGTCGGCCGGCACCCGGAATACCAGGTTCCCGGAGGTCTTGACGCAGTCCGCGGAGGACCAGTAGTCGTCGTCGCCCCCCGCCTGAGTGATCGTCAACACCGTGTTCTTCGGGCCGAGATCGACCTTGCAGTCACCGCCCGAGGAGTTCGTCGCGGTGAGCAGCAGGGCGGGAGTGGATCCGGGTCCGTACGTGTTGTGGAGGCTGCGCACGGTCAACTTCGTGGCCCCCGCGGTGCAGTTGGGAAGCGTGGAACTCGCGGGGAGGGTGTCACCGGCGGTGACCCCGCCGCCCGAGCCGCCGACGGCGGCCCCACCGCCCGAACCCTCCGAGCCGCCGGCCCCGCCGACGCCGTCCGAACCGGACCCGGCGCCCGAACTCGAACCGTCGCCCGAACCGCCGGCGGTCCCCGAGCCTCCCGAGCCCCCGCCGCTCGACTCCTCGCGCCCGCCGGGCGCTTGACTGATCGCGGGCCCGGATCCCGTAGGCCCCGGAGTGATCGTCGAGGGTGAGGGATTCTTGTCGCTGGGCCCGTCGGCACCGTTCTTGCCGCCTGAGCCGCCGGACATGGCGATCCAGGCGACCACCAGCGCCAACAGGGCCAGCACGGACACCAGTACGACCCTCCGCCGCCAGTAGATGGAGGAGGGAAGCGGCCCGACCGGATTGCGCAGAGATCCCACGGCGCAAACTGTACGAGAGATCGGCGCGTGAGCTTGCGCCACCCGCCGCCGTGGATCACAACTTTTCCGGATCATCATGCCGGAACGGGCCGTCCCGCCCCGCCCGTCGCCGGGAGCGGCAGGTGACGATCGCGAACGGTGACGACTTCGCCCGTTTCATGACGGTCCGTGATCAGGGACGTCGAGGGCACGAACCCCGACGCGCGCGCCCACGGTCCGCACCGGCACCGTCAGGTGCGCCCCGCGCGCTCCCCCACCGAAGGAGGCCCCGTCGGCCAGGCGCCGTCGGCAGGCCGGCGGACGCCTCTCCAACTGCTCTCCCGACCACGGACACACCAGCGCACGCCCGGGAACACACGTACGTGCCCTTCGTCATGGCAGGATCGGAATGTCATGACTGTGCCCACGAAGTCCCCGCGCCCCGTCAACAGCCCCGTCGGCGACGCCCCCGGCGAGCCGCTCCACGCCCCCGTCATCGACTGGTTCGACGAGCACGCCCGCGACCTGCCGTGGCGGCGCCCCGAGGCCGGCCCGTGGGGGGTGATGGTGAGCGAGTTCATGTTGCAGCAGACGCCGGTGAACCGCGTCCTGCCCGTCTACGAGCAGTGGCTGGCCCGCTGGCCGCGCCCCGCCGACCTGGCCGCGGACGCGCCGGGCGAGGCCGTGCGCGCCTGGGGCCGGCTCGGCTACCCGCGCCGCGCACTGCGGCTGCACGGCGCCGCCGTCGCCATAACGGAACGGCACGGTGGCGACGTACCGAAGGACCACGCCCAGTTGCTGGCGCTGCCCGGGATCGGCGAGTACACGGCCGCCGCCGTCGCCTCCTTCGCGTACGGGCAGCGGCACGCGGTACTGGACACCAACGTCCGCCGGGTCTTCGCCCGGGCCGTGACCGGGGTGCGGTACCCGCCGAACGCCACCACCGCCGCCGAACGCAAGCTGGCCCGCTCGCTGTTGCCCGAGGAGGAGCGGACGGCCGCGCGGTGGGCTGCCGCGTCCATGGAGCTGGGCGCACTCGTCTGCACCGCGAAGAACGAGAGCTGCCACCGCTGCCCGATCGCCGCGCAGTGCGCCTGGCGCCTCGCGGGCAAGCCGGAGCACGAGGGCCCGCCGCGCCGGGGCCAGACGTACGCCGGTACGGACCGGCAGGTGCGCGGCCGGCTGCTCGCCGTGCTGCGCGAGGCGCGCGGCCCCGTCCCGCAGCCGGCCCTGGACCGGGTGTGGCACGAGCCGGTGCAGCGCGCCCGGGCACTGGACGGTCTGGTCTCGGACGGTCTGGTGGAACCTCTCCCGGGTGGTTTGTATCGGCTGCCGTTGACACGGAGCTGACGCCAAATCGCCCTGTACCGGCACCAATCGGCGTGCCGCCTTACCCCGTCCCTACTTCTGTTACACAACCGACGGACAGCCGAGTGCTAGCCGAGCGCTGCTTCGCACAGCCCCGTGACAACACCTCCGTAGCTTCATCTGCGTACCCGGCGGACCGGGGACGACGGAGGACAGACCGACGGTGCGTAAGCCGGCGGACACGGGGATCAGGAGGCGGTCGACATGGCGCAGGGCGAGGTGCTCGGATTCGAGGAGTACGTCCGCACCCGGCAGGACGCGCTGCTGCGCAGCGCACGCCGGCTGGTCCCGGACCCTGTCGACGCGCAGGACCTGCTCCAGACGGCGCTGGTGCGGACGTACGGCCGCTGGGACGGGATCGCGGACAAGCGGCTCGCGGACGCCTACCTGCGCCGGGTCATGATCAACACCCGGACCGAGTGGTGGCGGGCACGGAAGCTGGAGGAGGTGCCGACCGAGCAGCTCCCGGACGCCTCGGTCGACGACGCCACCGAGCAGCACGCGGACCGTGCCCTGCTGATGGATGTCATGAAGGTCCTCGCCCCCAAGCAGCGCAGCGTCGTAGTCCTGCGACACTGGGAGCAGATGTCCACGGAGGAGACGGCCGCCGCACTCGGCATGTCGGCCGGAACCGTCAAGAGCACGCTGCACCGGGCGCTCGCCCGGCTCCGCGAGGAGTTGGAGAGCCGCGACCTGGACGCACGCGCGCTGGAGCGTGAGGAGCGGGAGCGTTGCGCGGCCTAGACACCAGGGCCGGGCGCGCGGGTGGGGGCCCTGACGGAATTGGCCCTCGCCCGCCGGGGCCCACACCCGCCCGGGTGACTTTCCAGGCGGCGATCACGGCGGTGGCCGTGCTCGCCGCCCTAGGCCTTTTCGTGTCCGCGTGCGGCACCGGCGGCACCGGCGCACGCGACGAGGGCCCGGCGCACGCCGACTCGATGGCGGGGGCCAAGATCTCCGCGTCGCCCTCACCCTCCCCTTCGCGGACGACCGACCGCGTCAACGCCGTCCGCCTCGTCAAGGCCGATCCGGCGGTCTCCGCGGAGGTCAAGCGCGAGCTGAAGCCGTGCGTGGCCGACAAGTACCCGGTGGACGTGTCGTACGGCGACCTGACCGGCGGGGCGGCGGACGACATCGTCGTCAACGTGCTGACCTGCGGAGACGCGGTCGGGATCGGCTCGTATGTGTATCGCGAGCAGGATGGTTCGTACCGGAACGTCTTCAAGGCCGAGGAGCCGCCGGTCTACGCGGAGATCGACCGCGGTGATCTGGTGGTGACCAAACAGGTGTACGAGAAGGGCGACCCGGTGTCGGCCCCGTCCGGGGAGATCGTGAACACCTACCACTGGCGCGGCACCCGTTTCGTCCAGACGTACAGCTCACGCAACGACTACGGGAAGACGGCCGAGGACGCCCCCACACCGGCGCCGGCCGACTGACTCGGCTGATCCGGCCCACCCCGGCTGACACGTTCTTGACACCGGACCGTGAAGATGGGTCCGTGACGCCGTGAACCGATCGGGCCCGCCGACCCGATCACCGGGTGACGGCACCACACGAGGACCGAGAACAGAGAGCAACGGATGGCAGACCAGACCCACGTTCTGTTCGTCGAGGACGACGACGTCATCCGCGAGGCCACCCAGCTCGCCCTGGAGCGCAACGGTTTCGCGGTCACCGCCATGCCCGACGGGTTGTCGGGCCTCGACGCGTTCCGCGCGGACCACCCCGACATCGCCCTGCTGGACGTCATGGTGCCCGGGCTCGACGGGGTGAGCCTGTGCCGCCGTATCCGGGACGAGTCGACCGTCCCGGTGATCATGCTGTCGGCGCGCGCCGACTCGATCGACGTCGTACTGGGGCTGGAGGCGGGTGCCGACGACTACGTCACCAAGCCGTTCGACGGCGCTGTCCTGGTCGCCCGGATCCGTGCCGTGCTGCGCCGCTTCGGGCACGCCGGCGGTGGCGACCGTACGGACGGGGCCGGGGCGCTGGCCGACGGTGGTCTGCTGGCCTTCGGTGATCTGGAGGTCGACACCGAGGGCATGGAGGTGCGCCGGGCCGGGCGGCCGGTGGCGCTGACGCCGACCGAGATGCGGCTGCTGCTGGAGTTCTCCTCGGCGCCGGGCACGGTGCTCTCGCGCGACAAGCTCCTGGAGCGGGTGTGGGACTACGGCTGGGGTGGGGACACGCGGGTCGTGGACGTCCATGTGCAGCGGCTGCGCACGAAGATCGGGCAGGACCGGATCGAGACGGTCCGCGGTTTCGGCTACAAGTTGAAGGCCTGAACAGGGGTATACGAGGTATGCGGGGGAGGAACCTTCGGCGCCCGGGCGCAGCCGTCATGGACAGACTGGGCCTGCGTACCGGCCTGCGCTGGAAGCTGAGCGCGGCCATCGCGCTGGTCGGTGCGCTGGTGGCGATCGCGCTGAGCCTCGTCGTGCACAACGCGGCGCGGGTGTCGATGCTGGACAACGCGCGTGACCTGGCCGACGAGCGCGTCCAGATCGCGCAGCGCAACTACGAACTGTCCGACCGGCCGAACTTCCCCAGCATCAAGATCGACGACCCGGATCTGCCCCGGGCCCTGCGCTCGAAGGTCGAGCAGGGGCGCCGGGCGACCTACGTGTCGGACCGGCCGGGCGGTGTGCCGGACATCTGGGCGGCGGTACCGGTCAAGGGCGGGCATGTGCTGTCCCTGCACACCGGGTTCACCGACCGCAGCACCGACATCCTCAAGGACCTCGACCAGGCCCTGGTGATCGGCTCCATCGCGGTCGTCTTCGGCGGGAGCGCGCTCGGCGTGCTCATCGGCGGGCAGCTCTCGCGCCGGCTGCGCAAGGCCGCGGCCGCGGCGAACCGGGTCGCCAACGGTGAGGCGGACGTGCGGGTGCGGGACGCCATCGTCGGGGTCGTACGGGACGAGACCGATGACCTCGCGAGGGCGGTGGACGCCATGGCCGACGTGTTGCAGCAGCGGCTGGAGGCGGAGCGACGGGTCACCGCCGACATCGCGCACGAACTGCGCACCCCGGTGACCGGACTGCTGACCGCCGCCGAACTGCTGCCCCCGGGCCGCCCGACGGAGCTGGTCCTCGACCGGGCGAAGGCGATGCGCACCCTCGTCGAGGACGTCCTGGAGGTCGCCCGTCTCGACGGCGCCTCCGAACGGGCCGAGCTGCAGGACATCCTGCTGGGCGAGTTCATCCGGCGGCGGGTGGTGGCGAAGGACCCCGCGATCGAGGTGCGGGTGGTGCACGAGTCGGAGGTGACCACCGATCCACGCCGCCTGGAGCGCGTGCTGTTCAACCTGCTCACCAACGCGGCCCGGCACGGCAGGCCGCCGATCGAGGTCACCGTCGAGGGCCGGGTGATCCGGGTCCGCGACCACGGCCCCGGGTTCCCCGAGCACCTGCTCGCCGAGGGGCCGAGCCGCTTCCGCACGGGCAGCACCGACCGCTCCGGCCGCGGCCACGGGCTGGGCCTGACCATCGCGGCCGGGCAGGCCAGGGTGCTGGGGGCCCGGCTGACCTTCCGCAACGTACGCCCGGCGGGCGCGCCCGAGGACGTCCCGGCGGAGGGGGCGGTGGCGGTGCTGTGGCTGCCGGAACACGCGCCGACCAGCACGGGGAGCTATCCGATGCTGCCGTAGCCTCTGGCGGCTCGGCGGTCGGGGCCTTCAGGCGGTCGAGATCCTCGCTGCTCCGGGGGGGGCATGGCGACGGCGGCACGAGAAGGGCGGTAACGACGAAGGCGGGTAACGACGAGGCGGCATGCCGAAGGCCCCCGGGGCGGACACCATCCGGGGGCCTTCGGCTCATGGAGAGCTCGCTGGGGTGCTCTCTGGGGAGCTCAGACCGCCCCGGCGAGCGGCGACTTCTCCGCCACGCCGTCCGTCGGGCCGTCGTTCTTCGACGCCTCGTCCGCCTTCTGCGGTCCCGCCCCCTTCAGCGGAACCTCCTTGACGAACACGGCCGCCAGCAGCGCGGCCACGGCGACGATCGATCCCAGCAGGAACGCCGAGTGCGTGCCGGCCGACACCGCGTGCTTGTACGCCTCGCTCACCGCGGCCGGCAGCTTCGCCAGGCTCGCCGCGTCCAGCTGCGCGGACTGCTCGGTCACCTTGGAACCCAGTGCCCCGGCCCGCTCGGACATGACCTCGGTGACCCGGTTGTTGAACAGCGCGCCCATGATCGCGACGCCGAAGGAGGAGCCGAGCGTACGGAACAGGGTGGTCGAGGAGGACGCGACGCCCATGTCCTTCATCTCGACGCTGTTCTGCGCGACCAGCATGGTGATCTGCATCAGGCAGCCCATGCCGAGACCGACGACGGCCATGAACACACCGGAGGTGAACCGGGTGGTGTCGGTGTCCATCGTGGAGAGCAGATACAGCCCGACGACCATCAGCACGCTGCCGACCAGCGGGAAGATCTTGTACTTGCCGGTGTTGGTGGTCACCCGTCCCGCGACCATCGAGGTCACCAGCATGGCGCCGAGCATCGGCAGGAGCAGCAACCCGGAGTTGGTCGCGGACGCGCCCTGGACCGACTGCTGGTACAGCGGCAGGAAGAGGGTCGCGCCGAACATCACGAAGCCGGTGATGAAGCCGATCAGCGACATCAGGGTGAAGTTACGGCTGCGGAAGATGTGCAGCGGCACGATCGGCTCCGCGGCCTTGGTCTGCCAGAACACGAAGCCGATGAGCGAGGCGACACCAATGCCGATCAGTTCCATGATCCGCGCGGACGTCCAGGCGTACTCCGAACCGCCCCAGGTGGTGACGAGCACGATGGAGGTGATGCCGACGGTCAGCAGAGCGGCGCCGAGATAGTCGATCCGCGCCTGCGCCCGCTTCTTCGGCAGATGCAGTACGACACTGATCGCGGCCAGCGCCACCACGCCGAGCGGCAGGTTGATGTAGAAGGACCAGCGCCAGCCCCAGTTGTCGGTGATGGTGCCGCCGACCAGCGGCCCGCCGATCATCGCGAGCGCCATGACGCCCGCCATCATTCCCTGGTACTTGCCGCGCTCGCGGGGCGGTATCAGGTCGCCGATGATCGCCATGACGCCGACCATCAGACCACCGGCGCCCAGGCCCTGGATCGCGCGGAAGCCGATCAGCTGCCCCATGTCCTGGGCCATGCCGCTCAGCGCCGAGCCGATCAGGAACAGCACGATCGAGCTCATGAAGACGCCCTTGCGCCCGTACATGTCGCCGATCTTGCCCCACAGGGGGGTGGAGGCGGCGGTCGCGAGGGTGTACCCGGTCACCACCCACGAAAGGTGTTCGAGTCCGCCGAGCTCGCCGACGATCGTCGGCATCGCCGTGCCCACGATCATGTTGTCGAGCATCGCGAGCATCATGGTGATCATGAGCGCGAGCAGCACGACGCGCACGCTCCTGGGTTGTTTCTCCGGTTCCGTCTCGACCGTCTGTGTGTCCGCCATCGTTTCCACTCCCCTGTGACCTGCTCCGGTCGACTACTTACTTGCCGCCCGGCTAGTTGGCTACCATGGGAAGGTAGACCCGTAACTAGCCGGGCGTCAAGTAAGTTTTTCGGGAGTGCGACGATGGGCGGCACCATGGACGGCACCAAGCAACAGCGCCGCGGCGACACCCGCCAGCGCATCCAGGACGTGGCCCTCGGGCTCTTCGCCGAGCAGGGGTACGAGAAGACCTCACTGCGCGAGATCGCGGAGGCCCTCGACGTCACCAAGGCGGCCCTGTACTACCACTTCAAGACCAAGGAAGAGATCCTCGTCAGCATCTTCGAGGACCTCACCCAACCCATCCTCGACCTGATCGACTGGGGCAGGCGCCAGCCGCACACCCTGGAGACGAAGCAGGAGATCGTACGGCGCTACAGCGAGGTCCTGGCCGGCGCGACGCCACTGTTCCGCTTCATGCAGGAGAACCAGGCGACGGTACGTGAGCTGCGGGTCGGCGAGACCTTCAAGAACCGGATGATCGGCCTACGCGAGATCATCGTGGACCCGGAGGCGGACCTGGTCGACCAGGTCCGCTGCGTCAGCGCGCTGTTCACCATGCACGCGGGGATGTTCCTGCTCCAGGACCTGGACGCCACCCCCGAGGAGAAGCGCCAGGCGGTCCTGGACGTGGCCACCGACCTGGTGACGCAGGCCCACAAGGGCGCCTGAGGGTCCGTCACGGCCCGGACCGAAGTGATCCGGGCCGACTCCCGCGGCGGTCTCAGACGTGGACGCCCTTGGCACGCAGGAACTTGACCGGGTCTATGGCCGAGCCGTAGTTGGGCGTCGTACGGATCTCGAAGTGCAGGTGCGGGCCGGTGGTGTTGCCGGTGTCGCCGGACAGAGCGATGCGCTGACCGGTCTTGACTATCTGGCCGACCCGCACGTCGATCCGGGACAGGTGGGCGTACTGGGAGTACGTCCCGCCACCGTGCTTGATGACGATGGCGTTGCCGTACGCGGGGCCGTCACCGCCGCCGTTGCCGCCCGCCTTGACGACGGTGCCGCCGTGCGCGGCCATGACCGGCGTACCGCTCGGCACGGCGAAGTCCTGCCCGCTGTGCTTGGCGTGCCACAGGCTGCCGGCCTGGTTGAAGCTCGCGGTCAGTGTGTACTTCCGCACCGGGTCGATCCAGGAGATCTTCTTCTTCGCGGCGGCCTTCTTCGCGGTGGCCTTCTTCGCGGCAGCCTTCTTGGCTGCGGCCTGCACCTTCGCCTGCTCGACGACGGTGACCTTGGCGGCCTTGGCCTGCACGACGGACTGCGCCTGGACGATACCGGCGGCCGGGGCCGCCGACGGGGCGTCGGCGGCGGCCGCGACTCCGGCCCCCAGCGCGACCGACGCTCCCAGGCCGACGGTGATCACGGCCGCGCGGGTGCGGAGAAGGGACACACGGGAAGTACGGGACGAGACGCGCTGGAACATCAGAACCTCATGGGGACGGGGACAGAAAGACCACCCGGCGCGAACACCCCGCCGAATGGGCCATCCCTTGGTAACCGCCGACCCCAGATACGCCCAAACCAGCTATCTACGAATGAATCTAGTATTTCCTCCCAAACATCAAGACTTCTTGACAGATCAGCCATCGGGGATAAATCGGCCCAGGAGGGCGGATACGCCAAGAGTTCGAAGACAAATGCCCCTTTTGCACCTTTTTAATTGATCACTATTCCGGTTAGTAACGGACAAATCGCCTGTGCGGCATGTCACCGGGCCGCCAGATCAGCGGACTTCAGAATGTGACGGCGACTACTCGGCCGCCCGACCGGAACCCACCGTTCCTGATCGACAGTCAGACACCTTCGATCCCCGCGATGTGACGCACGTCTCTGGCTACTTACCCCTCGGTAACTCTACGGTTCCTCTCGCGCCACCCTCACCCACGAACATGCATCCGAAAACTGCAGAACGTCCCGACGTGAGAGGAACCCCCCATGACGAGACGACGCCCCTGGGCGCGCCACACCGCCGTCACCGCTGTCTCCGCCGCCGCCGTCGTGGCACTGGCCGTCCCCGCCGAGGCCGCCACGACGGCCACCAGCACCTCCCCGACCTCCCAGGCCGCCGCAGCCGCGGACGTCGACTACGCCACCTGGCAGCGGGACTGCCAGGGCGTGATGGACCAGGCGCTGCCCTATCTGAAGCAGCGCATAGCGGCCACCAAGCCGGGCGAGAAGCAGGCGATCGTCTTCGACGTCGACAACACCACGCTGGAGACCGACTTCGGCTTCAGCTACCCGCAGCCCGCCAACAAGCCGGTGCTGAACGTCGCCGATTACGCCCAGAAGCACGACGTCTCGCTGTTCTTCGTCACCGCCCGACCGGGAATCATCTCTGGTGTGACCGACTACAACCTCAAGAACGTCGGCTACCGGGTGTCCGGGCTCTACGTCCGTGGCTTCAGCGACCTCTTCAAGGACGTCGCCGCCTACAAGACCGCCCAGCGCGTCGCCATCGAGTCCAAGGGCTACACGATCATCGCGAACATCGGCAACAGCGCCACCGACCTGTCGGGCGGCCATGCCGAGAAGACGTACAAACTTCCTGACTACGACGGTCAGTTGTCGTAATTCCGCGGGCACACACGCGGACATACGGAAGGGGCCGGTGCTCGAAAGCACCGGCCCCTTTCGCGGCCTGACGGCCGTGAGGCTTACGCCTCCTTGCTCAGGTTCGGTCCGGCTCCGCCGGCCGCCTGCTCGATCGGCGGGACGTCCGGCAGCGCCGACTTCTCCTCGCCGCGGAAGGTGAAGGTCTGGGTCTCGCCCTCGCCCTCGGTGTCCACGACCACGATGTGACCGGGGCGCAGCTCACCGAAGAGGATCTTCTCGGAGAGCGTGTCCTCGACCTCGCGCTGGATGGTGCGACGCAGCGGCCGCGCGCCCAGCACCGGGTCGTAACCCTTCTTGGACAGCAGCTCCTTGGCGGACTGGGAGAGCTCGATGCCCATGTCCCGGTCCTTCAGGCGCTCGTCCACCTTGCTGATCATCAGGTCGACGATCTTGAGGATGTCCTCCTGCGTCAGCTGCGGGAAGACGACCACGTCGTCGACGCGGTTGAGGAACTCGGGACGGAAGTGCTGCTTGAGCTCGTCCGACACCTTGTTCTTCATGCGCTCGTAGTTGGACTTCTTGTCACCCGAGGCCGCGAAGCCCAGGTTGAAGCCCTTGGAGATGTCCCGGGTGCCGAGGTTGGTGGTCATGATGATGACCGTGTTCTTGAAGTCCACGACCCGGCCCTGGGAGTCGGTCAGGCGACCGTCCTCCAGGATCTGCAGCAGCGAGTTGAAGATGTCCGGGTGGGCCTTCTCGACCTCGTCGAACAGGACGACGGAGAACGGCTTGCGGCGGACCTTCTCGGTCAGCTGGCCGCCCTCTTCGTAGCCCACGTATCCGGGGGGCGAACCGAACAGACGCGACACCGTGTGCTTCTCGCTGAACTCCGACATGTCGAGGGAGATCAGCGCGTCCTCGTCACCGAAGAGGAACTCCGCGAGCGCCTTGGACAGCTCGGTCTTACCGACACCGGACGGGCCGGCGAAGATGAACGAACCACCGGGACGCTTCGGGTCCTTGAGGCCCGCACGCGTACGACGGATCGCCTTCGACAGCGCCTTGACGGCGTCGACCTGGCCGATGACCCGCTTGTGGAGTTCTTCCTCCATGCGCAGCAGACGCGAGGACTCCTCCTCGGTCAGCTTGAAGACCGGAATGCCGGTGGCGGTCGCGAGGACCTCGGCGATCAGCTCGCCGTCGACCTCGGCGACGACGTCCATGTCGCCGGCCTTCCATTCCTTCTCCCGCTTGGCCTTGGCGGCCAGGAGCTGCTTCTCCTTGTCGCGGAGGGAGGCGGCCTTCTCGAAGTCCTGCGAGTCGATCGCGGACTCCTTGTCGCGGCGCACGCCCGCGATCTTCTCGTCGAACTCGCGCAGGTCCGGCGGCGCGGTCATCCGGCGGATGCGCATCCGGGAACCGGCCTCGTCGATCAGGTCGATCGCCTTGTCCGGCAGGAAGCGGTCCGAGATGTACCGGTCGGCCAGGGTGGCGGCCTGGACCAGCGCCTCGTCCGTGATCGAGACGCGGTGGTGCGCCTCGTACCGGTCACGCAGACCCTTGAGGATCTCGATGGTGTGCGGCAGGGACGGCTCCGCGACCTGGATGGGCTGGAAGCGGCGCTCGAGGGCCGCGTCCTTCTCCAGGTGCTTGCGGTACTCGTCCAGCGTGGTCGCACCGATGGTCTGCAGCTCACCACGGGCCAGCATCGGCTTCAGGATCGACGCCGCGTCGATGGCACCCTCGGCTGCGCCGGCACCGACCAGCGTGTGCAGCTCGTCGATGAACAGGATGATGTCGCCGCGGGTGCGGATCTCCTTGAGGACCTTCTTCAGGCGCTCCTCGAAGTCACCGCGGTAGCGGGAGCCGGCGACCAGGGCGCCGAGGTCCAGGGTGTAGAGGTGCTTGTCCTTGAGGGTCTCGGGCACCTCACCCTTGACGATGGCCTGGGCGAGGCCCTCGACGACGGCGGTCTTGCCGACGCCGGGCTCACCGATCAGGACCGGGTTGTTCTTGGTACGGCGGGACAGCACCTGCATGACCCGCTCGATCTCCTTCTCGCGCCCGATGACCGGGTCGAGCTTGGACTCACGAGCGGCCTGGGTGAGGTTCCGGCCGAACTGGTCGAGGACCAGGGACGTCGAGGGGGTGCCCTCGGCAGGCCCACCGGCGGCGGCGGTCTCCTTGCCCTGGTAACCGGAGAGCAGCTGGATGACCTGCTGCCGCACCCGGTTGAGATCTGCGCCCAGCTTGACCAGGACCTGGGCGGCGACGCCCTCGCCCTCACGGATCAGGCCGAGCAGGATGTGCTCCGTGCCGATGTAGTTGTGGCCCAGCTGAAGGGCCTCGCGGAGCGACAGCTCCAGGACCTTCTTGGCACGGGGGGTGAAGGGGATGTGCCCGGACGGGGCCTGCTGGCCCTGGCCGATGATCTCCTCCACCTGCTGGCGGACCGCCTCGAGCGAAATCCCGAGGCTCTCAAGGGCCTTGGCGGCGACACCCTCACCCTCATGGATCAGGCCCAGGAGGATGTGCTCGGTGCCGATGTAGTTGTGGTTGAGCATCCGGGCTTCTTCCTGAGCCAGGACGACAACCCGCCGCGCGCGGTCGGTGAACCTCTCGAACATCGTTAATCGCTCCTCAGAGCGGTCAGGCAGTGGGGGGAACTTCCCCTCCCTGTCCTTCCGCAGCTTAGTCCCGCAAGCGGGGACCGCTCATTCCAACTGCCGACACCGTCGATGGCCTCCTGACCCCGAACGCCGACATCTGCTCCAACCCGATGGTGCGAGACGATGTTCCCGCAGGCCAAGCCGTTACCCTCACCATCAGTACGCCGATGGCGAACGTGAGACGCCCTGTCCTGCGTGTCGCCCCCTCCCACTAGGGTGTCTTACCCACTGGGGTCGGCGCACTCCATGCCGAGCGCACCGGTTCGCTCCGCTATGGGCGAACAACCGCGCGTCTCCCCCGCGAGCCCGGCATCCCTGATTCGGCACTCTTCGCACGCGACAGGGCACGCAGCGTAACTCGCGCACCTCTTCGGCTGTTGCACTTGGCATGGTTGGCACCCTCCCCACGGTTACCGCCGAATGCCCCACGGTCCCGCTTCCCCGTAGGCCGTTCGATCCGAGCGACCGGATCCGCCGGTGGTACGAGAACGAGCTGGGCTGGCCGACAGTGCCCGCGCCTTCCGGACCGCACGGAGCCCCGTCCGGCCCCGGGGTCGCCCCGGTGCGGCTCGCGGTGGGCCGGCGCTTCGACGTCCTGGACGTGCCGGCCGAGGCGGGACGGGCCGCGCTGCGCCACCTGGCCGCGGGGTCCCCGGTGGCCCTGCAGGGCGACCGGATGCGGTTCCTGGTGGCCGCGGGCAGCGCGGAGGAACTGCCGGGGGTGCTGGCCTGGCTGGAGTGGGGCGCGCTGCCGCTCGACCTCACGATGATCGGCGAGGGAGGGGTACTTGACGCTCCCGCGCCACCGGACACGGGGGAAGCGGCGCAGACGACGCGGGCGCTCTCGCGGGGGCCGAGGCGGGCTGCGCGGGCGATGCGGGCGGGACTGCCGCCCGAGACAGCAGACGCGGCGGGGGCGGGACTACCTCACGAGACAGGGCGCGAGGCGGCGACGGGGCTGCCCCACGAGACAGGGCACGGGGCGCCGACGGGGCTGTCGTACGAGGCCGGGGAGGCGGGCCTGGAGGAGCGTGAGCGGGCTGTCGTGACACGTCAGCTTCGGGAAGGCGGGGCGTGGCTTCCCTCCCCCGCGGGGTCTCCCGGGGGACGCTCGCTGCCACAGGGCCGCTACGGGGGCGTGCAAGGGGCCGCCGTGTGGGTGCGGCCCCCCGAGCCCGGGTGCGAGGTCGAGGCCTCGCTGCCGACGCTGTCGGCCTTGTGGGGCGGTGGGGGCGCCCCCGATCTCGTACGCGTTCTGAGCACCGTGGCGACGCAGTGCCACCGCCTGCGACTGCGACAGGCGTGCGCCCGGCCGTCGACCGTGCCCCGGGCCCGGCACTGAGCCAGGCACCGATTCGGGCCGGATCCGCGCCGAGCCGGATACCTCGATCAGCCGTTGGCCTTCTCGTATTCCTCGCGAATGGTCTGCGGAACGCGGCCGCGGTCATTGACCTCGTAACCGTTCTCCTTCGCCCAGGCGCGGATCTGCGCGGTGTCCTGGCTGCCGCCGGAAGCGGCGCGCGCCTTTCCGCGACCACCCGAAGCACGACCGCCCGTGCGGCGACCGCCCTTCACGTAAGGCTCAAGAAGACCACGCAGCTTGTCCGCATTGGTGGTCGTGAGATCGATCTCGTACGTCTTGCCGTCCAACGCGAACGTGACGGTCTCGTCCGCCTCGCCGCCGTCGATGTCATCGACAAGAAGGACCTGAACCTTCTGTGCCACCGGATTTCCTTTCATCCATAACTTGAGGGCCGGGGGTCTGCGGCGTCCGCCGTTTCGCCGTCCCCTGTTATATGCAGTACTGCAGTACGTCGGAAAGCAAACCGCTTTTGCCGGAAAAACACAAACCCTCGGGAGGGATCGACCGACCTCCCCCAGTCCGGAAACATGTGCGTTTCGGACATAGGGAACCTGGGCAAGGCCCGGTGGGACGGAATGGGCCTTCCCGATCCGTCCTTGCCTCTGTCCTTGTCGCGCCATGGCGCGACAAGGACAGAGGCAAGGCGATCACAGATGCAGAAGCATCCGGCTGTTGCCCAAGGTGTTCGGTTTCACCCGTTCGAGACCGAGGAACTCCGCGACGCCTTCGTCATAGGAACGCAGGAGCTCCGCGTAGACATCGGTGTCAACCGGCGTCTCGCCGATCTCGACGAAGCCGTGCTTGCCGAAGAAGTCCACTTCGAAGGTCAGACAGAAAACGCGGCGAACGCCCAGCCAACGCGCGGTGTGCAGCAACTTCTCCAGCAACTGATGGCCGACACCGGCACCCTTCAGACCGTCCTTCACCGCGAGAGTGCGGACTTCGGCGAGGTCTTCCCACATCACATGCAGGGCACCGCAGCCGACCACCTCGGCGTTGTCGTCCCGTTCGGCGACCCAGAACTCCTGGATGTCCTCGTAAAGGGTGACCGTGGCTTTGTCGAGCAGGATGCGACCACGGACGTACGCGTCAAGGAGTCCACGCACGGCCGGGACATCGCCGGTGCGGGCCCGCCGGACCGTGATGGCTTTTGCGGTGACTTCGGGACTCTCCGCGGAGGGACTCTCCGCTGAGCTCTCTGCAGACATGAGCGGACGCTATCGCCCGTCGTCCTCCGGCGCCGAGCCGGGGCTCGTCCCGGCGGTATCGGAAGGGGGACCGGGAGGGGCTTCGGATGATTCCGGGCCCTGGACCATGCGCACGGCATCACGCAGGGCTCGGCGCTGTTCGTCACTCATCATGCCGAAGAACGCGACGAGAGCCGCGGCCGGGTTGTCACTCTGGGACCAGGCGTCGTTCATCAGTGCCGCGGCGTACGCGGCCCGGGTGGAGACCGCCTCATATCGATAGGCCCGGCCTTCCGCCTCGCGGCGCACCCAGCCCTTCTGATGGAGATTGTCCAGGACGGTCATCACCGTGGTGTATGCGATGGACCGTTCCCGCTGAAGATCTTCCAGGACTTCTCGAACGGTCACCGGGCGGTTCCACTTCCACACCCGCGTCATGACCGCGTCTTCGAGTTCTCCCAATGGCCGGGGCACAGTTCAGCACAATAGTGGGAGATCCCGACATCGGCCTGACGGACGTGCGCCTTCACCGGCGGACAAGCTCAAAAAAGGGCGTACGACTCGGGGAAATCGGAGTCGTACGCCCCCATGCGGTGCCGCCCGCTCAGGCCTCGCTGTTCGCGGAGCCCTGACGGGCGCTCTCCGCGCGTGCGAGGGCGGCGTCGACGGCCGCGTCCTCCTTGGCCTTGTTGGCCCCGCCCTGGGTCTTCACGATCACCCTGATCAGACCGATGAAGAACACGGCCATGACGACCGGCGGCACGAGCGCGGAGACGTAGTCCATGCGTCCAGAGTAGCCAGGGGCCGGGGGGTGCTCGGGGCGGGGTGTCTCAGCCGGCGGCCAGCTGCTGCGGAGGGTCCTCGGGCGGCGGGCTGGTCGGTTTGCGACGGGGAAAGACCTCACCCGGCGTGGGGATGGGGCGGGACGGCTTCGGCGCGGGGGACGAGGGCCTGGGGGCAGCGGGCCGCTCAGGGCGCTCGGCGGGCTTGTGCGGGGGCTTGCGCTCGGGGTCCCTGGCCGGGCCCTTGCCCGGTTCCTTGGGCGCGGCGTCAGCGGCATCGACGGCGGCATCGACGGCGGCGTTGACGGCGTTCGCGGGATGAACCCCGGGTGAGACACCCGCGCGCCCCTTGCCCCGTTCCTCGACGTCGCGTCCGGCCGGGTGCCCGGTGGGGCCCGAACGGCCTCCGGGGAGGGCCAGGAGGCGGGTACGGGAGGCAGGGACGGTGGGGCTGGCAGCGGCGACCCTGCGGGCGGCGCCAGGGGCCGGACGGGCTTGTACGTCCTCTTCGGCCGGTGCTTGGCAGCGTTCCAGGAGGAAGGCGGCGACGGGGTTGCCGCGCAGGGCTCGCAGGGCGCTCAGGTCGTCGGGGTCCGGGCGGTATCCGGCGCCCAGTGCCTCCTCCAGGAGCGTGAGGTACCCGGCGGCTGTGCCGGGGAGGGCGGCGCGGTAGCGGGCGAGGTCGGCCACCAGGAAGGCACGCAGCCGGGCGCCCTCGCGCGTCGCCTCGTCGAGGGACTCGGCTAGGCGGAGGCAGTCCTGGACGTCCTCGGCCTGGGCGGGCGTGGGGTGGATGGCGAGGGCGAGAGCGCGGCGGAGCACACGCAGCTCCTCCACACCGAACGCCATGCCGCCGCGGGATCCGTATGGCGTGGGCATGGTGCGACGATACGCGCTAATCAGACAAATTCGACATAAGGGCGCCGGGTGTGGCGCCCGCGGCCACCCACCCGGACGTGCGGCTCAGGTCCACGGATCGGGTGCACGTGTTGTGCACGGCGCCGCGGCTCGAGGCCGACGCCCACAGAGGCCCTGGGTACGCCGGCCCGCTCCGCGGGTCACATCCGGGAGACGTTCCGCTCGTACACCAGGCGCAGGCCGATCAGCGTCAGCCACGGCTCGTGTTCGTCGATCACCGAGGACTCGCCGAGGACCATGGGCGCGAGGCCGCCCGTGGCGATGACCGTCACGTCCTCCGGGTCGTCGGCCAGTTCCCGGGTCATCCGGTTCACCACCCCGTCGACCTGACCGGCGAACCCGTAGACGATCCCCGCCTGCATCGCCTCGACCGTGTTCTTGCCGATCACGCTCCGCGGGCGCGCCACCTCGATCTTGCGCAGCTGCGCGGCCTTGACGCCCAGCGCCTCCACCGAGATCTCGATACCGGGCGCGATGACCCCGCCGACGTATTCCCCGCGCGCGCTGACCGCGTCGAACGTCGTCGCCGTACCGAAGTCCACCACGACCGCGGGACCGCCGTACAACTCGATCGCCGCCACCGCGTTGATGATGCGGTCGGCGCCGACCTCCTTGGGGTTGTCGAAGAGGATGGGCACCCCCGTCTTCACCCCGGGCTCCACGAGCACTGCGGGCACGTCGCCGTAGTAGCGCCGGGTCACTTCGCGCAGCTCGTGCAGCACGGACGGCACGGTCGCGCAGATGGCGATGCCGTCGATGCCGTCCCCCAGCTCGTCGCCGAGGAGCGGATGCATGCCCATCAGGCCCTGCAGCAGCACCGCCAGCTCGTCGGCGGTGCGGCGGGGGTCCGTCGAGATGCGCCAGTGCTCGACGATGTCCTCACCGTCGAACAGGCCCAGAACCGTGTGCGTGTTGCCCACGTCGATCGTGAGGAGCATGGCGCTACTCCGCCTCGCGCAGGTCCAGGCCGATGTCCAGGATCGGCGAGGAGTGGGTGAGGGCCCCTACGGCGAGGTAGTCGACCCCGGTGTCCGCGTAGGCCCTGGCGTTGTCGAGGGTGAGGCGCCCGGACGCCTCCAGGGCCGCGCCGCCCTGCACCTGGGCCACCGCCTGCGCGCACTCGGCGGGCGTGAAGTTGTCCAGCAGGATCAGGTCGGCTCCGGCGTCCACGACCTCGCGCAGCTGGTCCAGGGTGTCGACCTCGACCTCGATCGGCACCTCGGGGAAGGCCTCCCGTACGGCCTTGAAGGCCTGCGCGACGCCGCCTGCGGCGACCACGTGGTTGTCCTTGACCAGGGCCGCGTCGGACAGCGACATGCGGTGGTTGACGCCGCCGCCGCAGCGCACCGCGTACTTCTCCAGGGAGCGCAGGCCGGGGGTCGTCTTGCGGGTGTCCCGCACGCGGGCCTTGGTGCCGTCCAGGGCGTCCGCCCAGGCGCGCGTGGCGGTCGCGATGCCCGACAGGCGGCACAGCAGGTTGAGGGCGCTGCGTTCGGCGGTCAGGAGGTCACGTGTCCGCGTGGTGACCGACAGGAGCTTCTGTCCGGCCTCGACGCGGTCGCCGTCCTCCACGTGCCGCTCGACCTCGAAGTCGTCCGTGCAGACCACCGAGACGACGGCCTCGGCGATCCTGAGGCCCGCGACCACGCCGGCCTCGCGGGCGGTGAAGTCGGCGGTGGCGACGGCGTCCTCGGGGATGGTCGCGACGGTCGTCACGTCCACGCCGTGGGCGAGGTCCTCCTGGATGGCGACGTTGGCGAGGTCCTCGACCTCCACGGGGTCGAGTCCGGCGTCGGCCAGGATCTGGGCGAGCGCGGGGTCGAGCCCGCACTCCAGGTACTCCGCGCCGTCGAGGCCGGCGTCGGCGCCACAGGCACAGCCGTCGCCGCAGCCGCCGGTCTGGGCGAGGGGAAGGTCGGGGGTGGTCACTTGGGTCACTGCTCCTGAAGGCGCTGCTGGTGCTGCCGGGTCGGGGGGAAGTCTGCGGTATCGGTGGTGTGCACGGCGAGTGTGCGGTCCGGATTCAGCCGTACGACGATGTGGCGGCGCCACCCGGTGTCGTCGCGCTCGGCGTGGTCCTCGCGCCAGTGGCAGCCCCGGGTCTCCTCGCGCCGCCGCGCGGCGGCGACCAGGACGCGGGCCACGCACAGGAGGTTGGTGGCCTCCCAGGTGTCGACGCCGGGCTCGGCGGTCTTGCCGTTCTCGTCGAGGGCGCCCCGGGCGTCGGTGTGCAGGCGCTGCAGGGCGTCCGCGGCGGTGGCCAGGGACTCCTCGGAGCGCAGGACACCCGCGCCGCGCGTCATGATCCGCTGGATCGTGAACCTGGACTCCGGGGCGAGCAGGGGGTGGGCGGGCTTCTCGGGGTGCGCGACCGGGGCGGGCACCGGCGCGGGCAGACCGTTCACGGCGTGCTGGGCCGTGATGTCGGCGGCGATGCGCTCGGCGTAGACCAGCCCTTCCAGGAGGGAGTTCGACGCGAGCCGGTTCGCGCCGTGCACGCCGGTGCAGGCGACCTCGCCGCACGCGTAGAGGCCGGGAACGGTGGTGCGGCCGTGCGCGTCGGTGCGGACGCCGCCGGAGGCGTAGTGGGCGGCCGGGGCGACCGGGACGGGCTCGTGGACCGGGTCGATGCCGTGCGCGCGGCAGGCGGCGAGGATCGTCGGGAAGCGGTGCTCCCACATGTCGGCGCCGAAGTGCCGGGCGTCGAGGAACATGTGGGTGGCGTCCTGCTCCTGCATGCGGCGCGTGATGCCCTTGGCGACGATGTCCCGGGGCGCGAGTTCCGCCAGTTCGTGCTGGCCGACCATGAAGCGCACACCCTGGGCGTCCACCAGGTGGGCGCCCTCGCCGCGGACCGCCTCGGAGACCAGGGGCTGCTGGCCCTCCGCGTCCGCGCCCAGGAACAGCACGGTCGGGTGGAACTGCACGAACTCGAGGTCGGAGACCTCCGCGCCCGCGCGCAGGGCGAGCGCCACGCCGTCGCCGGTGGAGACGGACGGGTTGGTGGTCGCCGAGAAGACCTGGCCCATGCCGCCGGTCGCGAGGACGACCGCGGGGGCGTGCACTGCGCCCACGCCGTCGTGCTGGCCCTCGCCCATGACGTGCAGGGTGACGCCGGCGGTGCGGCCGTCGGCGTCCGTGAGCAGGTCCAGGACGAGCGCGTTCTCGATGGTGCGCAGCCGCCGCGCGCCGGTGCCCCCGGGCATCGCCCCCTTGACCGCCTCGACGAGCGCCCGGGAGATCTCGGCGCCGGTCGCGTCACCGCCGGCGTGCGCGATGCGACGGCGGTGGTGTCCGCCCTCGCGGGTGAGTGCCAGGCGCCCTTCGGCGGACTCGTCGAAGTGGGCGCCCGTCTCGATCAGCCGGCGGACGGCGCCGGGGCCCTCGGTGACGAGGATCCGTACGGCCTCCTCGTCGCACAGGCCGACGCCCGCGACGAGCGTGTCGTCCAGGTGCTGTTCGGGGGTGTCGCCCTCGCCGAGGGCCGCGGCGATGCCGCCCTGCGCCCAGCGGGTGGAGCCGTCGTCGAGGCGGGCCTTGGTGACGACGACGGTGTTCAGGCCGGCGGCCTCGCAGCGCAGGGCCGCGGTGAGGCCGGCGACTCCGGAGCCGACGACCACGACGTCCGCGGTGATGGACCATCCGGGCGCGGGCGCATGCAGGCGGGGGTGAGCGCGAAGCGCTCCCGTTTGAGGGTGGTGACGGGCGACGGGCGGGCGTATGCCTGTGCTGGTCACGAGGCGGCTCCGAAGGTGAGAGGGATGTTGTCGATCAGCCGGGTCGTTCCCACCCGGGCGGCGACGGCGAGCACGGCCTCGCCGGTGAAGTCGTCCTCGATCTCGGTGAAGTCGGACGGGTCGACGAGCGCCAGGTAGTCCAGCT
Source organism: Streptomyces sp. NPDC006332 (assembly GCF_040612855.1). Taxonomy (NCBI): domain Bacteria; kingdom Bacillati; phylum Actinomycetota; class Actinomycetes; order Kitasatosporales; family Streptomycetaceae; genus Streptomyces; species Streptomyces sp. NPDC006332. Next base: position 34,565 of record NZ_JBEXRA010000006.1, read on the forward strand.
CGAGCGGCGGGTCCAGGCGGGCGGCGTCGTCGAGGATCAGGCGGGCGGCCGCGCGGACGGTCGCCGGGCCGCCCGGGGTGGCCTTGGCGACGGCGTGGGTGTCGGCGGCGGCCCGGGACTCCCCTATGGCGCTCAGGGCCTCGGCACGCGCTCGGGTGGCGGGCACCTCACGGGCCCGGGCGCGCAGCGCCTCCTGCGCCGCGTGCCGGTCGCTGCCCGCGAACAGCGCGCGGGACAGCGCGAGGGCGGTGCGCCGCTCGGTCGGCGAGAGGTAGCGGTTGCGGCTGGACAGGGCCAGCCCGTCCTCCTCGCGCACGGTGGGCACGCCGACGATCTCGACGCCGAAGTTCAGGTCCCGCGCCATCCGGCGGATCAGGGCGAGCTGCTGGGCGTCCTTCTGGCCGTAGAGCGCCGCGTCGGGGCGGGTGAGGTGGAGCAGTTTGGCGACGACGGTGAGCATGCCGTCGAAGTGGCCGGGCCGTGAACCGCCCTCCAGGCGCTCCCCCATGGGTCCGGCGCTGATGCGGATCTGAGGTTCGCCGCCCGGGTAGACCTCGTCGACGGCGGGTGCGAAGACGACGTCCGCGCCCGACTCCTCGGCGATCTTGAGGTCGGCGTCCAGGGTGCGCGGGTAGCGGTCGAGGTCCTCCCCGGCGCCGAACTGCAGCGGGTTCACGAAGACGGTGACGACGACCTCGCCGTCGTCTCCGGCGATCTCCCGCGCGGTGCGGATCAGGGTGGCGTGCCCCTCGTGCAGGGCGCCCATGGTCATCACGACGGCGCGGCGGCCCGCGCGGGTACGGGCGTGCAGTTCGTCGGCGGTGCGCAGCAGGACGGTGGTCATCGGGCGTCCCCCTCGGTGCCGTCGGGGCCGTCGGGGCCGTCGGGGCCGTCGGTCCTGTGTGTCCTGTCGGTCCCGTCGGCGAGTACCCCGAGCAGGTCCTGAGCGAATTCCGGCTTCAGCAGGCCGTGGGCGAGGGCGCGGTCGGCCGTCGCGCGCGCCATCGCCAGGTAGCCGGCGACGGCCTGCGGGGCGTGCTTGCGCAGTTGTTCGACGTGGGCGGCGACGGTGCCCGCGTCCCCGCGCGCGACGGGGCCGGTGAGGGCGGCGTCGCCGGAGCGCAGGGCGTTGTCGAGGGCTGCGCCGAGCAGCGGGCCGAGCATCCGGTCGGGAGCCTCCACGCCGGACGCGCGCAACAGCTCCAGGGACTGCGCGACCAGGGTGACCAAGTGGTTGGCGCCCAGCGCGAGCGCGGCGTGGTAGAGCGGCCGCATCTCCTCGGCGATCCACTCGGGTTCGCCGCCCATCTCGATGACGAGGGCCTCGGCCGCCAGCCGCAGTTCCTCGGGCGCGGTGACGCCGAAGGAGCATCCGGCCAGCCGCTGCACATCCACGGGGGTGCCGGTGAAGGTCATCGCCGGGTGCAGGGCCAGCGGCAGCGCGCCCACCCGCAGGGCGGGGTCCAGGACCTTCGCGCCGTACCGCCCGGAGGTGTGCACCAGCAGCTGTCCCGGTCGTACGGCACCGGTCTCGGCGAGGCCTTCGACGAGACCGGGCAGGGTGTCGTCGGGGACGGTCAGCAGCACCAGGTCGGCGCGCTCCAGGACCTCGGCGGGCGGGACGACCGGCACGTCGGGCAGCATCTGCGCGGCCCGGCGCCGGGAGGCGTCCGAGACCCCGGAGACGGCCACCGGACGGTGCCCGGCGAGCTGGAGGGACGCGGCCAGCGCGGGGCCCACGCGGCCGGCGCCGACGACACCGACGGTGAGCCGCGCGGGGCGGTCCTGGGGGTCTGGCTGTTGGAATGTACTCACGCGACGGCGGCCTTCCCGTTCCAGTCCGCTCTGGGTACCGGACGATTTCTCGTCATGTTAACGCGATTGGTTCGAGGGGCGTTCGGTTGTCCACAGGCTGTGGGTTGACGCACGCCGGGTGCCCACGGACGGGCGGGCCGAAATCCGGATGCCCGTGTGGAGGGCCGCGGGCATGATCCGGGCATGAGCGATACGGCGGAGCAGACACAGGACGCGCACGGGCAGGCCGACGAGGAAGAGTTGGAGCCGGTCTCCGAGGCGGACCGGCGTGTCCGGCGCAGGCAGCGGCGTATCGCCGCCCTACGATCCGCTGACCGCGCGCTCGCACGCCTGGGCGTCCTCGGCACGCTCCGGGACCGGCTGGCCCTGCTGGACGCGGCGCCCGAGGTGTACGACCTGGACGAGGACTCGGACATGTACGGCAACGGCGTGGTCGAGGCCCTGGAGGAGAAGGTCGCGGGCCTGCTCGGCACCGAGGCCGCGGCGTTCTTCCCGACGGGCACGATGGCCCAGCAGGTCGCCCTGCGCTGCTGGGCGGGCCGCACCGGGTCCCCGGCGGTCGCCCTGCATGGGCTGTCCCACCCGGAGATGCACGAACGGAACGCGTTCAGCCAGGTCAGCGGATTGCGTCCGGTCCGGGTGACGAGCGAGCCCCGGTTGCCGACCGCGGACGAGGTACGCGACCTCGACGAGCCCTTCGGGACGCTGATGCTCGAACTCCCCCTCCGGGACGCCGGTTTCGTGCTGCCTTCCTGGGAGGAACTCACCGAGCTCGTGGCGGCGGCCAGGGAACGCGAGGCGGTGGTCCACGTCGACGGGGCCCGCCTGTGGGAGTCCACCGTGCACTTCGACCGCCCGTTGGCGGAGATCGCGGGCCTGGCGGACAGCGTCTACGTGTCGTTCTACAAGTCCCTCGACGGGTACGGCGGCGCGGCCCTGGCCGGCCCCAGGACACTCATCGAGGAGGCCAAGGCCTGGCGGCACCGGTACGGCGGCACGCTCTTCCAGCAGTTCCCGACCGCGCTGGCGGCGCTGATCGGCCTGGAGCGGGAGCTGCCCCGGCTGCCGGAGTACGTGGTCCACGCGCGCGTGGTGGCCGAGGAGTTGCGCGCCGGTTTCGAGGATGCCGGGGTGCCGTGGGCGCGCGTCCACCCCGAGGTGCCGCACACCCACGACTTCCAGGTCTGGCTGCCGTACGAGGTCGATGTCGTCTCGGAGGCGGCGATCCGGCAGGCCGAGGAGACGCGGACCGTGCTGTTCGGCAACCCGTGGGAGGCGAGGGGCCCCGGCCTGGCGTGCACGGAGGTCTACGTGCGGGCGGCCGCCCTGGAGTGGACCCGCGACGACGTGAGGTCGGCGGTCGCGGACTTCGTCTCCCGGCTGGCCGGTCCCCGCTGACCGGGGAGGACGGCAGGCGGTCGTCCGGCGGACGGCAGGCGGTCAGCTGGCGGAACGGGAGCGAGGGCGCAGCCACCGGCGCACGGTGAGGCGTATCCGCCCGCGGGTCGGGCGCCCGGCGAGGACCGCCCGGAACGCGCGGCGGTCACGCAGTTCGCGGACGACCTGCCAGTCGTGGGCACCGGGCGCGGGCGGCGCCGGTTCGCCGAGCCGTTCGGCGCGGTAGGTGTCGAGGAGGTACTGCTGCGTGATGCTCATGGCTGACGGCCCCTTCTCGGGTTCTCGGGATTGTCCGGACCTGGGATCGGGCTCCGCGGCTGCCCGTCCAACCAGGCTGCGCGGGTACGGCGGTGACGTCGCGTCGATTGACGGGCGCCGTCAATCGGGCCGGTGTTGTCAGTGGCGGAGGGCACGATGAGGTCATGAGCGTGCGTATCGACATCGCGGAGTTGCGGCCGGAGCGGGTCGCCGTCGTGCCCTCGCCGCTGGCCGAACTCGGCATGGCGCTGCACGCGTTGACCGAACCGGGGCACCATCCCGCCCTGCAGGGCTGGGTGACGGGAGTGACCGCCCGGCTCGACTCGCACCTGGCCGACCGGATGTGCGAGGCCGATTTCCTGTGGCGGTCGACGTTCTCCGACCTCTTCCTGCCGTTCGCCGGCGTCCCGGGCCGCGACACCCTTCCGGGCGCGAGCCTCGCCGAGGACCTGGGGCTCCTGGACAAGCTGTCGGACGAACAGTTCGTGGACGCGGCCCTGGAGTTCTCCTGCGCGATGCCGTACTCCTCGCCGGCGCCCGCGATCCTCTCCGACGCGAAGCTGCGGCGACTCGCGCTGGAGCTGGCCGCGTCGCGCGGGCCGCAGCAGGTGCGGTTCACCGAGCGCCTGCTGGCCGACCCGCCGTGGGTGCGGGCCTGGTTCCGGCAGTTCGTGGAGGACTGCGACGAGGCGTTCTTCGCGGAGGCCTGGGCCCGGCTGCGGCACCAGCTCGCGGCGGACGCCCGCCACAAGACGGACCTGCTGCGGCACAGAGGCCTGTCCGAGGCGTTGGCCTCGGTGTCGCCCGCGCTGACGCTCGACGAGTCAGCGGCCCGGATCACCGTCGACAAGCTGGGTGAGGGCCGTACGACCACCGGGGACGGCCGCCTCTTGCTCATCCCGACGAGCCTGGGCTGGCCGCACCTGAGCGTGCTGCACCGGTACGGCTGGCAGCCGGTGCTGCACTACCCGGTCAATTCGCCCGAGTTCGCCGCGCCGCCGTCGGTGGACCAGCTGGCGCTGCGGATGACCGCGCTCTCGCACCCGGTCCGGATGCGGATCTGCCGCCATCTGGCCCGCAGCGCGTACACCACGAGCGAGCTGGCCCAGGTGCACGGCATGACGGCCCCGGAGATATCCCGGCACCTGGGCGTGCTGAAGAAGGCGGGCCTGATCACCACGCGCCGCCGCGGCCGGTACGTCCTGCACCAGCTGGACGTCACCGTGGTGGCCCGGCTGGGCAGCGACTTCCTGGAGGGCATCCTGCGCTGACCGCGGACCGCGGACCGCCGACCGCCGACCTCTGACCTCTGACCTCTGACCTCTGACCGACGATCGCGGACCGTTAACCGTGCCCGCCCGCGCGCACCAGCCCCGTCTCGTACGCGAGGACGACCACCTGCACCCGGTCGCGCAGCCCCAACTTGGTCAGGATGCGGCCCACATGGGTCTTGACGGTCGCCTCGGACAGCACGAGCCGGGCCGCGATCTCACCGTTGGACAGGCCCTGCGCGACCAGGATCATGACCTCGCGCTCCCGTTCGGTGAGCCGCTCCAGCCCCTTGTGCTGGGGCTCCTTGCCGGCGCTCGGCAGCATCGGCGCGAAGCGGTCGAGCAGGCGGCGCGTGGTCGACGGTGCCACCACCGCGTCACCGCTGTGCACCGCGCGGATGGCCGCCAGCAGTTCACCCGGCGGCACGTCCTTGAGCATGAAGCCGGAGGCGCCCGCCTTCAGCCCGGAGAACGCGTACTCGTCGAGGTCGAAGGTGGTCAGGATCAGTACCTTCGGCGGGTCGGACTCCAGGCAGATGCGCCGGGTGGTCTCCACCCCGTCCAGCTTCGGCATCCGGACGTCCATCAGGACGACGTCCACGGCAGTCGAACGCAGCACCTCGAGCGCCTCCACGCCGTCGCCCGCCTCCGCGACGACGTCCATGTCCGGCTGGGCTGCCAGCACCATCCGGAACCCGGTGCGCAACAGCACCTGATCGTCGACGAGCATCACGCGGATCGTCATCGGGGCCTCTTCCGTTCTCTGTCGGTCGGGAGTCCGTCGGGGGTTCACAGGGGTCGCGCCGGGGTCGGCGGGGTCGTTACAGGTGTCAACACGGTGCGGATGTCGGCGTCAGTGCGCTGCTTTGAGCGGGAGCAGGGCGCTGATGCGGAATCCTCCGCCGGGGCGTGGGCCCGCGTCGAGGGTGCCGCCCACCATGCCGATCCGCTCCCGCATGCCGATCAGTCCGTGCCCCCGGCCGTCGACGCCGCCCTCCTCGTACAGCTCGTGCGGGGCGCCCTTGCCGTCGTCCTCGACGAGCAGGCCGAGCCCGTCGTCGAAGTAGACGAGCCGGACGCTGGCGCCCGCGTTGGGCCCACCGTGCTTGCGGGTGTTGGTCAGGGCCTCCTGGACGATGCGGTACGCGGTGAGCTCGACGCCGCTGGGCAGCGGGCGCGGGGTGCCCTCGATCTTGAAGTCGACCGGCAGTCCGGAGTCTCGGCACTGCTCGACGAGGTCCTCGATCTGCTCCACGTCGGGCTGCGGGACGTACTCGCCGCCCTCCTGGTGCTCTCCGGTGCGCAGCACGCCCAGCAGGCGGCGCATCTCGGCGAGGGCCTGGCGGCCGGTGGAGGAGATCGTCTCCAGGGCCTTCTTCGCCTGGTCGGGGGCGGCGTCGAGGACGTAGGCGGCGCCGTCCGCCTGGACCACCATGACCGACACGTTGTGCGCGACGACGTCGTGCAGCTCACGGGCGATCCGGGCCCGCTCGGCGGCGACCGCGACCTTCGACTGCGCCTCGCGCTCCTTCTCCAGACGGGCGGCCCGCTCCTCCAGCTGCGCGAAGTACGCGCGGCGGGTGCGGATCGAGTCGCCGAGCACCCAGGCGAGGGCGAACGGCACCATCAGGAAGACCATTTGCGCGACGTTGCTCAGGGCGCCCTCGTCGGTCGGCCACCGCAGCTGCGCCACGGGTGCCGCGCACAGTCCCGCGGCCAGCGCGAGCCGAGAGGCCCAGCGGGCGCCGGTCACGGCCACCGTGTAGACGATCACCAGCAGCGCGAAGTCGGCGGCCAGCGTCTCGACGTCCAGCACGACCTGCGCCACACCGAGGCCGACGGCCAGCAGCAGCATCTTCTCCGGCATCCGCCGGCGCAGCGCTGTCACCAGGCTCAGCAGGAGCACGATCGGCACGATCACACCGAGGGAATCGGTGCCGGGGGAGGCCTGGCGGGCCTCTTCTCCCGCCACGGAGACCCCGAGGAGGAAGACGGCCCAGAAGCTGTCGAACCAGGTCGGGTGTCTGCGGAGGAAGTCGTAGAGGCGCTGCACGTAACCCAGCGTAGGGAAGCCGGATGCGTGCAGGGTCAACCGGAGGACCGATCCGTAGGTCCCGCGCATACTCCGCAAGGTGGAGGCTTCGTTCCCCGGTGCGCTTAGCCTGACGACGTGACGGAGGAAAACGCGGGGCTGGACAGGGACGGTTGGCGCGGCTGGCGGGCCGCCGGCCAGGCGGCGCTGTACGGGCCGGAGGGGTTCTACCGCAGGCCGGAGGGGCCGGCCGGGCACTTCCGTACGTCCGTGCACGCGTCGCCGCTGTTCGCGCGGGCGGTGGCCCGGCTGCTGTGCCGGGTCGACGAGGCGCTCGGCCGGCCCGCCGAGCTCGACTTCGTCGACATGGCCGCGGGGCGCGGCGAGTTGGCCGCGGGCGTGCTCGCCGCGCTGCCCGCCGAGGTGGCCGCCCGAACGCGGGGGTACGCCGTCGAGATCGCCGAGCGACCCGCCGACCTCGATCACCGGATCGAGTGGCTGGCCGAGCCCCCGCGGGGGGTCACCGGGCTGCTGTTCGCCAACGAGTGGCTGGACAACGTGCCCGTGGAGGTCGCCGAGGTGGACGCCGCGGGCGTACCCCGGCTGGTGCGCGTGCGGGAGGACGGACGGGAGCGCCTGGGCGAGCCGGTCCGGGGTCCGGCGGCCGAGTGGCTGGCCCGGTGGTGGCCGCTGCCGGCCGAGGAGGGGCTGCGGGCCGAGATCGGGCTGCCCAGGGACGAGGCGTGGGCGGCGGCGGTCGCCGCCGTGGAGCGGGGGCTCGCGGTGGCGGTGGACTACGCGCACACGGTGGACACGCGCCCCCCGTTCGGAACGCTCACCGGCTTCCGTAACGGGCGGGAGACGTCGCCCGTGCCCGACGGCTCCTGCGACCTCACGGCACATGTCGCACTGGACGCGTGCGCACTGCCCCACGGGCGCGTCCTGACCCAGCGCGCCGCCCTGCACGCCCTGGGCCTCACCGGCGCACGCCCCCCGCTCGCACTGGCGTCCACGGAACCCACGGCTTACGTGCGCGCCCTCGCGAGCGCCGGGGAGGCGGCCGAGCTCACCGCGACGGGCGGACTCGGCGACTTCGGGTGGCTGCTGCAGCCGGTCGGAATTCCGCACGCGCCCCTGGGGGACCTGCTCGTGACACCCCCGGGGGACCTACTTGTCGATGTCCCCGACCACGAAGAACAGTGATCCCAGGATCGCCACCATGTCCGCCACCAGCGTGCCCGGCAGCAGCTCCACCAGCGCCTGGATGTTGTTGTACGACGCCGAGCGCAGCTTCAGCCGGTACGGGGTCTTCTCGCCCTTGCTGACCAGGTAGTAGCCGTTGATGCCGAGGGGGTTCTCGGTCCACGCGTAGGTGTGGCCCTCGGGCGCCTTGAGGACCTTGGGGAGCCGCTGGTTGATGGGTCCCGGCGGCAGGTCGGCGAGCCGGTCGAGACAGGCGTCGGCCAGGTCGAGGGCGTTGTGGGTCTGCTCCAGGAGGACCTCGAAGCGGGCCAGGCAGTCGCCCTCCGTCCTGGTCACCACCTTCAGGGTGTCCTGGAGCTCCCCGTACCCGAGATACGGCTCGTCCCTGCGCAGGTCGAAGTCGACGCCCGAGGCGCGCGCGATCGGCCCGCTCACTCCGTAGGCGTGCACGGCCTCGGGCGCGAGGACGCCCACGCCCCGCGTGCGCCCCCGGAAGATCTCGTTGCCGAGCACCAGGTCGTCGAACCGGTCCATACGGGAGCGCACGGCGGCGACGGCGGCCCGCGCGCGGGTGGTCCAGCCGGCCGGCAGGTCCTCCTTGAGGCCGCCGACGCGGTTGAACATGTAGTGCATCCGGCCGCCGGAGACCTCCTCCATGACGTTCTGGAGGACCTCCCGCTCCCGGAACGCGTAGAAGACCGGCGTGATCCCGCCGAGTTCCAGCGGATACGACCCCAGGAACATCAGGTGGTTCAGCACCCGGTTCAGCTCGGCCAGCAGGGTGCGGGTCCACACCGCGCGCGGGGGCACCTCCATGCCGAGCATGCGCTCCACGCCGAGGACCACGCCCAGCTCGTTGGAGAACGCCGACAGCCAGTCGTGGCGGTTGGCGAGCATGATGATCTGGCGGTAGTCACGCGCCTCGAACAGCTTCTCCGCGCCGCGGTGCATATAGCCGATCACCGGCTCGGCGTGCTGGATCCGCTCGCCGTCCAGGACGAGCCTGAGGCGCAGTACGCCGTGGGTGGACGGGTGCTGAGGGCCGATGTTGAGCACCATGTCGGTGCTCTCCGCGGCGCCGCCGATTCCGACCATGGTCTCCGTCGTGGGAGTCATGGACCCAGTCTCTCCTACGTACGCTGACGCCATGGAGACGGGGAGCGCGCCAGACACGGGCACCACAGGGGACGAGCCGGTGTGGACCGGGCTGCCGCCGAGGCTGCTGAGCATGCGGCGGCTGCTGCTGGTGGTGTGGCTGGGGTTGCTGGCCCTGGGGCTGGGCCTGCCGCTCGGGCTGGTCGTCGGGCCCGCCTGGGCGTCGTTCGCGCTGCTGCCGCTGGCGCTCATGGCGTGGGGGTGGGTGATGCTCGGCCGCAACTGGCGTTCCTGGCGCTACGCCGAACGCGCCGACGACCTGCTGATCAGCAGGGGCGTGCTGTGGCGGGAGGAGACCGTGGTGCCGTACGGGCGGATGCAGCTGGTGGAGGTCACCTCCGGGCCCCTGGCACGCCACTTCCGGCTGGCCGGCGTGCAGCTGCACACGGCGGCCGCGGCGAGCGACGCGGCCATCCCGGGGCTCGACCCGGCCGAGGCGGAACGGCTGCGCGACCGGCTCACCGAGCTCGGCGAGGCCCGATCGGCGGGGCTGTGACCGCGCCGGGCGTCGAGGACGACGTACGCGAGAAGCGGCCCCTGACCGAACGGAGGCTGCACCCCGTGACGCCGCTCAGACGGGCGTGGGCGCCGGTCGCGGTGCTCATCGGGTGGGCGGCGCACGACCCCGACCAGACGCAGCGCCAGCTGGCCAGGCTGACCACCACCATGCTGCTGGTCGCGCTCGCCGTACTCATACCGGCCGCCGCTCTCTACGGCTTCCTGACCTGGTGGTTCACCCACTTCGCGGTGACCGACAGCGAACTGCGCATACGGACCGGCCTGCTGTTCAGGCGCACCGCGCACATCCGGCTGGAGCGGATCCAGGCCGTCGACGTCACCCAGCCGCTGCTCGCGCGGATCGCGGGCGTCGCGAAACTCAAGCTCGACGTCGTCGGCACGGACAAGAAGGACGAACTGGCCTTCCTCGGCGAGGATGAGGCGCGTGCGCTGCGCGCCGAACTCCTCGCACGCGCCGCCGGTTTCGCGCCCGAGACGGCGCACGAGGTCGGTGAGGCGCCCTCCCGCGAGCTGCTGCGGGTGCCGCCGCGGGTGCTCGCCGTCTCCCTGGTGCTGACCGGCGCGACCTGGGGCGCGCTGGCCGCCGCGCTCGTCGTGCCGCCGGTGCTGTGGCTGGCCACCCACAGCGTGTGGACGGTCCTCGCGACCGGCGTGCCGCTGCTGGGCGCGGCGGGCGCGAGCAGTGTGGGGCGGTTCGTCGGCGAGTACGACTGGACGGTCGGTGAGTCCCCGGACGGGCTGCGCATCGACCACGGGCTGCTGGACCGCACGCACGAGACGGTGCCGCCCGGGCGCGTGCAGACCGTACGGATTGTGGAGCCGCTTCTGTGGCGGCGCCGGGGGTGGGTGCGGGTCGAGCTGGACGTGGCCGGGTCGTCCAACTCGGTGCTGGTACCGGTCGCTCCGCGCGAGGTGGCCGAATCGGTCGTCGCCCGGGTGCTGCCCGGGGCGACCGTGCCGCCTCGGTCGGCGCTGTCCCGGCCGCCCCGGAGGGCCGGGCGGTGCGCGCCGGTGTGGTGGCGGGGGTACGGACTCGCCGTCGACGACAGCGTGTTCGCGGTGCGGCAAGGCCTGCTGCGCCGCAGGCTGTCGCTCGTCCCGCACGCGAAGGTGCAGAGCGTACGGCTCACCCAGGGCCCGTGGGAGCGCCTGTGGCGGGTCGCCGACGTCGAGGTGGACACGGGGGCCAACAAGACGGTGACAGCCCGGTTGCGGGACGCCCAGGAGGCCGCGCGCCTGCTGCGGGAGCAGGCGGAGAGATCACGGACCGGACGACGCGACGCGCGACCGGACCGGTGGATGGCGTAGGGGGTCTCCGCAAAGTCGCGTCGTCCGCCCGAAGGGCGGGCCCTGCGGCGTCATGGGGGTCCCCCCGCTCGAGCGCAGCCGAGAGTGGGGGAGCGTGCTCTGGGGGTCCCCCCGGCCGAAGGCTGGGGGAGTGCCGGGCGGACGCCCGCGTACTGGTCGTACTCGGGTGTTCGCCCGGTGCGGCGAGTGGGGGCACCTCCCACGCCCTTAAGGCAGTGGGGGAGGCGTGCCGGGCGTCGCGGGGCAGGCGGGACTTTGCGGACACCCCCTAGGACACCGCGCTCCGCAGCCCCTGCAGGTCGATCTGTTCCGTCTCGTCGTGGGCCGTCAGGTCGATCACCTGGCTGACCGGCGGCGCCTGCTCGTCCGCCGTCTTGAAGTCCGCCTCGGCCTCGGCCTTGTGGAGGGCGAGCGCCTCCTGACCGACCACGTCGGCGAGGTCCTCGTTCTGCACGGCCTCCAGGGCGGCCGGCTCGGCCCCCTGCTTCGTACCGAAGAAGTCGAAACCGCCCTCGACCGTGTGGCGTCGCGCGGGAGCCGACGGTACGACCGCCACCGCGGTCGGCGCGACGAAGTGTCCGGAGGGCTGCTGGGTGGGCTGGGCCGCCCTGGCCGTGGTGGTTGCGGCGGTCGCGCGCTGATGCCCGTCGACCGCCTCGGGCTTCCCCTGGGCCTCGTCCTCCGGCGCGGCCTCCGGCTTGCCGTTCCCGGCGGCGCCGGCGGCGGCCCCCTCGGCGGAACCGGCCTTCACCGACCCGCCGTCCGAGGCCGTCTTCTGCTCGACCTTGCGGATGTCCTTCGCCTTGCCCTTGGCGAGGCTCTTGGGCGGGGTGTTCTTGGACGCGATGGTTGTGGAGGCGGTGGTTTTGGACGCGGTGGTTTTGGACGCGACGCTCTTGGCCTCGCCGGTCGTGACGGGCTCGACGTCGGTGACGGGATCGGCGTCCACGAGCGGCTCGGCGTCGGCTTCCGGGTCGACGTCCGTAGCGTCGGCGTCCGTCGTTTCGGCGTCCGTCGTTTCGGCGTCCGTCGTTTCGGCGTCCGTCGTTTCGGCGTCCCTCGCTTCGGCGTCCCTCGCTTCGGCGACCTCAGACTCGGCGCCGTCCGACGCCGCGTCCTCCGCCCCCGCATCCTCCGCTTCGGCCTCCGCTTCGGCCTTCGCCGTACGGTCGCCCTCGTCGCCCTCGTCGCCCTCGTCGCCGAAGCGCGCCAGCGCCCCCTTCGCCCGCAGGTACAGCTGGGAGGCCGACGGTGAGAAGGCCGCGGGAGCCTCGGGCTTCCCGTCCACGTCGGCCGCAGGCTCGGCCGGGGCTGCCACAGCCCCCGCTGCCTCGGTGGACGCGGCCGGCGCCGGCAACAGCTCGCGGGTCGGCGCCGCGGTCTCTATCTCCAGCAGCCGACGGCCCTCCAGGGCGCTCGCCCGCTCCGTCTCCGCCGTGGCGTACCGCCGCAGCAGTGCCGCGTGTTCGTTGCGCAGCCCCGCCAGCTCCGACCGCTTGGCGCGCAGCCGCTGCTCCAGCTTGACCCGCAGCTCGCGCGACTCGTCGAGGTCGGTCTCCAGTTCGGCGACCCGCTCCTCGTACCGCCACTCGTCGCTCGCCCGCGCGCGCGTGAGCTCGGCGACCTGCTTGCCCGCCTGCGTGTCCCAGTGGCGCATCACGACGGCGCCGACGATCGCCGTCACCGCGGCGGCCGCGGCCAGCCCGCGGAGCATCATCGGCTGGGTGAACACCCAGGGGCCGAGCGCGCAGAGGAGGGAGACGCCAGCGATCGCCGACGGGGGCAGCAGCCTGTGCAAGGGCGGTGAATGGCGGTGACGTCCACGTGGCATGGCCAGAAACTTACCGCGCGTAGGTGAATCATGGAGCCCCGGGCTGTAAAAACACAGCCATCCCGCAGCCTTCACACGTCATCAGGAATCAGATCCGCCACTGAATTCGGCAGGATCGGCAGGATCGACGAGATTGGCCGGACGGGACCGGCAAGAAGAGGCCGCCAGAAGGGCCGCCGAGAAGAGCGAGATCCGCAAGATCGTTTTCAGTTGCCGTCCAGTCGTCCGCTGATCCACTGAAGCGTCGGCGGAATCTCCCGCCGCCAGGTGTTGAAGTTGTGGCCGCCGCTTTCGAGGATGATCGACGAGATGTGGGTCAACCCGGTTGCCTTCACCCGGTCTATGAACTTCAGCGTGTCCTTGTAGTTCGACTCGCCGGCCTTGCTGCTGGTGACGAGGAGTGAGGTGTCGGACGGCGGCATGTGCTTGACGTACCAGTCCAGGTTCGCCCGGTCACGCAGTCCCTTGTCGCCGTGGAAGAGATCGCCCGTGGTGGCGTCCTTGGGAGCGTCGTAGTACGCCGACAGGCCCGCCCCGGCGGCGTACACCCCCGGGTGGTGCAGGGCGAGTTTCAGCGCGCAATAGCCGCCCGTGGAGTCGCCGATGATGCCCCAGCTGCCCGGTTTCCTGCCGACCCGGTAGTGCGCCAGTACGGCGTCGGGCAGGTCCTTGGCGAAGAACGACTCGGTCTGCGGGCCCCCCGGGATGTCCACGCACTCGGTATCCCGCGGCGGCGCCACGGTCGGCCGGAGCATCACCAGGATCATCGGCTGCATACGGCCGTCCTCGGCGAGTTCCAAAGCCGTGCGCGGGTAGTGGAGTTTGCTCACCAGCGCCTGTGCCGTGCCCGGATAACCGGTGAGCACGACGGCCGCGGGAAAGGTCCGGGTCCGGTATCGCGGCTGGAAGTACTCGGGCGGCAGGTAGACATACGCGCGGGTGGCGATGTTTGTCGTACGGCCCACGATGTCGACCTTCTCGACCTGCCCGCCCGTCGACGGCCCGAGCCCGGTCGCACCCCGCACCCTTCCCGTATCGATCACCTGGAGGGGCCGGCCCGGGGAAGCGCCGGCGGTGTGGTCGACGACCACACCCTGGGCGGTCTCCCGGCCTAACAGGTCCGCCCAGGACGCGTAGAACCCGAAAGCCTGGTTGGCGGCGAGGCCCACCGACACGAAGAGCACCAGCTGGGTCGCGAGCAGCAGTCCCACCCGCCCGCCGACGGTCCGCCAGGACCGCCGCGCCAGCCGCGGCCACAGCCACACCGTGCCGACGAACAGCATCAGCGCCGCCAGGACCGCCAGTGCCAGCGTGTTGTTGCTTGTGAGACCCATTGGTTGCTTCCGCTTTCCTCGTCCTTTGACCCCGCTTTGGAGAGATGAGTGAACCTCTCCGTGCAAGACACCGTCCTAGAGGGCGCAATGTCGCCGGATGCCCGAATCGGTACCGGATCCAAGGTCTCTCGCAGAACTACGGGATGCGATGTCTGTCAGGACAGATGAGGAAATGTCGGGCCAGGTTCCGGTCCGATCACACCGGGTGGGGCGCCTGTTCCATGGCCCGCGCCCCGAAGCCGTACCGTCCCTCGTCGGCAGAGCCTGTGCCCTCGTAGGCCTGCTGGACATCGCCGCGGGCGTCTTTCCTCGCTTCCGGCACAGCCGTATGCACACCCTCGCCGAGGTGCTGCCCGGCGCGCTCGGGCCGTTCGCCGCCGCGCTCTCGCTCAGCGCCGGCGTCCTGTTGCTGCTGCTCGCCCACGGGCTCAAGCGCCACAAGCGCCGGGCCTGGCGCGCGGCCGTGGTGCTGCTCCCGGCCGGCGCGGTGGCGCAGTTCACGTACCGGCACTCGCTGGTGGGCGTGCTCATCTCGCTCGCGCTGCTCGCGCCCCTGCTGCGCCACCGTGACCAGTTCGTGGCCCTGCCCGACCCGCGCAGCCGGTGGCGCGCGCTCGCCAACTTCGTCCTCATGGGCGCCGGTTCCCTCGTCCTCGGACTGCTCATTGTCAGCGTCCACCCGGGACGCATGGTCGGCGACCCGAGCCTGGCCGATCGCATCACCCACGTGCTGTACGGCCTGTTCGGTTTCGAGGGCCCGGTCGACTACCAGGGCAACACCTCATGGACGGTCGCCTTCTCCCTTGGCGCCCTGGGCCTGCTCACCGCCGTCACGACGATCTACCTGGCCTTCCGGCCCGAACACCCCGCCGCGCGGCTCACCCAGGAGGACGAGGCCCGGCTGCGCGCCCTGCTGGACAAGCACGGCGGCCGTGACTCCCTGGGCCACTTCGCGCTGCGCCGCGACAAGGCCGTCGTCTTCTCGCCCAGCGGCAAGGCCGCCGTGACCTACCGGGTCGTCTCCGGCGTGATGCTCGCCAGCGGTGACCCGATCGGGGACGTGGAGGCCTGGCCGGGCGCCATCGAACGCTTCATGGACGAGGCCACGGCCCACTCCTGGACGCCCGCCGTGATGGGCTGCTCGGAGACCGGCGGCGAGGTCTGGACCCGGGAGACCGGCCTGGACGCCCTCGAACTGGGTGACGAGGCGGTGGTGGACGTCGCGGATTTCTCCCTCGCCGGCCGCGCGATGCGCAACGTGCGTCAGATGGTCAAACGCATCGAGCGGGCCGGTTACGAGACCCGGGTACGGCGCGTGGGTGACCTCGGGGAGGCCGAGCTGGAGCGCGTCCGGCGCGCCGCGGAGGACTGGCGCGGGACCGACACCGAGCGGGGCTTCTCCATGGCCCTGGGCCGGATCGGCGACCCGGCGGACGGCGACTGTCTGATCGCCACCGCCCACAAGGCGGACGACCAGCCCGGTCCCTACGGCGACCTGAAGGCGATCCTGCACTTCGTGCCCTGGGGCACGGACGGCGCCTCCCTGGACCTGATGCGGCGCGACCGCTCGGCCGACCCCGGCATGAACGAGCTGCTGATCGTGGCCGCCCTCCAGGCCGCCCCCCGGCTGGGGATCACCCGCGTGTCGCTCAACTTCGCGATGTTCCGCGCGGCGCTCGCGCGCGGCGAGAAGATCGGCGCGGGCCCGGTGCTGCGCGCCTGGCGCGGGCTGCTGGTCTTCCTCTCGCGCTGGTTCCAGATCGAGTCCCTGTACAAGTTCAACGCCAAGTTCCGGCCACGCTGGGAGCCGCGCTTCGTGGTCTACCGCGCCTCCGGCGACCTGCCGCGCATCGGCTTCGCCGCGATGCAGGCGGAGGGCTTCGTCAACCTCGCCCTCCCCCTGCCACGCTTCCTGCGCAACCACACGCCCCAGGCGCACGCCTGCGCCCACGGCGCGGAACGGAGCGTCAGAGCGGCGATCTGACGAAGACCGCGCCGCTCGCCCGGCGACGACATGGGCGCCGCCGGATGAAGACCGAGCCGGTCGCCCGGCGACGACATCGGTCACCGTCGGGCGACCGCGCGGCCCACCCGCGGACGACATGGGCA
Source organism: Streptomyces sp. NPDC006332 (assembly GCF_040612855.1). Classification (NCBI taxonomy): domain Bacteria; kingdom Bacillati; phylum Actinomycetota; class Actinomycetes; order Kitasatosporales; family Streptomycetaceae; genus Streptomyces; species Streptomyces sp. NPDC006332. Next base: position 50,798 of record NZ_JBEXRA010000006.1, read on the forward strand.
CCCCCGGACGAAGACCGTGGGCCGGCCGGCGACGAGTGGGGGCGGCCGTTCGCCGCTCCAGCCTCACCCTCGCGTCGGCCGGGCCCCGGCCCCTGTGATCCCGCCCGGGGCCTACGCTGAACGTATGAGCAAGCAGAGCGGACGCGGGCGCGTCGCGGGCCTTCCGGAATGGGGCCGCTGCGCGGTCATGGGAGTCGTGAACGTCACCCCCGATTCCTTCTCCGACGGCGGCCGCTTCTTCGACACCCTGGCCGCCGTCAAGCACGGCCTCGACCTCGTCACCGAGGGCGCCGACCTGGTGGACGTCGGCGGCGAGTCCACCCGTCCCGGCGCCAGCCGGGTCGACGAGGCCGAGGAGCTCAAGCGCGTCATCCCGGTCGTCCGCGGTCTCGCCTCCGAGGGCGTCACCGTCTCCGTGGACACCATGCGCGCCTCCGTCGCCGAGCAGGCCCTGTCGGCCGGTGCCTCCCTCGTCAACGACGTCAGCGGCGGCCTCGCCGACCCCGCGATGATCCCGGTCGTCGCCGACGCGCAGGCCCCCTTCGTCGTCATGCACTGGCGGGGCTTCCTGCAGGGCGGCAACGTCAAGGGCGTGTACGCGGACGTCGTGGCCGAAGTCGTGGACGAACTGCACACCCGCGTGGGGGCCGTCCTCGCCGGCGGTGTCGCCCCCGACCGCGTCATCGTCGACCCCGGCCTCGGCTTCTCCAAGGACGCCGAACACGACCTCGCCCTCCTCGCCCACCTCGACCGCCTGCTCGCCCTCGGGCACCCCCTGCTCGTCGCCGCCTCCCGCAAGCGGTTCCTGGGCCGCGTCCTGGCCGGCCCCGGGAGCGCGCCGCCGCCCGCCCGCGAGCGGGACGCCGCCACCGCCGCCGTCTCCGCGCTCGCGGCGCACGCCGGCGCGTGGGCGGTCCGCGTGCACGAGGTGCGCGCGACCGCGGACGCGGTACGGGTCGCGCGCGCCATGGAGGGAGCGCGCACCGCGGGCAACGGCGCTGAAGGAGTCCGGTGAGCGCCCCCCACACGGACGTGGAAGAGGTCGAACTCGCCAACACCGCCTTCTACGAGGCCATGGAGCGCGGCGACTTCGACACGGTGTCCTCGATCTGGCTCACCCCGTCCGACCTGGGCGTCGACGAGGAGTACCACGACCCCGCCGACGTCGGCGTCATCTCCTGCGTGCACCCCGGCTGGCCTGTACTCACCGGCCGCGGCGAGGTCCTGAGGTCGTACGCCCTGATCATGGCCAACACGGACTACATCCAGTTCTTCCTCACCGATGTACACGTCTCCGTCAGCGCCGACACCGCCCTGGTGACCTGCACCGAGAACATCCTCAGCGGCGGGCCCGCCCCCGAGGGCGGCGAGGAGCTGGGCCCGCTCGTCGGCCAGCTGGTGGTCGCCACCAACGTGTTCCGCCGTACACCCGACGGCTGGAAACTCTGGTCCCACCACGCCTCGCCCGTTCTGGCCGAAAGCGACGAGGACGAAAGCGACGACACCCCCGCCTGAGTGGGTAGGCGCCCCACAGGGCCACCAGAACTCCGCGCGGGAGCCACCCGTGCGGCTGGGACCGGGACCGGACGTGGTTGGAATCACGAACCGCCGGGTATGGGCGGCTACCAGCCCGTGAGCGGCCGGGTTCCCCAGGGGAAACGCACGATGAAACCTCCTGGCTCCGGCGCGGGCCCGCGCCCCCGCGGCCGGGCCCTGTCCGTGCTCGCAGGTAGATTCATCTGAGGCCGGTGTGCCGCCGCACACGGTACGGACCGGCCGTGACCGACGACAGCAGGAGTGATTCGTGTGGATCGTGTCGCGCTGCGCGGCCTGAAGGCCCGCGGGCACCACGGTGTGTTCCCCAAGGAGCGCGAGGAGGGCCAGACCTTCATCGTGGACCTCGTCCTGGGCCTGGACACCCGACCGGCCGCCGCCGACGACGACCTGACGAAGACCGTGCACTACGGCATCGTGGCGGAGGAGGTCGTGGCCGTCGTGGAGGGCGAGCCGGTCAACCTCATCGAGACACTCGCCGAGCGCATCGCCCAGACCTGCCTCAAGCACGAACGGGTCGAGGAGATCGAGGTCCGCGTCCACAAGCCGGACGCGCCGATCACCGTCCCCTTCGACGACGTGACCGTCACCATCACCCGGAGCCGAGTATGACCGCGTTCTTCACCGAGGGGCACAGCGACCCGACCGTACAGCCGGTACCCGCCTCCGTCGTCGAGAAGGTCGACGCCGCCGACACGACCCTCCACAACCCGAAACGGGCCGTGGTCTCCCTCGGCGCCAACCTCGGCAACCGTCTGGAGACCCTCCAGGGCGCCATCGACGCCCTGGAGGACACCCCCGGGGTCCGCATCAAGGCGGTCTCCCCGGTCTACGAGACGGAGCCGTGGGGCGTGGAGCCGGGCAGCCAGCCCTCGTACTTCAACGCGGTCGTGGTCCTGAAGACGACCCTGCCCCCCTCCTCCCTCCTGGAGCGGGCGCACGCGGTCGAGGAGGCCTTCCACCGAGTCCGGGACGAACGCTGGGGCGCGCGCACCCTCGACGTCGACATCGTGGCGTACGCCGACGTCGTCATCGACGACCCGCACCTCACGCTCCCTCATCCCCGCGCCCACGAACGCGCCTTCGTCCTCGTCCCCTGGCACGACGTGGACCCCGAGGCCCAGCTGCCCGGCCGCGGCCCGGTCGCCGACCTGCTCGACGCGGTCACCCGCGAGGGCGTGGAAGCACGCAAGGACCTGGAACTCCGGCTGCCCGAATAGCCGTTAAGGTCAAGACGGCCACAGTCCGTGGGACCTCGGGGAGCTGAAGGGACACCGTGAGAGAGCTGCGCATCAGGGTGCTGATCGGCGTCTTCGCCGTCGCCGGGGTCTTGTCCTGGGCGGGCGCCCGCCTGTGGAACTCGGTCGGGACCCTGCCCAGCGTCCCCCTGGCGGCGCCCATCGTCCTCGGCCTGATCGCCGTGGTCCTCCTGGCCACGGCGCTGTCGATCCGCGCCCGGCTCAAAGCGCAGCGCGAGCGCCGTCCGGAGGCCAAGGGCGTCGATCCCCTGATGGCGGCCCGCGCGGTCGTCTTCGGTCAGTCCAGCGCCCTGGTCGCGGCCCTGGTTTCAGGTATGTACGGCGGGACCGGGGTCTTCCTGCTGGAGTCCCTGGACATCCCCGCCCGCCGCGATCAGGCCATCTACGCCGGCTTCTCGGTCCTGGCGGGCATCGGCGTCATAGTGGCGGCCATCTTCCTGGAGCGCGTCTGCCGACTCCCGGAGGACGACGACCACAACACGGGTGCGGCTTCCACGACGTGACGACGGCCGGGCCTCAGCGGGCCTCAGCGGGTCTTAACAGCTCTTAGCGGGCCATGATGAGGCTCATCGCCTCATTGCGGGTGGCGGCGTCCCGCAGCTGGCCGCGCACGGCCGACGTCAGCGTCTTGGCACCGGGCTTGCGGATGCCGCGCATCGACATGCACATGTGCTCGCACTCCACGACGACGATGACACCGCGCGGCTCCAGTATCTCCATCAGGGAGTCCGCGATCTGCGTGGTGAGCCGCTCCTGCACCTGAGGGCGCCGGGCGTAGACGTCCACGAGACGGGCCAGCTTGGACAGGCCGGTGATCTTGCCGGTGGTGGCCGGGATGTAGCCGACATGGGCGACGCCGCGGAACGGCACGAGATGGTGCTCACACGTCGAGTACACCTCGATGTCCTTCACCAGCACCAACTCGTCGTGCCCCGCGTCGAACGTCGTGGTCAGCACGTCCTCGGGCTTCTGCGTCAGCCCCGCGAATATCTCCTGATAGGCCCGCGCGACCCGCGCCGGCGTCTCCCGCAGGCCCTCCCGGTCGGGGTCCTCGCCGACCGCGATCAGCAGTTCGCGTACGGCGTTCTCGGCGCGCTTCTCGTCGAACTCGCCGATGAAGCCCTCGCCGTCCAGCGTCACGGGGTCGGTCATGTGGTGCCTCGTTCCTGTGCCTGTCGCGCGTGTGGACCACGCACTTCCATCCCTGGCATACGAAATGCCGCGCCCCCCAGGCTAGAACCTGGGGGGCGCGGCAATCCATCCCGGGCCCGCGGTGAGGCCACCGGGGTCCGAGGGACCCGGAGGGTCAGCTCTCCGGGCGGTCCTCGGGGGCCGGCTCGGCCGCCGGAGCGGGCTCCGCGGCGGTGGCCTTCGCGGTGGAGATCGCCGGAGTCGCGCCGTTGGCGCCGTTCGTCAGTGCGAGCTCCTTGGGGGAGAGCACCGGCGGACGGGTCGACGGCGTACGCCGGGAGGATCCGGTCCAGGCCGGCCGCGGGGGACGCTTGACGATGGGAGCGAAGATCTCGGCGATCTGCTCCTTGTTCAGCGTCTCCTTCTCCAGCAACTGCAGGACCAGCTGGTCGAGGACGTCGCGGTTCTCGACCAGGATCTCCCAGGCCTCGTTGTGCGCCGTCTCGATGAGCTTCTTGACCTCCTCGTCGACCAGCGCGGCGACCTCTTCCGAGTAGTCACGCGGGTGCGACATCTCCCGGCCCAGGAACGGCTCGGTGTTGTCGCCACCGAACTTGATGGCGCCGAGACGCTCGGTCATGCCGTACTGCGTGACCATCGCGCGGGCCGTGGCCGTGGCCTTCTCGATGTCGTTCGCGGCGCCGGTGGTCGGGTCGTGGAAGACCAGTTCCTCGGCCGCGCGGCCGCCCAGCATGTAGGCCAGCTGGTCCAGCATCTCGTTGCGCGTGGTCGAGTACTTGTCCTCGTCCGGCAGGACCATCGTGTAGCCCAGAGCACGGCCTCTCGAGAGGATTGTGATCTTGTGGACCGGATCGGAGTTCGGGGAGGCCGCCGCGACCAGGGCGTGACCGCCCTCGTGATACGCGGTGATCTTCTTTTCCTTGTCCGACATGATCCGGGTCCGCTTCTGCGGGCCGGCCACGACGCGGTCGATCGCCTCGTCCAGCATGTGGTTGTCGATCAGCTTCTGGTTGCCGCGCGCCGTCAGGAGCGCCGCTTCGTTCAGCACGTTCGACAGGTCCGCGCCGGTGAAGCCGGGGGTGCGGCGGGCGACGGCCGACAGGTCGACGTCCGGTGCGACCGGCTTGCCCTTCTGGTGGACCTTGAGGATCTCCAGACGACCCTGCATGTCCGGGCGGTCCACCGCGATCTGGCGGTCGAAACGGCCGGGACGCAGCAGCGCCGGGTCGAGGATGTCCGGACGGTTCGTGGCGGCGATGAGGATCACACCGCCCTTGACGTCGAACCCGTCCATCTCGACGAGCAACTGGTTCAGGGTCTGCTCACGCTCGTCGTGACCACCGCCGAGGCCGGCGCCGCGATGGCGGCCGACCGCGTCGATCTCGTCGACGAAGACGATCGCCGGGGCGTTCGCCTTGGCCTGCTCGAACAGGTCACGGACTCGGGAGGCACCGACACCGACGAACATCTCGACGAAGTCGGAACCGGAGATCGAGTAGAACGGGACCCCGGCCTCGCCCGCGACGGCGCGCGCCAACAGGGTCTTGCCGGTGCCGGGAGGGCCGTACAGCAGTACGCCCTTGGGGATCTTCGCCCCGACGGCCTGGAACTTCGCCGGTTCCTGCAGGAACTCCTTGATCTCGTGGAGCTCCTCGACGGCCTCGTCCGACCCGGCGACGTCCGAGAACGTCGTCTTCGGGGTGTCCTTGGTGATGAGTTTCGCCTTGGACTTCCCGAAGTTCATCACCCGGGAGCCGCCGCCCTGCATCTGATTCATCAGGAACAGGAAGACGACGACGATGAGGACGAAGGGGAGCAGGGAGAGCAGGATCCCGACGAAGGCGTTCTGCTTCGTCGGCGAGACGGTGTATCCGTCCGGGATCTGCTTGTCCTGGTACTTGGTCTGCAGCGTGCCGGCGATGGTCACGCCCTGGTCGCCGATGTAGCTCGCCTGGATCTTCGAGCTGCCCTCGACCTTTACGCCGTTCTTGAGCTCGACCTTGATGGTCGACTCGTCGCCTGTGGTCAGCTTGGCCGACTCGACCTTGTTGTCATTGATCGCCTGGATCACCTGGCCGGTGTCCACCGTCTTGTAGCCACCGGACGAGCCGACGACCTGCATCAACACGACCACGGCAAGGACGGCCAGCACGATCCACATGACCGGCCCACGGAAGTATCGCTTCACGTCCATCCATACGGAGCGGTGCCGCCCCGTCCCTCCTGCCATAGTGAGTTTGATAAAGACAGTTCTTCTGACGGTACCCCAGCATTGTGGACCGAAGCCGCACGGGAGGGCTGTCGAACCCGTCTGCATGCTCCAACGGCGCGAAACCCGCTGGGGTTCCCGATCGTCTTACAGGGCTTGGGCCGTCTGGCTCAGCCGCTGTCCACGCGCCGGCTCAACCGCCGTACACGTGGGGCGCGAGCGTACCGACGAACGGGAGATTGCGGTACTTCTCGGCGTAGTCGAGTCCGTAACCGACGACGAACTCGTTGGGAATGTCGAAGCCGACCCACTCCACGTCGATGGCGACCTTCGCGGCGTCCGGCTTGCGCAGCAGGGTGCACACCTTGAGGGACGCGGGCTCACGCGAGCCGAGGTTGGAGATCAGCCAGGACAGGGTCAGGCCGGAGTCGATGATGTCCTCGACGATCAGCACGTCCCGGCCCTTGATGTCGGTGTCGAGGTCCTTGAGGATCCGCACCACACCGGAGGACTGGGTGCCCGCGCCGTAGGACGACACGGCCATCCAGTCCATGGTGACGGGGGTGGACAGCGCCCGTGCGAGGTCGGCCATGACCATCACCGCGCCCTTGAGGACACCGACGATGAGCAGGTCCTTGCCCGCGTACTCCGCGTCGATCTTCGCGGCCAGCTCGGCCAGCTTCGCGTCGATCTCTTCCTTGGTGATGAGCACCGACTGGAGGTCGGAACCCATGTCTTTCGCGTCCACCCGCATCACTTTCGGTCGTCCAACCGGCTGAGCGGCCCCTCCACGACGTCCTCACGGAGGACGGGATCAGCCTTGCCGAATCACCAGTCTGCCACCCTGCCGCCGGGCGACGACCTTGCCGGGGAGATTGATGGCTCCCTGGCCTCGCCAGCCGGTGATCAGACGGTCGACTTCCTCGACGTGGCGGGCGAAGAGCGACCCCGCGGGGGCGCCGGCCTCGATGGCCGCGCGGCGCAGGACCCGGCGGCGCACGGCGGGCGGCAGGGCGTAGAGCTTGGCGCACTCCAGGCCGCCGGCGGCGTCCCGTACGGAGGCTTCGGCCTGACCGGCCCACGCGTCGAGGGCGTCGGCGTCGTCGCGGGAGAGCTGGGCCGTGCGCGCGAGAGCCTCCACGACGCCTTTGCCGAGCGCCTTCTCCAGGGCGGGCAGACCCTCGTGACGCAGCCGGGAGCGGGTGTAGGCCGGGTCGGCGTTGTGCGGGTCGTCCCAGACCGGCAGGGACTGGACCATGCAGGCCTTGCGGACGGTCTGCCGGTCGAGTTGCAGGAAGGGGCGGCGGTAACGGCGGGCCGCCCCCGGCCCCCCGGACACCGCCGCCATCCCGGACAGCGAGCGGATGCCGGAGCCGCGGGCGAGGCCGAGCAGGACGGTTTCGGCCTGGTCGTCGCGGGTGTGGCCGAGCAGGATCGCGGTGGCACCGTGGCGTTCGGCGGCGGCGTCCAGGGCGGCGTAGCGGGCGTCTCGGGCAGCCGCCTCGGGGCCGCCTTCGCGGCCGACGGTCACGGCGGTGGCGTCGACAGGGTCCAGGCCGAGTTCGCGCAGCCGTAGGACGACCTCGTCGGCGCGCTGGTCGGAGCCGGGCTGGAGGCCGTGGTCGACGGTGACACCACCGGCTCGGATGTCGAGCTTGGGGGCCTCGAACGCCAGGGCGGAGGCGAGGGCCATGGAGTCGGCGCCGCCCGAGCACGCCACGAGCACGAGCGGCGACGGCGGGCGCTCGTGCGAGCTGTGCTCGGAGGTCTGGTGGTCGTTGAGGATGTCGTGGAGGACGCGGCGGACCGCCAGGCGTATCGCCGCGACCGCAGGATGGGGACCCATGTCCGGTTCCCTTCATGAAGTTTTCGGGGGGTGAGCTCGAGCTCGGTCACTCAGAGTGTGTAGATGGTGACAGAACCGGGCCGTTCCCCGAGCATTGCACGCCTACCCTTCGCTCACGGTCCCTCGGACGGGTGATTGAAGGGGCGTTCGCCTGCCGTCGGCCGGATTCGTTTCACGACCGCGGTGCCCGGGTTCACGACTCGGCCTTGCGGTGCACCCGCGCGACCCAGTCCGCCGGTTTGGCGATCTCCGCCTTCGTCGGGAGGGTGTTCGGGGAGGTCCACACCCGGTTGAAGCCGTCCACGCCGACCTGGTCGACGACGGCCCGCACGAAGCGTTCGCCGTCGCGGTACTGCCGGAGTTTGGCGTCCAGGCCCAGGAGCTTGCGCAGCGCGAGGTCCAGTCGGGAGGCGCCCTTGGCGCGCCGCTGCTGGAACTTCTCGCGGATCTCCGCGACGGTCGGGACGACCTGGGGGCCCACTCCGTCCATGACGAAGTCGGCGTGGCCCTCCAGGAGGGACATCACCGCGGTGAGGCGGCCGAGGATCTCCCGCTGGGCGGGTGTCTGCACGATCTCCACGAGGGACCTGCCGCCCTCGTCCTCCTCGCCCTCCGGGCGCCCGCCCGCGAGGGACTGGGCGGCGTCCCGGACGCGTTCCAGCACGGTCATGGGGTCGACCTCGGTCTCCCCCAGGAACGACTGGATCTCTCCCTCAAGGTGGTCGCGCAGCCAGGGCACGGCCGTGAACTGCGTGCGGTGGGTCTCCTCGTGGAGGCACACCCACAGCCGGAAGTCGTGCGGCTCCACGTCGAGTTCGCGCTCCACGTGGACGATGTTCGGGGCGACCAGGAGCAGTCGGCCGCCGCCGGGGGCGCCGCCGGCCGGGAGGTCCCGGGTGGCCGGGGCGAAGGTCTCGTACTGGCCGAGGACACGGGAGGACAGGAAGGACAGGAGCATGCCGAGTTCGACGCCGGTCACCTTGCCGCCGACGGCGCCCAGGACCACACCGCCGGGGGTGCTGCCCCGTCGTTCCTGCATCTTGTCGAGAAGCGGCTTGAGGATCTCCCGGAACCCGGCGACGTTCGCCCTCACCCAGCCGGGGCGGTCGACGACGAGGACCGGGGTGTCGTGCGACTCCTCCGTCGCCATACGAGTGAAGCCCCGGACGTGTTCCTCCGAGGCCTTGGCATGCCGGCGCAGTTCCGCGACGACGGCCCTGGCCTCGTCGCGGCTCACGTCGGGGCCCGGCCGTACGAGCCGGGTCGCGGTCGCGACCGCGAGATTCCAGTCGACCATCTCGGCACCACCGATGCTCGTCATGCGTCAACCGTACGTGAGCGGCCCCTGTTGGGGCAGGCCGTGAGGTGGCCGGACCGGTCTTTGTGCGCGCGGGCGCCCGGTCACCGGCAACCGCATGCGGCCAGGGCGGTGGCCGCCCGGTCCAGCGCCGCCTGGGCCGCCGCCGGATCGGTCGTGCCCGACGCCAGGAACGCGAAGGCCAGCAGCCGGCCGTCCTGGTCGACCACCGTTCCGGCCAGGGTGTTCACGCCGGTCAGGGTGCCTGTCTTCGCTCGTACGAGGCCGGCCGCGCCGTTCGCGTAACGGCTGCTCAGGGTGCCGCTGAAGCCCGCCACGGGCAGGCCGGTGAGGACCGGGCGCAGGTCGGGGCGGGACGGGTCGCCGGCCTTGGCGAGCAGGGAGGTGAGCAGGTCGGCCGTGAGCCGGTCGGCGCGGTCGAGGCCGCTGCCGTCCTGGAAGTCGGCGCCCGACAGCGGGAGCCGGAGTTTTTTCAGCTGGGCGGTGATCGCGCGGTCGGCGCCGTCGAAGTCGGCGCGTTCGCCGGTCGCGAGGGCGGTCTGCCGGGCGAGGGCCTCGGCGATGTCGTTGTCGCTGTTGGTCAGCATCCGTTCGACGAGGGCGGACAGCGGGGGTGAGGAGACCGTGGCGAGGGACTGTGCGCGGGCCGTCGCTCTGCCGGGGGCGGGGGCGGTCGTCCTGATCCCGTGGTCCTCGAGGAACGCGGCGAACGTGCGGCTCGCGTCCTTCTGCGGGTCGGTCACGCGGAGCACGGGGCCCCTGGTGGAGTCGTCCGTGCGGGCCTCGTCGGCCATCAGGGCGGTGACGGGGGCGAGGTTCTCGTTGACTCCGATGGGGTGAAGTACGGGGCCGGTGTACAGGGTGGTGTCGTACGACAGCGTCACCGCGCGGATGTCCCGCTTCTTCAGGGCGGCGGCGGTCTCGGCGGCGAGGGTGCGCAGGCTCGCCCAGCCCTCGGCGTCCTGGCGGGCGGTGAGGGTGGGGTCGCCGCCGCCGACGAGGACGAGGTTCTTGCCGCCGGGTTCGAGGGCGGCCCGGGTGGTGAGGCGGTGGTCGGCGCCCAGCGCGGACAGCGCGGCCACGGCGGTGGCGATCTTCGTGGTCGAGGCGGGGGTCAGGGCCAGGTCGGCGCCCACGCCGTAGAGCCGCTTTCCGGAGGTGACGTCCACGACCACGCCCGCCTGGCGGTCGCCGAGCGCGGCGTCCTTCAGGAGCGGGGCCAGGGTGGCGGACAGGCCCTGCCCGGTGGGCTCGGACCTGACGGTGTTCGAGGCGCGGCCGAGGGCGGCCAGTACGGAGGCGGCGCTGGGGGCGGGCCGCGGCGCCCCGCCCGGCACACCGGACGCCTCGTCGTGATCTGCGCCACCCGTGTGTTCCTGGGCCGCCGCCCGGTCCCGCTCGGCCGTACGCTGACCGGTGGAGTCCCAGGGTCCGGCCACGGTCACCACCGAGGCGGCCAGCGCCAGCCCGGCGGTGGCGGCTGTCGCGGTGTACTGCCAGGTCTTGGCGGTCTTCGGCCCCGGGATCCGGGCGAGCTGTGGACCCGCGGCCCGTGCCAGCCGCACGACCTGCGGTTTCGCGGCCTTCGCGGCGCGGGCGAGGCGGGGTCGTAGGGTGTCCGCGGTTCGCGGAACTCGGGACCGTACGGCTTTCTTGGCACCTGCCAGACGGGGTCGGACGGCGTTCGCGACCCGCGTCACATGCGGTTTCGCGGCACGCCAAGGCCTCAGCTCTGGCACGACCACCAGCCCCTTTCGCGATCACACACCTGCGTGAGGGACACTTAACCACCAGAACTATGTGTTGATCATGGAGGAGCCACCGGTGGAGTTCGACGTCACGATCGAGATTCCGAAGGGTTCACGGAACAAGTACGAGGTGGACCACGAGACCGGTCGGATCCGCCTGGACCGTCGCCTCTTCACCTCGACCAGCTACCCGGCCGACTACGGCTTCGTCGAGAACACCCTCGGCGAGGACGGCGACCCGCTGGACGCGCTGGTCATCCTGGACGAGCCGACCTTCCCCGGCTGCCTCATCCAGTGCCGCACGATCGGCATGTTCCGGATGACGGACGAGGCCGGCGGCGACGACAAGCTGCTGTGCGTGCCCGCGCACGACCCGCGCGTGGAGCACCTGCGGGACATCCACCACGTCTCCGAGTTCGACCGCCTGGAGATCCAGCACTTCTTCGAGGTCTACAAGGACCTGGAGCCCGGCAAGTCCGTCGAGGGTGCCAACTGGGTGGGCCGTACGGACGCCGAGGCCGAGATCGAGCGGTCGTACAAGCGGTTCAAGGAGTCCGGCGGCCACTGATCGCCGATGCGCCCCGCGGGCCGCGTGACCCCTTCCGGGGTGGCGCGGCCCGTTCGCGTGCCGGTGCGCATACTGAGGAACGCCGAACGTGTCGTACAGGGAGCGCTACGCAGTGACGTACGGGGAGGACCGCAAACCCCAGTCGGACGAGGCGAAAGGTGTCTTCGACTCGGAGATCACGTCCGAGTTCGCCCTTCCCGACGGGCTCGCCGTGCCCAAGGCAGGCGTCGAGTCGGAGACCACCTCCGAGTTCGCCATGCCCGACGGGCTCGACGTGCCGCAGGCTCCCGTCGCGGAGCCGGAGGGGTCGGCGTTCAGCCCGCCGAGGACCTACAGCTCCAAGCACGCCCCGCCCGCGTTCACGCCGCCGAGCGGCATACCCGTGGTCAGTCTGACCAAGGACCTGCCCTGGCAGGACCGGATGCGCACGATGCTGCGGATGCCGGTGGCCGAGCGGCCGGCGCCGGAACCGGCGCACAAGACGGAGGAGGAAGAGGGCCCGGCCGTCCCTCGCGTGCTCGACCTGACGCTGCGTATCGGCGAGTTGCTGCTGGCGGGCGGCGAGGGCGCGGAGGACGTCGAGGCGGCGATGTTCGCGGTCTGCCGGTCGTACGGGCTGGACCGCTGCGAGCCGAACGTCACCTTCACGCTGCTGGCGATCTCGTACCAGCCGTCCCTGGTGGACGACCCGGTGACGGCCTCCCGGACCGTGCGCCGCCGGGGCACCGACTACACGCGTCTGGCGGCCGTGTACCAGCTGGTGGACGACCTCAGCGACCCGGAGACGGCGATCTCCCTGGAGGAGGCCTACCGGCGGCTCGCCGAGATCCGCCGGAACCGGCACCCGTATCCCGGCTGGGCGCTGACGGGGGCGAGTGGTCTGCTCGCGGGCGCTGCCTCCGTACTGGTCGGCGGTGACCTGCTCGTCTTCGTGGCGGCGGCGCTGGGCGCGATGCTCGGCGACCGGCTTGCGTGGTTGTGCGCGGGGCGCGGGCTGCCGGAGTTCTACCAGTTCACCGCGGCCGCGATGCCGCCGGCCGCGATCGGGATCGCGCTGACCCTGGCGGACGTCGACGTGAAGGCGTCCGCGGTGATCACCGGTGGGCTGTTCGCGCTGCTGCCCGGACGGGCTCTGGTCGCGGGCGTGCAGGACGGTCTGACGGGCTTCTACATCACCGCGTCCGCGCGTCTGCTGGAGGTCATGTACTTCTTCGTGGGCATCGTCGCCGGAGTGCTGGTGATGCTCTACGTCGGCGTGCAACTGGGCGCCCATCTCAACCCCGACGAGGCGCTGACCACCACCCCGCGGCCGCTGTGGCAGATCGGCGCGTCGATGCTGCTGTCGCTGGCCTTCGCGGTGCTGCTCCAGCAGGAACGATCCACCGTGCTGGCGGTGACGTTGAACGGCGGTGTCGCGTGGTCGGTGTACGGCGCGATGCACTCGGCGGGCGAGATCTCGCCGGTCGCCTCGACGGCGGTGGCGGCGGGGCTGGTGGGGCTGTTCGGGCAACTGCTGTCCCGGTACCGGTTCGCGTCCGCGCTGCCCTACACGACCGCGGCGATCGGGCCGCTGTTGCCGGGTTCCGCGTCGTACTTCGGGCTGCTGTCGATCGCGCAGAACGACATCGACGGGGGGCTGGTGTCGCTGTCGAAGGCCGCGGCGCTCGCCATGGCCATCGCCATCGGGGTCAACCTCGGCTCGGAGATCTCGCGGTTGTTCCTCCGGCTGCCGGGCGCGGAGAGCTCGGCGGGGCGCCGGGCGGCGAAGCGGACACGAGGGTTCTGAGCCGCCGGGGGCCCGCCTGCGCGCGGGGTGTGGTGCCTCAGTAACCCTCGTTGTCGTACGGGTACTGCTGGTTGTTGTTGCCCTGCTGGGTGCCGTACGGCTGCTGGTGGCCCTGGTGGTGGGGGTGCTGCTGGGCGTACGGCTGCTGCTGCGGGGGCTGGCCGTACTGCTGGCCCTGGTCGCCGTAGCCGTACTGCTGCCCGTTCTGGTCGCCGTAGCCGTACTGCTGCCCGCCCTGGTCGCCGTAGCCGTACTGCTGCCCGCCCTGGTCGCCGTTGCCGTAGTGCTGCTGGGGCTGGGGCTGGTCGGTCGGGGGGATGCGGCGGAGTTGGGTCGTCGCGTCGTCCATGACCGGGGGGTGCTGCTGGGTGGGGGCCTGGGGCGGGGTCTTGCCGGCCTTGGAGCGGGCCCGCAGGAACTCGATCAGGATCGGGATCACCGAGACGAGGACGATCGCGATCAGGATGAGCTCGATGTGCTTGTTGACGAAGTCGATCTTGCCCAGCCAGGAGCCGAGCAGGGTGACACCGGCTCCCCACAGGACCCCGCCGAGGACGTTGAAAGTCACGAACGAGCGGTAGCGCATGCCGCTGACGCCGGCGATGATCGGCGTGAACGTCCGCACGATGGGCACGAAGCGGGCCAGGACCAGGGACTTCGGGCCGTACTTCTCGAAGAACTCGTGCGCCTTGGTGACGTTCTCCTGCTTGAAGAGGCGGGAGTCCGGGCGGTTGAAGAGCGACGGGCCGACCTTCTTGCCGAACATGTAACCCGCCTGGTCGCCCAGGATCGCGGCGACGCAGATGAGGGCGATCGCGCCCCACAGCGGGAAGTTCAGCTTGCCCGAGGTGATCAGCAGGCCGGCGGTGAACAGCAGCGAGTCGCCCGGCAGGAAGAAACCGATCAGCAGTCCGGACTCGGCGAAGACGATGAGCAGGAGACCCCAGATGCTGTATGTGTCCAGCAGATAGTTGGGGTCCAGCCAGCTCGGTCCGAGCGCAAGCGTCGTCGTCACGGTTCCGGGCTCCTGAGGGGTGGAGGAAGGTACGGCGTCCTGGGTGGGGCCGCACAAAAGTATCAACGCCACGCGCCCGCCCCAGGTTCCACAAGCGGCTTCAGGATGCACTGTGCGCCGACTGCGACAAAGCTGTGAGTCATGGGCATCGAAGAATACGGCGGCGGCCAGGGACCCGAACCGGACGTCCTGGTGGTGACGACGAACGACGCACCCGGCTATCGGGTCCAGGAGGTACTGGGCGAGGTCTTCGGGCTGACCGTGCGCTCCCGGCACCTCGGAAGCCAGATCGGCGCGGGCCTGAAATCGATGGTCGGTGGTGAGTTGAAGGGGCTCACCAAGACGCTCGTGGAGACCCGTACCCAGGCCATGGTGCGGCTGGTGGAGCAGGCCCGCGCGCGGGGCGCCAACGCCGTTCTGGCGTTCCGCTTCGACGTGACGGAGGCGGCGGACGTGGGCACCGAGGTGTGCGCCTACGGGACGGCGGTGGTCCTGGCCCGGGAGTAAGTCCCCCCGGGCCAGGACATCAGGAGGTGTGTCGGGCGGCGTTCGCCCTGATCGCGTCCCTGAGGTGTTCGGCTAGCCCCGGGCGCATGGAGTCGTAGAACGCCTTGAAGCGCTCGTCGGACACGTACATGTCGGCGAGGCCCTGGTGGAGTTCGTACGAACAGTCGTAGAACCACCCGCAGATGTGCTGCCGGTGTTCCTCGGCCATGGCCACGGCCGGGTCGCCGGTCGGTGGTTCACCGGCGTCCATCAGGGCGGCGTAGCGCACGCTCCAGGCGTTGACCTCGGCCTGCATGCGCTTCCAGTCGTCCTTCGTGTAGCGGGCGGCCCGGCGCTGTGACTCGGCGTACTCGTCCGTGCCGCCCCAGCGCTGTTCCGCCTCCTCGGCGTACTGCTCGGGGTCCTTGTCGCCGAAGACCTCGAACTTCTCCTCGGGTGTCAGGTTGATGCCCATCGTGCGTGCCTCCATGGCGTGCTCCACGGCCGCGGCCATCTTCTGCAGCTTCTCGATCCGGGCGGTCAGCAGGTCGTGCTGGCGGCGCAGGTGCGCGCGCGGGTCCGCGTCCGGGTCGTCGAGCAGGGCGGCGACCTCGTCGAGCGGGAAGCCGAGCTCCCGGTAGAACAGGATCCGCTGCAGCCGGTCGAGGTCCTCGTCGCTGTAGCCGCGGTGACCCGCGTGGCTGCGCTCGCTCGGGACGAGCAGGGCGATGTCGTCGTAGTGGTGCAGCGTGCGCACCGTGACTCCGGCGAAGCCGGCGACCTGTCCGACGGAATAGCTCACTGGGTTTCTCCGAGAATGCCTTGGCCTTCAGGCCGGTCGGGTAAGCTGCACGCTGTACGTTGCGAGAACCAAGCGCGTACATCGTGTTGATCGAGAGCCAAGACAGCACATACACCTCCAAACTTTGCCGTACCAAACCGGGCTGGTTTCAACCCGGCTGGTGCTGATCGCGGAAGACCTGTTGGGTCGCTGACCCGCAGGCAGCGTGAGCCAGGAATCCCCCTGCTTCAGCTGGGGGAGGATTCAATTCGTCCGCTCCCTTCTCGGTACGCGCTCCACGCTGAGGCCTCACGTGGCGTGAGGTGCAAGCCGGAGGCCGCGGGATTCCTCCGGATGTTCTGTCGGTTTTGTCCGTTTATGGTGAGCCAGTGGCCCAGGACACCGCGCAGGCACCCCCCGCACCGTCGGCCCCGGCCCGTGCCCTGCTGCCGTTGATCCTCCCCGCTCTCGTGGTGGGCGTGGGCGCGAGTCTGCTTCTCGTCGGGGTGAGCGAGGCGGCCGAGGAGCTCCAGAAGGTGCTCTGGCAGACCGTGCCGGACGCCCTGGGGGTCGGCAGGTACTCGGTGCTGTGGATGCTGGTCATGCTCACCGCGACGGGCGTGGCGGTCGGGCTGGTGGTGTGGAAGGTGCCCGGGCACGCCGGGCCCGACCCGGCCACCACCGGCCTCGACGCACCGGTGCTGCCGCCCGTGGTGCTGCCCGGGCTGGTGCTGGCGGCCGGGCTGACGCTCGCGGGCGGACCGAGCCTTGGGCCCGAGAACCCGATCATCGCCGTGAACGTGGGACTCGCCTTCTGGCTCGGGCACCGGCTGTTCCGGCGGGCGCCCGGCGCGCTGTGGGCGGTGCTGGCGGAGGCGGCGACGATCGGGGCGCTGTTCGGCACGCCGGTGGCGGCGGCCCTGGTCATCTCCGAGGCGCTGGCCGGGAGGCACCTGCCGGGGGCGCTGTGGGACAGCGTCTTCGCGCCGCTGGTCGCCGCCGCGGCCGGGGCCCTGACGACCACTCTGGTGGCCCGTCCGTCCTTCGACCTCCATCTGCCCGCCCTCGGCCCGCCCGGCTGGGCCGACCTGCTGGCCGCCCTGGTCGTCGCGTCGCTGGCGGCCCTGCTCGGCATGACCGCCGTGTACGCCTTCCCGTACGTCCACGGGGCGTTCGCCCGGCTCGGCCATCCGATGCTGGCCCTGCCGGCCGGCGGGCTGGTGCTGGGGCTGCTGGCGGCCCTGGGCGGCCATCTGACGCTGTTCAAGGGACTGGACGAGATCGCCGAGCTGGCCCGCGATCCCGACGGCTGGTCGGCGGCACAGTTCGCGACGATGACGGTGGTGAAGCTGGCCGCGCTGCTGGTCGCCGCGTCCTGCGGCTTCCGGGGCGGGCGGATCTTCCCGGCCGTGTTCGTCGGCACCGCCTTCGGCCTCGGCGCGCACGCCCTGGTGCCGGCCGTCCAGCCGGCGCTCGGGGTCGCCGCGGGCGTCCTGGGCGTGCTCCTCGCCATCACCCGGCAGGGCTGGGTGAGCCTGTTCACGGCCGCCGTGCTGGTGGTCTCCCCCACGATCCTCGCGCTGCTCTGCGTCGCCTCGCTGCCGGCCTGGCTGCTGGTGACGGGACGGCCGCAGATGCAGCTGCGCGCGGACGGAACTCCGCTCCGCTGACCGCCGTTGACCCTCACAGGAGGCACGCTCATGCCGTTGCACGAAGGTCCCCAGAAGCCCGACGAGCGTCCCAGGTCCGTCAACCCGTTCTTCGGGGAGGCCAACCCGGTCGGTGGCATGACCGAGGCCCCGCCCACCCACCGGCTCCCGGACGCTCCGCTGCCGCCGACCACCGCCTACCAGCTCGTGCACGACGAGCTGATGCTGGACGGCAACTCGCGGCTGAACCTCGCCACCTTCGTCACCACCTGGATGGAGCCGCAGGCCGGCGTCCTGATGGGCGAGTGCCGGGACAAGAACATGATCGACAAGGACGAGTACCCGCGCACCGCCGAGCTGGAGCGGCGCTGTGTGGCCATGCTCGCCGACCTGTGGAACGCGCCCGACCCGTCGGCCTCCGTCGGCTGCTCCACGACCGGGTCGAGCGAGGCGTGCATGCTCGCCGGCATGGCGCTCAAGCGACGGTGGGCGCGGCGCAACGCCGACCGCTACCCCGCGCGGGACGTCCGCCCGAACCTCGTGATGGGCGTGAACGTCCAGGTCTGCTGGGACAAGTTCTGCAACTTCTGGGAGGTGGAGGCCCGTCTGGTCCCCATGGAGGGCGACCGCTTCCACCTGGATCCGCAGGCCGCCGCCGAGCTGTGCGACGAGAACACCATCGGGGTCGTCGGCATCCTCGGCTCCACCTTCGACGGCTCCTACGAACCGATCGCGGACCTGTGCGCCGCCCTCGACGCCCTCCAGGACCGGACCGGCCTGGACATCCCGGTGCACGTCGACGGGGCGTCCGGCGCGATGGTGGCCCCCTTCCTCGACGAGGACCTGGTGTGGGACTTCCGGCTGCCGAGGGTCGCCTCCATCAACACCTCGGGCCACAAGTACGGGCTGGTCTATCCCGGCGTCGGCTGGGCGCTGTGGCGCGACAAGGAGGCCCTCCCCGAGGAACTGGTCTTCCGGGTCAACTACCTGGGCGGCGACATGCCGACCTTCGCCCTGAACTTCTCCCGCCCGGGCGCCCAGGTGGTCGCGCAGTACTACACGTTCCTGCGGCTGGGCCGCGAGGGCTACCGCGCCGTGCAGCAGACCACCCGGGACGTGGCCCTCGGCCTCGCCGAACGGGTGGCGGCGCTCGGTGACTTCCGGCTGCTGACCCGGGGCGACGAGCTGCCGGTGTTCGCCTTCACGACCGCGCCCTACGTGCAGACGTACGATGTCTTCGACGTCTCCCGGCGGATGCGGGAGCGGGGCTGGCTGGTGCCCGCGTACACCTTCCCGCCGAACCGTGAGGACCTGTCCGTCCTGCGGGTGGTGTGCCGCAACGGCTTCTCGGCCGACCTCGCCGAACTGTTCGTGGAGGACCTGAGCCGCCTGCTGCCGGAGCTGCGCGCGCAGTCACAACCGTCCGTGCGGGACAAGGGGGCGGCGACGGGGTTCCATCACTGACGGGACCGCGGTACCGACCCGACCGGCCCGCCAGGGCCTGCCCCGCCGGGCAGGCCCCTGAGGCGAGCTACTTGCTCAACGCCCCGAACTTCCGTACCGCCAGCGGGAAGAACACCACCAGCAGCGCCACCGGCCAGAGCAGCGCCGCCCCCACGTGCCCCGACTCCGCGCCCGGTGCGCCGACCAGGTCGCGTACCGCTGTCGCCGTCTGGGACAGCGGGTTCCACTCGACCACCGAGGCCAGCCAGCCGGGCATGGAGTCGGGGACCGCGAAGGCGTTGGAGAGGAAGCCGACCGGCCAGACCAGGATCTGCACGGCCTGGACCATTTCCGGCTTGCCGGCCACCATCGCGAGGTGGATGCCGATCCACAGCATGGCGAAACGGAACAGCAGCAGCAGACCGACGGCGCCGAGGAACCCGGCCACGCCGCCGTGCGCACGCCAGCCGAGGGCGACGGCGACGCCGATCATCGCCGTCAGGCTCAGCGCGGACTGGAGCATGTCGGCGACCGAACGGCCCACCAGCACCGCGCCGTTGGCCATCGGCATGGACCGGAAGCGGTCGATGACCCCCTTGTTGAGGTCCTGGGTGACGGCGAGCATCGTGCTCTCCAGCCCGAACGCCATGGTGAGCGCGAGCATCCCGGGGACCAGGTAGTCGACGTACTCGCCCTCGACGCCCCGGCCGCCGCCGACGAGGTAGCCGAACATCAGCAGCAGCATCACGGGAAAGACCAGGCCCACCAGAACCTGCACCGGCTGCCGTGCCCAGTGGGCCAGCTCGCGCCGGGTCATGGTCCAGGAATCGGTCAGCGCGTAGGTGCTCACACGGCCTCCTTCGCTCGGTGGTCGTCGCCGGTGAGGTGCAGGAACACCTCGTCCAGCGTGGGGCGGCGCAGGGACACGTCCTCCGCCTCGATGCCGGCCTCCTCCAAGGCCCGTACGACACCGGAGAGGGCCGCCATGCGGTCGGTGACCGGGGCGCTGAGCAGCCGGCGGTCGGCGTCGACCGAGACCCCGGCGGCGGCGACCGGCAACAGGGCCACCGCCGCGCCCAGTTGACCGGCGTCCCGCAGGACGACGTCGATGCGGTCGCCCCCGGTCGTCGCCTTCAGCTCGTCCGGCGTGCCGTCGGCGACGACCCGGCCCCGGTCGACGAGCGAGACGCGGTCGGCGAGCTGGTCGGCCTCCTCCAGGTACTGAGTGGTCAGCAGGACGGTCGTACCGCCGCCGACGAGGGAGCGGACCGCGGCCCACACCTCGGCGCGGCCCCGCGGGTCGAGACCGGTCGTCGGCTCGTCCAGGAAGAGCACCTCCGGCCGGGTGATCAGGGAGGCGGCCAGGTCCAGGCGCCGACGCATGCCGCCGCTGTACGCGCTGACCGGCTTGCGGCCGGTGTCCGCGAGGCCGAAGCGCTCCAGGAGCTCGTCGGCGCGCTCGCGTGCCCGGCGGGCGCCCAGGTGGTACAGGCGGCCGAACATGTCCAGGTTCTGCCGGCCGGACAGCTCCTCGTCCACGGCGGCGTGCTGGCCGAGCAGGCCGATCCGCAGGCGTACGTCGTAGGCCCCGCGGACCACGTCGTGGCCCGCCACCTCGGCGCGGCCCTCGTCCGGGTACAACAGCGTGGTGAGGATCCGCACGGTGGTGGTCTTGCCGGCGCCGTTCGGGCCCAGCAGGCCGTGCACGGTGCCGCGGGTCACGCACAGGTCGAGGCCGTCCAGGGCCGCCTTGTCGCCGTACCGCTTGCGTAATCCCTCGGCGACGATCGCGTCGGTCATCGGGCTCCCTTCGAGTCACGCGAGCAATGTAGTAAAACTTGACTACTGACTGTCGAGGGAGGCTATGCCCCTGCAGGCTGTTAGTCAAACTTGATTAGCCGACGTCTCCCTGATGCCGCTCCCCCGTCGCGTACGGGTTCTCCTCACCGTCCGCCAGCACGGCGCTGAACGGTTGCCCCTCCCCCGCGAAGGTGTACGCGCCGCCCCGGATGCGCTCGATGAGACCCCGGGTCCACTCGGCGCCGGTGTCGGCCGAGTGGACCCAGAAATTCATGATCTCGCCGATGTGACCGAGCTGACCGGGGCCGTCCGCGGGCGTGTAGTACTCGGTGACCGACTTGCGCCACGCCTCGATGCTGCGCACCCGTTCCTCCAGCAGGCCGAGCACCTCCTCGCGGCCCAGGTCGACCATGGTGCCCAGCGCCGCGGTGAGCACGTCGGGCCGCTGGTCGTAGGCGGTGAGGTACTGGCGCACCAGCGAGAGGTACTCCTCGGTGCCGGCCTCGGTGAGCTCGTACTCCGTCCGGGGCGGCCCCCCGGCCGTGGACGGCGCGATCTCGTGCTCGTGCAGCAGCCCTTGCTTCGCCATCTGTTTCAGGGCGTGGTAGATCGAGCCGGGCTTGGCGTTGGACCACTCGTGCGCGCCCCAGTACTCCAGGTCGTTGCGCACCTGGTAGCCGTGGGCCCGCCCGTGCTGACGGACGGCGCCGAGCACGAGGAGACGGATCGCTGACATGCGGTCCAGATTAGGCCGCCGCATGGACGCACCACAGGTCAGCCCCAGGTGGTGCCCTGCTCCTTCGCCACCAGTTCGAAGGCGGTCGCCCCGTCCAGGGACTCACGGATGATGTCGGCGTGGCCGGCGTGCCGGGCCGTCTCGCGGATCAGGTGCAGGACCACCCAGCGCACGGAGACGGCCTCGTCCGGCGGGAACCAGGGCTCGTTCGGGAGCGGGAAGGTGTCGTCGAGGCTCGGGACCGCGCGGACGAACGCCTCCGTCTCGGCGGCGACCTTCTCCCAGTACGCGAGCTGCGACTCGACCGTCTCGCCCTCCGTCAGCAGGAAGTTCTCGTGCCAGTTCGACTGGTCCCGCTTGATCGCCGGCGGCTCGCCCTTGGCCCGTGCGATCCAGAACTGTTCGACCTCGGCGACATGCTTGAGCAGACCGCCCAGGGACAGCTCGCTGGCACTGGGCTTCCTGGAGGCCTGCTCGTCCGTCAGTCCGAGCAGGGCCCGGCGGATGCCGCCGCGCTGCTCGGCCAGGAAGGAGAGCAGCGCCCCGCGCTCGTCGCCCCGCGCCTCGGCTCGCACGTGAGTGACCATGATCGGCCGCCTTTCGTCACCATCGGAATGCGCCGGGGCTTTCCCCGACACCGACGAAGCTACGGGGGCTTGCGGTCAGGATCTGTCCGCAACGGGCCGCGGCAGCGGGATAAGGCAGGGACGGGTTCAGGGCGGGTTCAGGACGCGCGAACCGGCCCCAGGAAGATCAGTGATTCCCCGGTTCGCCCCGACGTCACGAACTACTGTCGCGAGCATGGCCGAACCCGATGCGCTCACCGCGACCCGCGAGGCTTACGACGACGCCGCCTCCACGTATGCGGAGCTGTTCCGCGACTCGCTGCGCGACAGCCCCCTGGACCGCGCGATGCTGGGTGTCTTCGCCGAGGCCGTACGGGCGAGTGGGGACGGGCCGGTCGCGGACCTGGGGTGCGGTCCTGGCCATGTCACCGCTCATCTGGAGGAGCTGGGGCTGTCGGCGTTCGGCGTCGACGCCTCGCCCGCGATGATCGAGTTGGCTCGGCAGGCCTGTCCGGGCCTGCGGTTCGAGGTGGGCTCGATGGCCGCGCTGGACATCGCGGACGGCGCGCTGGGCGGCGTACTCTCACGTTGGTCCGTCATCCACACCCCGCCGCCGGAACTCCCCGGAATCCTGGCGGAGTTCCACCGCGTGCTGGCACCCGGCGGCCACCTGCTGATCGGCTTCTCGGCCACCGACGATCCGTCTCAGCCGACGCAGGTCTTCGATCACGCCGTCGCGCCGGCCTACCGGTGGTGGCCCGATCATCTCGCCGCGACGCTGCGCACGTCCGGGTTGGCCGAGGTGGCCCGCATGGTCCGGGAACCTCAGCCAACCGACCGACGCCAGTTCCGGGAGATCCACCTGCTCGCCCGCAGATCCGAGTCGTGAGCAGGGCTCACCGCCCGCCCCCTCTACAGAAGGTCTAGAAGGGGAACCCGCTCCGCCCGTGCTGTACCGAGATCCACTTCACCGTGGTGAAGGCGTCCGCCGTCGTGTCGCCGTTCAGGCGGCCGATGCCGGAGTGCTTCTCGCCGCCGAAGGGGACGACGGGCTCGTCGTGGACCGTGCCGTCGTTCACGTGGAACATGCCGGTGTCGATCTGCTGGGCGAACGCGACGCCCCGCTCGATGTCACCGGTGTGGACGGCCCCGCTCAGGCCGTACGGGGTGTCGTTGACGAGGCGGACGGCCTCGTCCGCGCCGTCGAAGGGGATGAGGAAGACGACCGGCCCGAAGACCTCCTGCTGAAGCAGGGCGGAGCCGGCCGGGACGTCGGTGATGACCGAGGGCTCCACCAGGTTGTTCGTCTTCGTGCCGTGCACCAGCGCCGTGGCGCCCTCGGCGACCGCCTGCTCGACGACCCCGGAAACGGCGTCCGCCTGCGAGGAGTTGATCAGCGGGCCGATGACGGTCTCGGGGTCGCGGGGGTCACCGGACTTGAGGGTCCTGACCTTGGCGACGAACTTCTCGGTGAACTCGTCCGCGATCGAACGGTCCACGAGGACCCGGTTGGCGGCCATGCAGACCTGCCCCTGGTGGACGAACCGGCTGAAGACCGCGGCGTCGACCGCGTAGTCGACGTCGGCGTCGTCGAGGACCACCAGCGCGCTGTTGCCGCCCAGTTCGAGGATCGAGCGCTTGAAGTTCGCGGCGCAGACGGTGGCGACATGACGGCCGACCGTGTCGGACCCGGTGAAGGAGATGACCTTCGGGACGGGGTGCTCGATGAAGGCGTCACCGATCTCGGCGATGTCCGTGATGACGACGTTGAGCAGGCCGCCGGGGAGCCCGGCGTCCTCGAAGATCTTCGCGACCAGGGAACCACCGACGATCGGGGTGTTCTGGTGCGGCTTGAGGACGACGCCGTTGCCGAGCGCGAGCGCCGGGGCCACCGACTTGATCGACAGCAGGAACGGGAAGTTGAAGGGGCTGATCACGCCGACGACGCCGACCGGCAGGCGGTAGAGCCGGTTCTCCTTGCCGTCGACCGGCGACGGGAGGATCCGGCCCTCGGGGCGCAGCGCCAGGTGGATCGACTCGCGCAGGAACTCCTTGGCGAGGTGCAGCTCGAAGGCGGCTTTCAGCCGGGTGCCGCCGAGTTCGGCGACGATCATCTCGCTGATCTCCTGCTCGCGCTCCTCGATCAGGCTCAGCGCCTTCTCGAAGACCCCGCGACGTGCGTACGGGTTGGTCGCGGCCCATTCCTTCTGGGCGCGGGCGGCCGCCCGGTACGCCTCGTCGACCTCGTCGACCGTGGCTATGGTGATCGACGCCAGCTTCTCGTCGTCGTACGGGTTGAAGTCGATGATGTCCCAGGAACCTGTTCCCGGGCGCCACTCACCGTCGATGTACTGCTGAGCCAGGTCGGTGAAGTAGGACGACATGTGATCCCCAAGTCGCTAGCAGACAACGATCAACGCCACGGTCTGATCACACGTCATCGTACGTGTGTGCCTGGCGAGTTGGGGACGGAGTGCAACCTTCTGGGGATAACCCTAGGAAAGCTGGAGGAGGCCCCGGAGAAGGTCCCGGCTCTGGTCCGTTCCGGGACTGTCCTGCTGGAGTTCCTTCAGCGCCTTCTCGTACTGGGCCACGTCCTCGTGTTTGTCCAGGTAGAGCGCGCTGGTGAGCTGCTCCAGGTAGACGACGTCCGAGAGGTCGGACTCCGGGAAGGACAGGATGGTGAACGCGCCGCTCTCACCGGAGTGGCCGCCGAAGCCGAACGGCATGATCTGCAGCCGGACGTTGGGGCGTTCGGAGATCTCGATCAGGTGCTGGAACTGGCCGCGCATCACCTCGCGGTCGCCGTAGGGGCGGCGCAGGGCGGCCTCGTCGAGGACGACGTGGAACTCGGGGGCGCCGTCGTCCAGGAGGTACTTCTGCCGCTCCAGGCGCAGCGCCACGCGCCGCTCGACGTCCTCCGTGCTCGCGCCCTTCATGCCGCGCCGCACGACCGCGCGGGCGTACGCCTCGGTCTGCACCAGGCCGTGCACGAACTGCACCTCGTACGCGCGGATCAGGGACGCCGCGCCCTCCAGGCCGACATAGGTGGGGAACCAGCTCGGCAGGACGTCGGAGTAGCTGTGCCACCAGCCCGCGACGTTGGCCTCCTTGGCGAGGGAGAGCAGCGAGGCGCGCTCCGCCTCGTCCGTGATGCCGTACAGCGTCAGCAGGTCCTCGACGTCGCGTGTCTTGAAGCTCACCCGGCCCAGTTCCATCCGACTGATCTTGGACTCGGAGGCGCGGATGGAATATCCCGCCGCCTCGCGCGTGATGCCGCGTGCCTCACGCAGCCGCCTGAGTTGCGAGCCGAGCAGCATCCGCCGCACCACCGATCCGGGCTCTCCCGCGCTCACGTTCGCCAGCCTCCCCAACCGTCTTCAGGTGCCGCAGTCTGCCACTAAAACACTCCGAGCAGTACTCGTCCGATTACAGAGAAGGGAAGAACCCGAAGTTTCCGCATGGACGTGGGGCAGGTTCTGGGAGGAGAACGGACAGGAGAGAGGGAGAAGATGGCGGAAAAAATGGCCAACAAGCGGCACAGGAGAGCCCAATTCGGTCACGTGCACGTGCATCTGCACCTTGCATCTGCACCGCGCATCCGAAACCATGGTCGTGCGCCACCGCTGCATCGCAACGACCGCGAATTCCCGGGAGTGCCTCGCATGGGAACGAATGGATCGACCATGCTCAAGCCATTACGGCAGGGCCTTCCGCCGCTGGATCCCGCGGCCGTGTCCGACGCCGCCTCCTGCGCCCTGCCCGCCCGCTACGAAGCGGTGCGCGAGGCGCGGCGGTTCACCCGCGGAACACTGCACCAGTGGGACCTCGACGAGCGCTTCGACGACGTGTGCCTGGTCGTCTCCGAATTGGTCACCAACGCCCTGCGGCACGCGCTGCCGGCCAACGTCCCGCGCGCCCAGCAGTGCCCGCCCGTGCGGCTGCACCTGATGCGCTGGACCGAGCGGCTGGTGTGCGCGGTGCGTGACCCCAGCCAGGAGAGCCCGGTCGCGCGCGACACCGACGACTTCTCGTCGGAGTCCGGCCGCGGCCTGTTCCTCGTCGACTCCTTCAGTGACAGCTGGGGCTGGCACCCGCTCGCGAGCACGGTGGGCGGCAAGGTCGTGTGGGCCCTGTTCCGGCTGCCCACCGCCGAATGAACCCTGGCGGCACATCCTGACGTGCGAGTTCTACGCGCGTTACGGTCCGTCAGCCGCCGCTCGCCCTCGGTCGCGGCGACGCGGGGCGCAGGTCAGCCCGCTATCAGGTGGTCGAACTCGCCGTCCTTGATGCCCAGCAGCATCGCCTCGATCTCGGCGCGGGTGTAGACCAGCGCCGGACCGTCGGGAAAGCGTGAGTTGCGGACGGCCACATCCCCGCCGGGAAGGCGGGCGAACTCCACGCAGGACCCCTGCGAGTTGCTGTGCCGGCTCTTCTGCCAGGCCACCCGCAGATGGGCGGCGGCCATACCGTTGTACACGCCGGACGCGTCGGCAACGTCGTACACGTCGTGGTCCACAGGTCGCTCCCCGGTGGTGCACTGGCTGGTGAGGCCATTGATGCAGGTGGTCAATTGACCCGGATCATAACCTTGTTCATGTGCAGACGCATGAACGGATGCATCTGCAGATGCACGTGCACGCGGGGTGTCCCCGTGGTTACAGCTTCGGCGGTCGTCCCGTCGGCCCGTTTCGCCGACGCCACGCACGCCCGGGCCTGCCTCGGAAGAGTCCCCCTCCTGGAAGAGACGTACGTTTCGGCGTTCGTGTTCCACCCTCGGGGGAGATCGTCCGGAATGGACCACCTTTCGGACGACGGTTGGCGGCGCGAGGGACAGAGGCAGCCTGAAGGTCCGGGTGCGGGGCTCCGGGGCCGGAGGTGCCCTGGTAGCTTGCTGCGGTCCTCCCGGCCAGCCGGGCCGACTACAGCTTGGGAGCCTCCAGTGACCTGGTCGACTTGGGACACACACCGGTGGACGCGGGTCGCGGCCACGGCCGCCGCCCTGGTGGGCGCACTCGCGCTGACCGCGTGCAGCGGCGACAGCGGATCCGAGGACGAGCCCTCCACCGGCTCCGGCACGTCCGCCTCCGCCTCGGCGAGCGCCGACACCGGCGGCGGCGACGGCGGGTCCGCGGGCAGTTCAGGCGGGCTTCAGGGCAGCTGGCTCGCCACCACCGGCGGCAAGGCCGTGGCGCTGGTGATCACCGGTGACCAGGCCGCGCTGTTCACCACCGGCGGCTCCGTGTGCAGCGGCACCGCGAAGAAGGCGTCGAGCGCCCGGACCATCCGTCTCACCTGCACGGACGGCGACAAGGACCGAGCCTCGGGCGTGGTCGACGCGGTGACCGGCGAGTCACTGAAGGTGACCTGGAAGAGCGGCCTCGGTACGGAGGAGTACACCCGGTCGGAGGGCGGAACGCTGCCGACCGGGCTGCCGACGGCGAGCCTGGGGTCCTGAGCCGGCGCGGGGGCGCCGACCGCGGCGCCCACCTGGGTACGTGGCGCCCCCTTCGTACGTGACGTTCCCCTCGTACGGGATGATCCTCGCGTACCGCCGTCTCGCCCCCAGAGGACCCCACATGCGCGTCATTCCCCTCGCCGTCACCGCCCTCACCGCGGCCCTCCTGCTGACCGCCTGCGACAGCGGCGGGAGCGACGACACCGGCAGCACCTCCGGCAAGGCCGGGGGCGCCTGCGAGGTCGGTCAGCTGGGCGTGGAGGTCGGTCCGGCGAACGCCGCACCGGCCGCCGGGGACACGGGCAACATCCCGGTCTCCCTCACCAACCAGAGCGCGCCGTGCGCCCTGAACGGCTCCCCCGGGGTCACCCTGAAGGCCGGCGACACCGTCACGACCGTCCCCGCCGCGAGCGGCGCCAAGCCCGAGAAGCTGACCCTCGCCAAGGGCGAGAGCGTGACCTTCACGCTCACCTACGTGCGGGGTGGCGCGGACGGCGCGAAGAGCCTCGCCGCCAAGAACCTGGAGGTCAGCCTGCCCGGGGACGCCGACACCACCAAGAGCTTCCGGTGGTCGTACGGCGCGGTCGCGCTGAAGGGCGGCGGCAAGGCGCCGGACGCCTCGGTGGGGCCGTTCACTCGTGCGGGTGACTGAGCCGGGGGGTGGTCCCGGCGATCGCGTGGGTGTCAGCGCAGCGGCCGCCGGGATCTGACCTGGGCGCGGTCGGCGGCCTGGGCGCCCTCCGTCCAGCCCGCCTCGTCGCTCACGCCGCGCAGTCGGGTCGTGCTGGTCCGCGGGAACATGCGGTCGAGGCGGTCGGTGACCGCGACCTCGCGGGAGGCGAGGACCGGGAGCAGGTCCTCGCTCACCGGGGTGGCGGCGGCCTCGCGCAGGCGGATGCCGACGCGGTGGGCGTAGGCGGCGAGGAACGACTGCCGGAAGGTCTTGGTGCGCTTGCGGCCACCCGCGCGCTGGGCCGCCTCCGCCTTCGTCATCGCGGTCTGGGCCTGCACCAGCAGTGAGGTGTGGAGGAGTTCGACCGCCTCCAGATCCGATTCGAAGCCGACGACGGTGGAGAAGCCGAAGGGCTCGTTCCACACGGCCCGGCAGTGGTTGGCGGCGGCGACCGCGTCCAGCAGCACCGCCTTCGCCTGCTCGTACGGCGGCTCGACCCCGATCCGGCAGGCGCCGGGCGCGTCCGCAGCGCGGGTTTGGTCGCGGTCCGCGAGGAGCGCCTCGTCGACACTGTGCCGGGCCATCAACTGCTGCGCCCTCTCGCTGAGCGCCTCGGCCTCCGCCGGGAAGTCGGTCGCCTCCGCCTTGGCGAGGAGCCCGCGGATGCGCGTGAGCATGCGGGACTCGATGCCGTGCCCGGAACCCTGGCCCGACCCTGAGCCCCGTCGCGGCTCTTCGAGGGGTTCCAGCGCGGGCAGCCGCAGGAGCAGGCGGTACAGCTCCAGTACTGCGGTGGCGTGCGCGAAGCGGTCCGGGCGGGGCGCGGTGGCGCCGGCGCCCGGGGACCCGTGGAGCTGAGCGAGTTGAGCGAGTTGGGCGGTCCAGCGTCGGCCGCGGGGGCGGTCGTTGGGGGACTGCGTGTGGATCAGCCCGGCCGCCAGGCGTACATGGACGTCGTCCAGTTCGCGGCCCACGATCCGTACGACATCCGCGGGCTGCCAGCCGCGCCGCCAGGCGGAGGCCACGAACTCCTCGCCGCGCCGGACCAGTTCGGCGTCCGCCGCGGGGTCGGCCGCGAGCAGGGAGGCGCCGGTGTCGAGCGCGTTGTCGGAGTCGGCGTACAGGGCGACGCGGAAGGCGCGTTCGACGGTGCCGGCCGGGGCGGCGGAGTCGTCGGCCCCGCGGTCCGCGTTGTTCGTGCTGCTCACTCGGCGATCGTCTCATCCCACTCGATCCAGGTGTCAACCCGAGGTTGACAGGGCAGGGGTGTCAACTTACGGTTGACACATGACGACGAACCCGAACACCACGTCATCCGTACGCCTCGACGACCTCATCTCGGCCATCAAGAAGGTCCACGCCGAGCCGCTCGAACAGCTCCAGGACGCGGTGATCGCCGCCGATCACCTCGGGGAGGTGGCCGACCATCTGATCGGGCACTTCGTGGACCAGGCCCGGCGCTCGGGTGCCTCCTGGACGGACATCGGCAAGAGCATGGGCGTCACCCGGCAGGCCGCGCAGAAGCGGTTCGTACCTAAGGAGTCGGCCGACCTCGACCCCAGCGCGGGCTTCGCCCGGTACACCCCGCGCGCCCGCAACGTGGTGATGTCCGCCCACAACGAGGCCATCGCCGCGCGCAACACCGAGGGCCGCCCCGAACACCTGGTCCTCGGCCTGCTGGCCGAACCGGAGGGCCTGGCGGCCAAGGCGATCACCGCACAGGGCGTCCTCCTGGACGCCGTACGCCAGGCCGCCGGCGCCGCGCTGCCGCCCGCCGCCGACGAGGTGCCGGAACTCGTCCCGTACGGCTCCGACGCCAAGAAGGTCCTGGAGCTCACCTTCCGCGAGGCACTGCGGCTCGGGCACAACTACGTCGGCACCGAGCACATCCTGCTCGCGCTGCTGGAGTTCGAGAACGGCGAGGGTGTCCTGTCGGGCCTCGGCGTCACCAAGCCGGCGACGGAGGACAACGTCACCGCGGCACTCGAGAAGATCAAGGTCAACTTCGAGGAGCAGGGCGAACAGTCGAGCGGCGAGCAGGGCGAGGAACAGGGCGGCGAGCAGAGCGAGGAGCAGAGGGGCGAGTAGGGCGAGGGACAGGGCTGAGGCCCGTTGTCAGACCCCCCTGCCACACTCGCACCATGACCGACCGATGGGCTCTCGCTCCGGCCGAGGACGGTGGCGTGGAGTTCGCCCCCCTCGGTCCCGGTGGGGTGCTCGCCGGGCCGGTGCGGCGGGCGGCGGACGCCGCCGAGGCCGTACGCGGCCTGCCGGAGGTCACTCGCTGGGTGTGGCGGTCGACGGCCGAGACGTATCCGCGCCTGCTCGCCACGGGGGTGCGAGTGGAGCGGTGCTACGACGTGGAGGACGCGGAGCTGCTCCTCCTCGGTCACGAGGGTCGCTACGGCGAACCCCGGTCGGCGGCCGCCGCCCTGGCCCGGCTGCGCGGCGGCCCCGTCCCGCCCGATCCTCCGCAGCGGTCCGCGGAACCGGGTTCGCAGTCGCCGCTGTTCGAGCCCCAGGCCGCGCACGTGCCGCTCACCGACCTCGTCGAGGTGTACGCCGACCAACAGCGGCGGCACGACACCACCGCGCACCCTGACCGTATGCGGCTGCTGACCGCGGCCGAGTCCGCGGGCATGCTCGTGGCGGCCGAGATGAACCGGTCCGGGTTGCCCTGGAGCGCCGACGTGCACCGCGCGGTGCTGCACGAACTGCTCGGCGAGCGGTACCCCGGCGGTGGTGAACCCCGCCGCCTGGCCGAGCTCGCCGACGAGGTGTCCGCCGCCTTCGGCCGCCGGGTCCGCCCCGACCTGCCGGCCGATGTCGTCAAGGCGTTCGCACGTGCCGGGATCAAGATCAAGTCGACTCGGCGCTGGGAGATCGAGTCGATCGAGCATCCCGCCGTGAAACCGCTGATCGAGTACAAGAAGCTGTACCGCATCTGGGTCGCCCACGGCTGGTCCTGGCTCCAGGACTGGGTGCGGGAGGGCCGGTTCCGGCCCGAGTTCCTGGCCGGCGGGACGGTCACGGGCCGCTGGGTGACCAACGGCGGTGGTGCCCTGCAGATCCCCAAGGTGATCCGGCGGGCCGTGATCGCCGACCCGGGCTGGCGGCTCGTCGTCGCCGACGCCGACCAGATGGAGCCGCGGGTACTGGCCGCCATCTCCCGCGACCCGGGGCTGATGGAGGTCGCCGGCCGCGAGAGCGACCTCTACCAGTCCGTGTCCGACCGCGCCTTCTCCGGCGACCGCGCCCAGGCCAAGCTCGCCGTGCTCGGCGCGGTCTACGGCCAGACCTCCGGCGACGGCCTCAAGAACCTCGCCGCGCTCAGACGCCGCTTCCCGCGCGCGGTGGCCTACGTCGACGACGCGGCCCGGGCCGGCGAGGAAGGGCGGCTGGTGCGTACCTGGCTGGGGCGGACCTGCCCGCCGGTGGCCGGGGCGACCGAGGACTCGGCGGAGGAGGCGGGCATCCCCCTCGCCGAGGAGGACTCCGAGGACCGTCAGTGGGTGCCGGGGTACGCCTCTACCAACGCCCGCGCCCGCGGCCGGTTCGCGCGCAACTTCGTCGTCCAGGGCAGCGCCGCCGACTGGGCCCTGCTGCTGCTCGCCGCGCTGCGCCGCACCTGCGCGGACATGGCGGCGGAGCTGGTCTTCTTCCAGCACGACGAGGTCATCGTGCACTGCCCCGAGGAGGAGACGGAGACGATCGTGGCGGCGATCCGGGAGGCCGCGGACCTCGCGGGACGCCTGACGTTCGGCGAGACCCCCGTTCGGTTTCCGTTCAGCACGGCGGTGGTGGAGTGCTATGCGGACGCGAAGTGACCTCGTGTGCCTGGGCGTTCCTCCCCGCGGCGGAAAGTTGCCCACCTGGTGGCCGCCCTCGCCGAGTCCTCAGCGAGTTCGTGGGCGCTTGTCCCCGTCCTCAGCGTGTACCTGGGTGCTTCTCCCCGTCCTCGGCGAGTTCGCGGGCGAAGTCGCGGACCAGGTCGTGGGGGGTGTAGCGGCGGTACGCCGTCTCCTCCAGGAGGGCCACGTCGACGAGGCGGTCGAGGGCTGCCTCGGCGCGCTGCTCGTCGGTGCCGAGGAGACGGGCGAGGAGCGGGGTGCCATAGGCGGGGAGGTCGAGGGCGCCGATGCGGGACAGGGCGAACGCCGCGTCCCGGTCGGCCCGCCGGTCGGAGGCAGCGAGCGCGTCGTGGGCGACGGCCAGGGAGCGGCGGACGCTCAGGTCGTCGTACTCCAGATGATGCAACCGCCCTTCGGTGGCGGTGAGTTGACCGGCGAGCGCGTCGGGGGTGAGGGCGCGGCGCGCGGCCAGGCGGGCGGCGACGATACGCAGGGCCAGGGGAAGACGGCCGGTGAGTTCGACGAGGGGGTGGGGAGCGTGCAGGGCGTTGCGTCCGGAGGCCGCTCGTAGGAGGGCCGCGCTGTCCTCCGCGCTCAGCGGGGTGAGCGGGAAGCGGTGGACGCCGCCGTCGAGGGCGGTGAGCGGCGAACGGCTGGTGACGATCACCCCGCACCCGGAACCCGCGGGCAGCAGCGGCCGTACCTGTGCGGCGCTCGCGGCGCCGTCCAGCACCATCAACGTGCGGGTCGGCGCGAGCAGCGAACGCAGCAACGCGGCGGCCGCGTCCGGGTGTTCGGGGACGGCTCGGGGTTCCGTGCCGAGGTCGCGGAGCAGGGTGGCTAAGGCCTGGACCGGCGTGCGGGGGGCCATGCCGGGGGTGGCGCCGTGCAGATTGACGTAGAGCTGGCCGTCGGGGAAACGTTCCCGCAGCTCATGGGCGACGTGCAGGGCGAGGGCGGTCTTGCCGACGCCCGCCATACCGCTGATCACGGCGACGGCCCCGGTGGGGGTACCGGGGGCGGTGGAGCGGGCGCCGGGGGCGAGGGTGCGGCGTATGTCGTCGAGTTCGGTGGCGCGGCCGGTGAAATGGGCGGGTGGAGGGGGGAGTTGAGCGGGGCGGGGCCGAGGCTGGGGTTGGGGGTGGGGCTCGAGTTGGGGCTGGGGGTGGTCTTCGCGCGTAGCGTTGGTTCGGGAAACGGGGTGCGGGGGTTCGCGGTTCTCGTCCGCGTCAGCCAGGTCGCCGGAAGCACCGGCACCACCTGCGACACCCGCGCCCACGCGGCCCGTGTCACCCGCATCGGCAAGCGTCACCGCGCCCCGGAGGATCTCGACGTGCGCTTCCCGTACCGACGGGCCCGGTTCGACGCCGAGTTCCTCGATGAGGCGGGTGCGCAGGTCGCGGTGGACGGCGAGTGCTTCGGCCTGGCGGCCGACGCGGTGCAGGGCGAGCATCAGCTGGCGGTGATAGGCCTCCCGCAGCGGATGTTCGACGGTCAGTGCCGACAACTCCGGCACCAGCGCGCCGACTCGTGTGCCGCCGCGGGCGAGTTCGGCGTCGTAGCGCCACTCCAGGAGCAGCAGCCGCGCCTCCCGCAGGCGCTGCGCGAAGGCGTACCCGCCCAGCTCTGCGGGCAGTCCGCTCAGCGGCTCGTCCCGCCACAGTGCGAGTGCCGCCGCGCACTCGCGCACGACCCGCTCCCAGTTCCGGGCGGCATGCGCGCTACGGGCGGCGGCGACGCGGCGTTCGAAGACATGGACGTCCAGCTCCCCCTGCTCCACGCTCAGCAGATAGCCGGGCGGCACCGCGCGCAGCCGTCCCGGATCGTCGAGCAGTCGG
Organism: Streptomyces sp. NPDC006332; assembly: GCF_040612855.1. Lineage (NCBI taxonomy): Bacteria > Bacillati > Actinomycetota > Actinomycetes > Kitasatosporales > Streptomycetaceae > Streptomyces > Streptomyces sp. NPDC006332. The sequence goes on from NZ_JBEXRA010000006.1 coordinate 84,534, forward strand.
CGCAGCCGGGTGACGTGGTTGTGCAGCGAGGCCTGTGCCGACGCGGGTGGGGCGTCACCCCACAGCGCGTCCTTGAGTGACTGGACGGAGACGACGCGGCCGGCTTCGAGCAGCAGCGCGGCGAGCAGGACCCGCGTTTTGGGGCTCCGGATCGCCCGGACGTCGGTATCGGGGGCACTGTTTTCACCAACGCCACCGTTGTCGCCGACACCGCCCTGGCCGTCGTACAGGACAGGTTGACCCAGCAGTCCGAACCGCAGTCCGAACCGCAGCCCGCACGCCTTCACGCCCCCACTGCCTTCCCGCACGCCGCGTCCACTTGCGTTCCCGGCGGAGCCCCCCCGGCTGGAATCCGCCGCTGCTCCGCCGTCCCGCACCATCGTCCGACGACTTCACATGGACCGGCGGACAACTGAACGGCGAACCGTTGGCCACATGTTAGCGATTCGTTGGTGTGGCCTGATGTGATCCCTGCATCGGAGCTGGCCCGACGGTGCGCGCGTACGACGCGCAACTCGGGGGAGTGTCGCCGTCGCGGCCGGGTTCGAGGACACGAGCGGGTCCCGGTCGTCGGAGGTGAGCGGCCGGGATCCGCGTCCGTGTGCGCCGCGCCCGACCGGCCGCAGCCCGCCGAGGCGGCGTCAGATCACCGGCGGACGGCCCAGGCGGGTCAGCCGCCACACCGTCCCCCAGCGCATCGGCCGCCGCTCCCCTGCCGGTTCCCGCAGCCCCTCGACGAAGCCGCCGAACCAGGCACGCAACCCGTCCGTGGACCGCACCCGCAGCAGCGTGAGCAGCATCCACACGCCCAGATGCACGGGGATGAGCGCCAGCGGAAGCCGACGGCGGACCAGCCAGACCCGGTTGCGGGCGTTCACCCTGTAGTAGATGGCGTGCCGGGCGGGCGAGGTCTTCGGGTGCTGGAGCAGCAGCTCGGGCGCGTACAGGATCCGCCAGCCGTGGTCGGCGGCCCGCCAGGCGAGGTCGGTCTCCTCGTGGGCGAAGAAGAACGCGGCCGGCCAGTCGCCGATCTGGTCGAGCATCGTCATGCGGAAGGCGTGCCCGCCGCCGAGGAACCCGGTGACGTAGCCGCCCCGCAGGGGGTCGGTGGAGCCGACCCGGGGCACGTGCCGCTGCTGGGTCTGACCGTGCTCGTCGGCGATGCGGAAGCCGACGATGCCGAGGCGCGGGTCGGCCGTGAACAACTCCCCCACGTGGCGCAGCACATCGGGGTCGACGAGCAGGCCGTCGTCGTCGAGCTCGACGACGATGTCGACGTCCGCGAACTCACGGAGCCGGGCGAGCGCCACGTTCCGTCCACCGGGGCAGCCGAGGTTCTCCTCGACCTCGACGGCGGTGACCTCACCGGGCAGCGAGAGCCGCCGGGCGAACTCGGGCAGCCGGCAGCCGTTGCCGACGATCACGATCCGGGTGGGAGCGAGGTCCTGCTTGGCCACGGACTCCAGGAGCGCGTCGACCTCCGCCGGCCGGTTCCCCATGGTCACCACGGCTACGGCGACTCTCGGCTCCGCCACGTCCTCACCTCATCCCGCCCGAACCAACCGCGCCCGCGATGCTAGCCGTTCACGGTAAGGACTTGATGAGTACGCCTGTTTGTCCGCCTGCTTGTCGATGGGCCGGGTCGGACACTGGTATGCGGCACATCGCCGCGGGCATGACGACGGGGCGGCCACGTCGAGCTCCGGTCCGGGCAGGAACCCCGACCGGCCCATTCCCAGCCGCGCGAAAAGCCCGTCGGCCGCCTCCACCAGGGGCCGGCCGGTGCTCCGCCGCACCATCTCGCCCAGCAGGATGAACCCGAGTTCGGCATACCCGAACCGCTCCCCATGCCCCGTCCAGTGCTCGAAGACCACGCGGTCCGCGACCCCGACGGCCATCACGGCGAAGGTACCGGCCCGCACCATCACTCCGACCGCCTCACTGGACACGAGTTCGCAACAAGCCATTGACGCATGCGTCGGCCACGGTGCAGTCTGCTCGCCAACGGTCGCCAAAACGTTTGGGCAGGGTATGGGAAAGCGACGAATCGGGATCAAGGACGTGGCTGCTGCCGCGGGGGTGTCCGTGACGACCGTCTCCCACATCCTCAACGAGGTCGAAGGCGCGCGGATCCATCCCGAGACCCGGGACCGGGTCCTCAAGGCCGCCGACGAGTTGGGTTACCGCCCCAACGGGCTCGCCCGGGGGCTGCGGCTGCGGCGTTCGGGAACGGTCGGATTCGTCAGCGACGAGATCGCCACCACGCCGTTCGCCGGACGGCTGATTCTCGGCGCGCAGGAGGAGGCGGCCCGGCACGGTCTGGTCCTCCTGCTGGTCAACACCGGCGGCAGCCATGATCTGGAGCGCCGCGGCATCGACCTGCTGCTGGAGCGCCAGGTGGAGGGCGTTCTGTACGCGGCGATGTACCACCGGCAGGTGGAACTGCCGCAGCAGCTGCGTCAGGTGCCGACGGTGATCCTGGACGCGCAGAGCACCGGAGCCGACGTGCCGTCCGTGGTCCCCGACGAGCGGCAGGGGGGCCACACCGCGGTTCGTGAGCTGATCGCGCACGGACACCGGCGCATCGGGTTCGCCACCAACGTGGACGACATCCCGGCGACCCGCGGCCGGCTGGCGGGGTACCGGGCCGCGTTGCTGGAGGCCGGGCTGCCCTGGGATCCGTCGCTGGTGGTGGCCGGGGCGTCCGACGCACGCGGGGGCTACGACGTGGCACTGGACCTCTTGGACCGCCCGGACCGGCCGACCGCGCTGTTCTGCTTCAACGACCGGATGGCGATGGGGGCCTACCGGGCCGCCGACGACCTGGGGCTTTCGATCCCCGGTGAGGTGTCGGTGGTGGGCTTCGACAACCAGGAACTGATCTGCGAGGGCGTGTACCCGGCTCTCACCACGGTCGCTCTGCCGCATTACGAGATGGGTGTCCGGGCGGTCCGTCTGCTGCTCGGTCTCATCGAACCGCCGACCGGGGCCGCGGCCTCGGCCGAGCAGGAAACGTTGCCCTGTCCGCTGGTGGCCAGGGCATCGGTCGCCTCACCGCCCGGATCGTGAGTCCGGGCGGCAAGGCTCTCACCGTTGCGGCGGCCGTCAGCACCGGCCGCTCGGACGGGGTCGCACACCCCGTCCAGTGATATGGAGGAACCCGTCCCATGGCAAGCAGAACCAGGCACCTCGCATGCGCGAGTGTAGCCACCCTGGCCGCCACCGCGCTCGTGGCCAGCTGCGCGTCCGCGAACGCCGGCAGCGGCTCGGGCAGCAGTGGCGACACCATCACCCTGTGGACCCACAACGCCGGCAACGCCGCCGAGTACGGCGTCGTGCAGCAGATCGTCAAGGACTTCAACGACGGCCAGAGCAAGTACAAGGTCAAGATTCAGGCGTTCCCGCAGGGTTCCTACAACGATTCGGTGGTGGCCGCGGCCTCCGCCAAGAAGCTGCCGTGCGTCCTCGACGTCGACGGGCCGAACGTCCCCAACTGGGCCTGGGGTGGATACCTCGCACCGCTGGATCTGTCCAAGGGCCAGGTCGCCGTGAAGGACCAGCTGCCCAGTACGGTCGGCAGATACCAGGGCAAGACCTACGCGTCCGGGTTCTACGACGTCGCGCTGACCCTGTACTCCCGCAAGTCGGTCCTGAAGAAGTACGACATCCGCGTCCCCACCCTCGACAAGCCCTGGACCAAGGCCGAGTTCACGGACGCGCTCGCCAAGCTGAAGGCGAGCGGCAAGTTCAAGAACGCGCTGGACCTCGGCACGGGTGACCCGGGTGAATGGTGGCCGTACGCGTACTCCCCGATGCTCCAGAGCTTCGGCGGCGACCTGATCGACCGCTCGACCTACAAGACCGCCAAGGGCGCACTGAACGGCGAGAAGGCCGTCGAGTGGGGCAAGTGGTTCCGCTCGATGGTCACGGACGGCTACGCGCCGCAGAAGTCCAGCAAGAGCCCCGGCGACGACTTCCGCAACGGCAAAACCGCCATCCAGTGGGACGGCAGCTGGTCGGCCCAGGCCAACATCGACAAGTTCGGCGGCGACCTCGCGATCCTCCCGCCGGTCGACTTCGGCGACGGACCGAAGATCGGCGGAGCATCCTGGCAGTGGGGCATGAGTTCGACCTGCTCCAACAAAGAGGGCGCCCAGGCGTATCTGAACTTCGCACGGCAGACGAAGTACTTCGTGGACTTCGCCAAGGCCACCGGCACCATCCCCGCCACGAACGCGGCGGCGAAGCAGGTGAAGGGCTACGAGGCGGGCGGTCAGTTCAACGTCTTCCTCAAGGAAGCGCAGAAGTTCGCGGTGGTCCGGCCCGTCACCCCGGCCTACCCCTACATCTCCACGGTGTTCTCCAAGACCGCGATGGACATCCTGGCCGGCGCCGATGTCAAGGGCGCCCTCGACCAGGCCGTCAGTCAGATCGACAACAACCTGTCGACCAGCGGCTACTCCACCGGCAGCTGACCGCGTCCGCCCGTCCCAGGCGGACGCGGTTCCTCCCTCCGCGTCCGCCGGGGCACGTACCTGCCTGGATGTCCCATGCCCACCACAATGTCGTCAATGTCCACCCGTTCGAGCGCCGCCGGCGCCCCACCTGCCCGACCTGCGATGCGGCGGCGCGCACGGCGCAGAGAGAGCCTCACCGCACTCGGCATGGTGAGTCCCGCCGTATTCCTGCTGGTGATGTTCATCGTCATCCCGGTACTGCTGGCCTTCGCCCTGGCGTTCACCAACGCCCGCCTGGTGTCGCCGACTCCGGCCCAATTCACGGGCCTGCAGAACTTCCGCACCCTGCTGGACGACCCGCTGTTCTACAAGTCGCTGCGGAACACCTTCTACTTCGCGGCGATCGTCGTCCCGCTGCAGGGCGGGCTGGCGCTGGTGCTCGCCCTGCTCGTCAACGCCAAGGTCAAAGGCGTCAACTTCTTCCGCACCGTCTACTTCCTCCCGGTCGTCACCTCGATGGTCGTGGTCTCCATCCTGTGGACGCTGCTGTACCAGAAGACCGGGCTGGTCAACGAGATCATCTCCCACCTCACCTTCGGCCTGGTGCACGGACCGGACTGGCTGAACGACCCGTCCACGTCCATGCCCGCCATCATCGTCATGTCCGTCTGGCAGGGCGTCGGCTTCCACATGATCATCTGGCTGGCCGGACTGCAGACGATCCCACAGGACCTGTACGAGGCAGCCGACATGGACGGGGCCACCCGCTGGACGCGCTTTCGGCACGTGACCTGGCCCGGCCTCAGCGCCACCCGCACCTTCGTGCTCATCACCATCACCATCAGCGCGTTCGCCCTGTTCACCCAGGTCAGCGTGATGACGCAGGGCGGGCCCCTGGACTCCACCAGCACGGTCGTCTACCAGGCCGTACGGACCGGATACAGCCAGCAGCAGACCGGATACGCGTCCGCGATCTCGCTCGTCTTCTTCGTTCTGGTGCTGGCCGTCTCCCTCGTCCAGCGCTTCCTCACCCGGGAGAAGGACTGACATGACCTCCATATCCCCCGCTCCCGCCCGTCCGGGACGCCGCCGGAGGACGTCGCCGCGCCGGATCGGCCTGCAGACGGCGCGTATCGCGCTCGCGTTGTTCTTCTCGTTCCCGATCGTCTTCATGCTGGTGTCGTCGCTCAAGCCCGACGAGCAGATCTTCGGCGACCTCGACGGCATCAGGGCGTTCCTGCCGGTCGGCCACCTGTCCCTGGACAACTACAGCGGGGTCTTCGACCGGGTGCCCGCCATCCGGTTCCTGCTCAACTCCGTCGGGATCTCCGCCGTCACCGTGGCGCTGAGCATCTTCGTCAACAGCCTCGCGGCGTTCGCGCTGTCCCGGATGCGGTGGCGCGGCAAGAAGATCGTCCTCACCGCGGTGATCGCGACGCTGATCGTGCCGTTCGAGACCTTCGCCCTGCCGATGGTCTGGTGGGTCAACAAGCTGCCCTGGCTACAGCTGGAGGGCGGCCGGATCGTCGTGACCGAGGGCTGGCTGGACACCTACCAGGTGCAGATCCTGCCGTTCGTCGGCAACGCCCTCTTCATCTTCCTGTTCCACCAGTACTTCCAGAGCATCCCCAAGGAACTCGACGAAGCGGCGGTCATCGACGGAGCGAGCTGGTTCGGCATCTACCGACGGATCGTCATGCCGCTGTCCGGTCCCGCCGTCGCCACCGTGGCCATCCTGGCCTTCCTGCCGATGTGGAACGCCTACCTCTGGCCGCTGATGGTCGTCCAGAGCGAGCAGCTGCGGCCGGTCATGGTCGGCATCGACTACTTCTTCCAGCTCAAGCCCTCCTGGGGCCAGATCATGGCGTACTCGTCGATGATCACCGTGCCGGTGCTCGCACTGTTCGTGGCCTTCCAGCGCGCCTTCGTCAGCAGCATCGCCTCCAGCGGCGTCAAGGGCTGAACCCCGCCGGTCTCACGCCCCCTCTTCCGCCACCCCCCTGTGCCTCGCGCACCCCTTCGAAAGGCCCCGTGTGTCCACGCCGCCCGTCGACCCCCACCTGCCCGCCGTACACCTGCGCCCGCCCCGCAACTGGATCAACGACCCCAACGGGCTGGTCTTCCACGACGGCCACTACCACGTGTTCTTCCAGTACAACCCGTACGGCCCGCAGCACGCGAACATGCACTGGGGCCACTTCCGCAGCCCCGACCTGATCACCTGGGAAGAACTCCCCGTCGCACTCGCCCCCACCCCCGGCGGCGACGACGCCGACGGCTGCTTCTCCGGCAACGCCGTCTCCGTCGACGGCCGGCTGGTGGCCTTCTACTCCGCCAACCGCACCGGCCGCTGGTGGCAGCCGGTCACCACCGCCGAATCGCAAGACGGCGGCCACACCTGGGCCAAGCGGCCACAGGCGCTCATCCCCCAACCGCCCGCTGACACCACCATGTACCGCGACCCCTATGTCTGGCAGCAGGACGGCCGCTGGCGGATGCTGGTCGGCTCGGCCCTCGCCGACGGTCGGGGCGCCGCCCAGCTGTACGAGTCGGCGGACCTGGACCACTGGCAGCACCTCGGCGCTTTCGCCGCCGACGCCCCGAGGCCGCTGCCCGGCGGCACCGACACCGGTGTCGGCTGGGAGTGCCCCCAGTACGCCCTCTGGCCGACCCCCGACGGCCGCGAGCGGCGCGGCCTGCTCATCGTCAGCGCCTGGGACACCGACAGCGGTCCCCGGACAACCGCCGCCTACCCCGGCCACGAGACCCCCGACGGCACCTTCCACCCGTCCGCACCCGTACGCCTCGACCACGGCCCGGACTTCTACGCCCCCGCGCTGCTGCGCGCCCCGGGCGGGCGCCTGCTGCTGTGGGCCTGGTCGTGGGAAGCCCGCGAACCCACCTGGGTACGGGAGGCGGGCTGGGCGGGCCTGCTCACCCTCCCCCGCGAGATCTCCCTCGCGGCCGACGGCACCGTCCACCAGCGGCCCGCCGGGGAGGTCGCCGAACTACGGGGTGAGCGGCTTCTGCACGCCACCGGCCGTGCCCAGGCGGACTGGACCGTACTCGGCGAACTCGGCGGCACCTTCGACCTCACCGCCCGGCTCACGCCTTCGTCGGGCCGGCCGGGCGGTCTCCGGCTGAGCACCTCGGCCGACGGAGACGAACACCTGGACGTCACGGTCGACACCGACGCCGGCGAAGTGGTCGTCGACCGCTCCCACGCCTCCCGCGACCCACGGGCAGTCGGCGGCGCCTACCGCATCCCCTGTCCGGCGGCCCGCTCCGGGGCGCCGGTCGAACTGCGCATGGTGGCCGACCGGTCCGTCCTCGAACTCTTCCTCAGCACCGGAGAAGCCCTGACCCTGCGTTTCTACCCGCTCTCCCCCGCCCCCTGGTCCCTGCACGCCCAGTCCGTCGACTTCACCGTCCAGGCCTGGAATCTCGGGGCCCCCGCGAAGCCCGTACCCGGCACCGCGGCCGAAGACGCCCTCCACGCGCACCGCCCGCTTCCCGCAGAAGGAGCACCATGTCCACAAGCACCCGTCCCCGCCGCAGACTCCTCACGGCTCTGACCATCCTGTCCGGGCTTGGCCTGCTCGCCGCCACGCCGGCCGCCGCCGACACCCTCTACCACGAGCGGTACCGGCCCCAGTTCCACTTCACCCCGGCCCAGAACTGGATGAACGACCCCAACGGCCTGATCTGGTACAAGGGCCGGTACCACCTGTTCTTCCAGTACAACCCGTCCGGCAACGACTGGGGCAACATGTCCTGGGGCCACGCCGTCAGCACGGACCTCGTCCACTGGAAACAGCTCCCGGTCGCCATCCCCCAGGACGACGAGGAGATGGTCTTCTCCGGCAGCGTGGTCCTGGACAAGGACAACACCACCGGCTTCGGGACCAGGGCCAACCCGGCCCTGGTCGCCGTCTACACCAGCCTGGTGAAGTCCACCGGCGTCCAGCGGCAGTCCCTGGCGTACAGCACCGACGGCGGCACCACCTGGACCAAGTACTCCGGCAACCCGGTACTCGACCTGGCTTCCGCCAACTTCCGCGACCCGAAGGTCTTCTGGTATGCCCCCACCCGCAGCTGGTTGATGGCCGTCGCCCTCTCCGACCAGCACAAGATCTCCTTCTACAGCTCTCCCGACCTCAAGCACTGGAACCACCTGAGCGACTTCGGCCCGGCGGGCGCGACCGGCGGGGTGTGGGAGTGCCCGGACCTGTTCCCGCTGCCCGTGGACGGCGACCCGAAGAAGACCAAGTGGGTCCTGGCGGTCAACCTCAACCCCGGTGCCATCGCGGGCGGCTCGGGTGCCCAGTACTTCGTCGGAGACTTCGACGGCAAGAAGTTCACCGCCGACGACAGCGGCCCCTACACCGCGCCCGGCGGCACCTCGCTGCAGGACTTCGAGTCCGGATCCTTCGGCGAATGGACCGCCACCGGGAACGCGTTCGGCACCGCGCCGGCCACCGGGGCGCTGGACGGCCAGAGTCCGGTCACCGGCTTCGACGGCAAGGGCTTCGCCAACAGCTTCCACGGCGGCGACGCCCCCACCGGCACGCTGACCTCGCCCGCGTTCACGGTGACCAGCAACTACATCAACTTCAAGGTCGGCGGCGGCAACCACCCGTACCGGCCCGGCTCCGTCCTGGGCGACGCGCCGGCACCGACCGGGGAGACACTCGCCGACTTCGAGGGCGGCACCTACTCCAGCCCCATCGGCGACTGGACCACCACCGGCGACGCGTTCGGCACCGCGCCGGCCCAGGGCACCCTTCCCAACCAGCAGGAGGTCTCCGGCTATCTCGGCAACGGACTCGCCAACAGCTACCTGAACGGCGACGCCTCCACCGGCACCCTGACCTCACCGGCCTTCACCATCGACAAGAAGTACCTGGACTTCCTCATCGGTGGCGGCTACCACGCCGCGAACTCCGACGCCCCCACGGCCATCGAACTCGTCGTCGACGGCAAGGTGGTGCGCTCCGCCACCGGCGCCAACGCCGAGGCCCTGAACTGGGCCTCCTGGGACCTGTCCGACCTGCAGGGCAAGCAGGCCCAGATCAAGGTCGTGGACGCCAACGCGGGAGGCTGGGGCCACGTCAACGTCGACCAGGTCGTCCTCTCCGACACCCAGGCACAGCCCCGCTCCGAGGAGACCGGCGTCAACCTCCTCGTCGACGGCAAGATCGTGCAGAGCGCCACCGGCGCCAACTCCGAGAACCTGGACTGGGCCTCCTTCAACACCGCCGCCTACAAGGGCAAGCAGGTCCAGCTCCAGGTCGTCGACGCCAACACCGGCGGCTGGGCACACGTCCTCGCCGACCAGTTCACCGCCGCCGACAAGCCCGCCCTGTCCAGCACCCAGCGCGCCCACTGGCTCGACTACGGCCAGGACTTCTACGCCGCCAACACCTTCAACGACGTCCCGGGCGGACGGCGCGTCATGACCGCCTGGATGAACAGCTGGAACTACGGCGGGAACATCCCCACCAGCCCCTGGCGCAGCGCCGACACCTTCCCCCGCCAGCTCTCGCTGCGGACCGTGAACGGCGGGACCCAGCTGATACAGCAGCCCGTCAGCGAACTGAAGACCCTTCGCGGCACCGAAACCGACGTCCCCGCGACCACCGTCACCGACGGCACCACCCCCCTCGGCGTGCACGGCAGCACCCTCGAACTCAAGGCCGACCTGACCCCGGGCACGGCCGACCGCTTCGGCCTCGACGTCCGAACCGGCGCCGGACAGCGCACCCGGATCGGCTACGACACCGGCACCGGCGAGATCTACCTGGACCGCACCGCCTCGGGCGCGACCGACTTCGACCCCACCTTCTCCAGCACCGAGCACGCCCCCCTCGCCCTCGACGGCAAGCCCCTGCACCTGCGTGTCCTCGTCGACGCCTCCTCCGTCGAGGTCTACGCCGAGAACGAGCGCGGCGAACAGGTCGTCCTCACCGACCAGATCTTCCCCGACCCCTCCAGCACCGGTGTCGACGTCTTCGCCGACAACGGAACCGCCAGCCTCACCCGCCTTCAGGCGTGGCGGCTGGCCTCCATCTGGAAGTGACTGACCGCCCGGGTGTGTTGCCACGGCACGTCGGTGCCGGGCGGCGCACCCGGCGGTACGTGAACGCGGCAGGCGTCGCGAGGTCGATATGGCTGCCGCCGGGCCGGGGGCTGATCAGTCGCCGGTGTCGGTTCAGTCGGTTGTGTCGGTTCAGTCGCCTGGGTCCATTCAGACCTGGCGGGAGCCCCCGGCCGCGATCTCGCCCGAGCCCCGCTGGATCAGCCGGGTCGGCACGGTGACCGTGCGGGTGGGGGACGGGTCGCCGTCCAGGCGGCGGAAGAGCATGTCGGCGGCTGTCCGGCCCAGTTGCTCGACGTTCTGGGCGATGACGGAGATGCCCGGGCTGAGGATGTCGGCCAGCGGGAAGTCGTCGAAGCCGACGTGGGCGACGGTGTCCTGGAGGCCGAGGGCACGCAGGGCGCGTACCGCCCCTATGGTGACGAAGTTCTGGCTGGTGAACAGCGCGGTGGGCGGGTTGGGCAGGGACAGGAGCCGCTCGGTGGCGGCGATCGCGGATTCCTCGCTGGCCCCCGTGTGCCGGACGATGTCGTCGTCGTACTTGATGTGCGCGACTTCCAGGGCGTGCCGGTAGCCGTCGAAGCGCTGGGCGGCGGTGGGGATGGACGCCCGGTCGCCGAGGTAGGCGATGCGGCGGTGGCCGGTCGCCAGCAGGTGGTTGACGGCGGTGACGGCACCCTGGCGGTTGTCGGAGACGACGGCGTCGGCGTCGAGCAGGCCCGCCTCGCGGTCGACGAAGACCATGCAGGTGCCGGAACGCTGCTCGCTGATCAGGTAGCTCTGGTCGCGTCCGGCCGGGACGATCACGAGCCCGTCGACCCGCCGGTCGATGAGCGCCCGGGTCAGCTCCCGCTCACGGGCCGGGTCCTCGTCGAGGCTGCCGACCAGCACCAGCACTCCGCGTTCCCGCGCCACGTTCTCGACGGTCCGGGTCAGGGCGGCGGAGAAGGGGTTCGCGGCGTCCTCGACGAGCATGCCGATGGTGGCCGTACGGCCGTCCCCGCGGCGCAGGCTGCTGGCGGTCAGGTTGGGCCGGTAGCCGAGTTGGTCCGCGGCTTCGCGGACCCTGGCGGCGATCGCCGGATCGACCGTGGGGACGCCGTTGACCACGCGCGAGACCGTCTTGATGGCCACTCCGGCCAGCGCGGCAACCTCGCGCATGGTGGGCCGGCTTCGGGGCGACCGTGAAGGCGGCTCGTCCTGAGTCATCGTTGTCTCCAAGCGGTTTCACGTTACCGACTCGTTGCGTGGCCATGTTTACCAGTGTCTTGACGCGCTCGTCCATGGGGGACCACTATCCCGTCAGTCAACGTTGTCTCGGCATCGGCCGACGACGGTCCCCGGAAGGGTTTCCAGCATGAACATGCCAATCAACCAGGTGCCGGGCCGCCGGAGCCGGCGTACCACCGCGGCGATGACGGTCGGTCTGACGGTCTGCCTCACGGCGGCCCTCGGGGCGTGCGGCTCCGGCTCATCCGGAAGCTCCTCGTCCGCCTCGGGCGGCGGCGACAAGGTCGGCGTCTCGCTGATCCTGAAGACGCTCACCAACCCGTACTTCGTGAGCATGCAGAAGGACGCCAAGGCCCAGGCCGCCAAGGACAACGTGGGACTCACCGTGGCGGCGGGCAGCACCGACGGTGACACCCAGACCCAGATAACCGCCATCGACAACGCCATCTCGCGCGGCGACAAGGGCATCCTGATCACCACCAACGGCGACGCGGTGAACGCCGCGCTGAACCGCGCCAAGCAGGCCGGCCTGTTCGTGATCGCCCTGGACACCGCGCCGAACCCGGCGAACGTCGCGGACATCACCTACGCCACCGACAACCACCAGGCCGGCAAGCTCGACGGCCAGTACGCCGCGGCCGCCCTGAACGGCAAGCCGGCGGTCATCGCCATGCTCGACCTGTTCAACAACCAGGTCGTGTCCGTGGACATCGACCGCGACCACGGCTTCCTGGAGGGCATGGGCATCGCCCCCGGCAGCAAGACCGAGAACGGCAAGGAAGCCAAGAGCGGCAAGTACACCGGCGGCAAGGGCGGCTCGTACACGATCGCCTGCCACCAGCCCACCCAGGGCGCCATCGACGGCGGACGCACCGCGATGGAGAACTGCCTGTCCGCCAACCCGAACATCAACGTCGTCTACGCCATCAACGAGCCCGCCGGCGAGGGCGCGTACAACGCGCTGAAGGCGGCCGGCAAGGAGAAGAGCGTCGCGATCTACGCGATCGACGGCAGCTGCTCCGGCCTGAAGAACGTCACCAGCGGCAAGTTCGCCGCCGACGCCGTCCAGTACCCGGGCAAGATGGCGTCCCTGGGCGTGAGTTCGATCGCCAAGCTGGCCCGCGGCGGCAGCAAGCCCAGCGTCACCAACGGCAAGACCTTCTACGACACCGGCACCGCCCTGGTGGCCGCCAAGTCCGTGGGCGGCCTGACCGTGCAGTCCCCCTCGCAGGCCGCCTCCGCCTGCTGGGGCAGCTGACACCCGCACCGCCTGCGACGCCGGAGGCCGCCGGCGTCGCACCCGCACCGCACGACCCATGAGCCCGTACCAGGGAAGAAAGCGGAAGGACCCCTGTGACCACTCACGTGGACAGTCAAGCCACACCGGCACCGGCGGAGGAGTTCCTCAACCGGCCCGCCACGCCGGCCCAGCGCATCCACTCGGTGCTGCACCGTCAGCCGGCCCTCAGCCCGGCCATCGTCCTGGTGCTCGCCGCCATCGTGTTCTCCCTGGTGAACGAGCGCTTCTACGCGTTGCAGAACCTCTCGCTGGTCGCCCAGCAGGTCGCCGTCATCGGCTCACTCGCCGTCGGACAGACGGTGATCATCCTGACCGCCGGCATCGACCTGTCCATCGGCGCCGTGATGGTGCTGGCCTCGCTGATGATGTCGAAGCTGGTCGCGGACAACGGCTGGCCCGGCGGGCTCGCCCTGCTGGCCGGGGCGGTCGTCGCGATCGTCGCCCAGGCCGTCAACGGGCTGCTGGTGACCAAGATCAAGCTGCCGCCGTTCATCGTCACCCTCGGCACCCTCAGCGTCTTCACGGCGATCACCCTCATCTACGCCAAGGGCCAGACCGTGGCCCTGAAGCCGGGCAACATCCTCATGTGGAGCGGACAGACCGTCTCCGTCGGGCAGTTGAGCCTGACCAACGGCGTACTGATCATGATCGCCCTGTACGTGGTGGTCGGCTACGCGCTGCGCTACACCGCGTGGGGGCGCCACCTGTACGCCGTCGGCGACGACATCGAGGCCGCCCGGCTGGCCGGCATCTCCGTCAACCGGGTCCTGCTGAGCGCCTACATGCTCGCCGGGTTCACCATCGCGGTGGGCGCCTGGATCCTGGTCGGCCGGGTCGGCGGCGGCGACCCCAACAGCGGTCTCAACGCCAACCTTCAGTCCATCACCGCCGTCGTCATCGGCGGCACCAGCCTGTTCGGTGGACGCGGGGTGGTCTTCGGCTCGCTGATCGGCGCGCTGATCGTGCAGGTCTTCGTCAACGGCCTCGCGCTGGCCGGCATCGACCCCAACTACCAAGTGCTCGCAGTCGGCGTCCTGGTGATCGCGGCTGTCTCCGTCGACCAGTGGATCCGGAGTGTGAAGTCGTGACGACCGCCACCGCCCCCGTTCTCGAGGCCAAGGGCCTGGTCAAGGTCTTCGGCCGGGTCGTCGGCCTGAACGACGTCGACCTCACCCTCCACCCCGGCGAGGTCCTCGCCGTGATCGGCGACAACGGCGCCGGCAAGTCCACTCTGATCAAGTGCCTCTCCGGGGCCCTCGTGCCGGACCAGGGCAGCATCCTGGTCGACGGCAAGGAGATCACCTTCAAGCGGCCGCAGGACGCCCGCGACGCCGGCATCGAAACGGTCTACCAGACGCTCGCCGTGGCCCCGGCGCTGGACATCGCCAGCAACCTCTTCCTCGCCCGCGAGATCCGCCGCAAGGGGATCCTCGGCTCGGTGTTCCGGATGCTGGACACCGGCGAGATGAAGAGGCAGGCCGCCGACCACATCAAGCGGCTCGGCATCGGCACGCTGCAGAACATCAACCAGGCGGTGGAGACGCTCTCCGGTGGGCAGCGCCAGTCCGTGGCCGTCGCCCGGACCGCGGCGTTCGGCGGCCGCGTGGTGATCCTCGACGAGCCCACCGCCGCGCTCGGCGTCCGCGAGACCGGACAGGTCCTCAAACTCGTCCGCGACCTGCGCGACCAGGGTCTCGGCGTCATCCTCATCAGTCACAACATGCCCAACGTCTTCGAGGTCGCCGACCGCATCCACATCCAGCGCCTCGGCGGCTGCGCGGGCGTCATCACCCCCCAGTCGCACTCCATGGAGGACGCGGTGGCCATCATGACGGGCGCGAAGAAGCTCGTCCCAGACGCGAGCTGAAGGGGACATCGGCTCGATGACCGCCGAGTACCGGATCGCCGAGGACCGCCTCGGCGGCGAACCCACCCTTGTCGTCTCCGCTCCGAACGGCTCCGTCCGCGTCGTCCTGGCCCTGCGCGGCGCGACGCTGCTGAGCTGGCAGGTCAGGCGCGGAGCGGCAGGGGGCACCCGGACGACGGAACTGACCGAACTGACGGACGGGTACCGCGACGAAAAGGAGCTGCTGGCCCAGGACGGCGTACGGGCGGGCCTGCTGGCCCCCTTCCCCAACCGCGTCGCCGACGGCCGCTACCGTTTCCGCGGCGACGACCACGACCTGCTGCCGGGTCGCCGCACGGACCGCCTGATCTACCACGGGTTCGCCCGCGAGTCCCCTTTCGAGCTCGTGGACGCCACCACGACAGCCGACTCCGCGCGGCTGCTGCTGCACAGCACCGCCATCAGACCAGGCCGGTACCCCGGCTACCCGTTCGCCGTCGACCTCTCGGTCGAATACACCGTCAGCGAACGCGAGTTGGGCGTCGAGATCCGCGCGAGGAACGTGGGCGACACCACCGCCCCGTACGCGGCCGGCTGGCACCCCTACTTCACCCTGTCCCGGCCCATCGACGACCTGGTCCTGCACATCCCCGCGCAGACCCTGATCCGCACGGACGCGTCCCTCATCCCGCTGCCCGGCGAGGACGCCCTGCTCCCCCTCGACGACTCCCCCGGCATGGACTTCCGGACCCCGAGACCACTGGGCCCCGCCGTCATCGACGCCTGCTTCACGGACCTGCTCCCCGGCCCCGACGGCCGGGCCGAGACCGTTCTGAGCGACCCGGCGAGCGGGGACGAGCTGCGGGTGTGGCAGTACGGCGGACATATGCACGTCTTCACCGGCGACACCCTGGCCCGCGACCGCCGCACCTCCATCGCCCTGGAACCCGTGGAAGCGACAACCGACGCCTTCAACCGTCCCGAACACGCCGCCGCGCTGTCCCTGGAACCCGGCGGGCAGCGCCGGTTCCGCTTCGGGGTCGGATACGTGTCGTCGGGAGCCTGACACCCCTTCGGGTCGGGGCCGGCGGACGTCGCGAAAGAGGGACGCGCCGCGGGCCCGGGACAGGGTCCCGGGCCCGCGGCGTCAGAAGGCGGTGAGCTCAGTTGACCCGCACGATCTGCCAGAGCTCGTCGTCGGCGCCGTTGTCCGCCGACTGGACGATCAGCGCGCCGTTGGCTGTGGAGGCCGAAGCGACGTCCGCGACCAGGCCGCTGGCGGAGTTGACGAGCTTGTAGTAGCCGCCTCCCGCGTCCGTGAGCGTCCACTTCTGGGAGCTCGCGGTGGACGACGAGTTCTGGACGACGGCCGCCCCGGCCGAGGTCGAGCCGTTGTTGTCGAGGAACAGACCGCTGTTGACGTTCTTCACGGTCCACGCCCCGCCGCTCTGGGACTGGAACGTCCACAGCTGGCAGTTGTTGGCGGTGTTCACCCACTGGCCCGCCTGCTTGCCCACCGTGGTGGAGGCGCCGGGGATCTCCAGGAACTTGCCGCTGTTCTTGTCGACCAGGCGGTACTGGCCGACCGCCAGGTTCGGCAGGGCGGTCTGGGTGAGGTTCCAGCGCTGGCAGGCGCAGCCGGTGGCGGCCCACTGGCCGGCGGCTGTGCCCACGGTGGTGGAGGCGCTGGGGATCTCCAGGTACTTGGCGCTGATCCGGTTGATCGCGGTGAAGCCGCCGGCCGGGTCGGGAGAGACGGCCCACTCGTGGTCGAGGGTGCCGTTGTCGTCCCACTGGAGGACCTTGGCGCCGTTGGCGGTGGACTGGTTCTGCACGCCCAGAACCTTGCCGCCGGCCACGTTGAAGATCTTGAAGTAGCCGGAGGTCTGCTGGACGAACTTCCACTTCTGGTCGCTCGCGTTGTCCGCGTTCTGCTGGGTGGCGCTCACGCCGTTGGTGGTGGATCCGCCCGCGATGGTGAGCATCAGGTGGCTGTTGGCGTTCGACGCGGTGTAGGTGGCGCCGTCGGAGATGCCGCCGCCCAGGTCGATGGTGCCGTAGGTGATCGGGTTCAGGCCGGTGCTGGTGAGGTGGCCGCCGCTCAGGACCAGCAGGCTGTGGCCGTCGGCCAGCGGGAGCAGGCCGCGGCTGTAGCCGCCGGGGACGGTGGAGGCGATGCGGGTCCAGGTGTTCGCGGCGCCGTTCTGCGTGTTCAGGAACAGGTCGTCACTGCTGTTGGCGCTGACCACCAGGGTGCCGTTGGCGCCACCGGTGGGCAGCCAGGTGATGTAGGGGGAGCTCTTGGGCTGGGTGCCGTCGGTCGCCTTGAGCGGGATGGCGGCGGCGGAACCGAACGCCTCCGGGTCGGAGGACATCTTGTAGTAGACGGCGAAGCCGCCCTCGGGGGCGCCCCAGAACTCGTACGTCATCACGTACTTGCCGTTGGGGAGCTTGGCGATCACCGGCATGCCCGGGCGGTCGCCGTACGTCGACGTCGCCACGTCATTGACGACGGAACCCCAGGTCAGGCCGTCCGTGGAGACCTGGTGGACGATCTTCTGACCGTTGTTCGGGTCGCGCTGGTCGGAGTAGTACACGATCAGCTTGTTGCCGGAGACCATCAGGAACGGCTCCCACACCGGCGTCTTGCCGTTGGTGGGGTCGGCCTCGCCGCCGGAGGCGATGGCGCTGACGTAGGACCAGGTGACGCCGTGGTCGGTGCTGGCGTACAGGTCCAGTTCGGTCGACGACAGGTCACTGGGGATGGAGTTCCCCGCGGCGAGGATCGTGCCGGCCGGGAAGGTGCCGATCTGGGTGGGCAGTTCGTACAGGAACGGCTGGTAGCGCATGCCGAAGCCGTTGTGGGTGTCGCTGATGCTGGAGATCTGCGCCCAGCTGTTGCCGTTGTCGGTGCTGCGGTAGACCGGGAAGACGGGGGTGCCCGAGCTGTACTGCTCGAACGTGGCGAGCAGGGTGCCGTTGGACGATCCGCTGTTCTGCAGGCGCACCGCCCGCGGGTACAGCGAGCCGGGGGACGGCGCGCCCGACGGCGGGGTGTACATCGTCTGGGAGGCACGGGCGACGGCGTGCGCCTGACCGGAGGCGGGCAGGACGAGGGCGACGGCTGCGGCGAGCAGGGCCAGCAGCACGGTGACGGCTTGGACGCGTGGAACGGCGCGGTGTCCGGCGCCTTGGGTGGTGGTGGACATGTGCGGCTCCCATAACTGTCAGGGGGGAGGTGGTGCTGGGGAACCGCCGCTCCCGAACGGGCCCGGTGCGGGAGCGGCGATGTCAGGGGGTCAGACGGCGCGGCGCAGCCGGATGACGTTCCAGGAGACGGGCTGAAGCTGTACGGCGAGACGGCCGTCGACGACCGGTGCGGTGTCGGCGACGCGGGGGCGGACCCGGTCGGGGTGGCGTCGGGTGTTGGTGGCGGTGGTGTCCGGGTCGCTGAGCACCGAGTGCTCGACCGGGGCATAGCCGGGGAACGCCCGCAGGTCCAGGGCGAGTTCGACGGACTCGCCCTGGTGCCGGTTGACGGCGAGGACGGTCAGTTCGTCGGCGCCCTCTCCCCCGGCCAGGTGGGTGGCGACGGCGTCGACGACGGGGACCTCACCGAAGCGGGCGGTCTCGTACACCGGCGTGCGGGGCTCCACCCGCAGGACGGTGCCACGGGCGTGGCGGGCCGCCTGGGCGAAGGGGTGGAAGGTGGTCTGGCGCCAGCTGGGGCCGCCGGGCTCGCTGCGGATGGGGGCGATGACGTTGACGAGCTGGGCGAGACAGGCGGCGGTGACGCGGTCGCTGTTGCGCAGCAGGCTGATCAGCAGCCCGCCGACCACGACGGCGTCGGCGACGTTGTACTCGTCCTCGATCACGCGCGGGGCGACGGCCCAGTCGGTGGGCTTGTCCTGGGCCTCGAAGCGGGTGTTGTACCAGACGTTCCACTCGTCGAAGGAGAGGTTGATCCGCTTCTTCCTGCGCTGCTTGGCCCGGATGTGGTCGGCGGTGGAGACGACCGATTCGATGAAGCCGTCCATGTCGACCGGGGAGGCCAGGAAGCTGCCGAGGTCGCCGTCGAGTTCCTCGTAGTAGGCGTGGCAGGAGATGTAGTCGACCTGGTCGTAGGCCTCTTCCAGGACCGTGGCCTCCCAGGCGCCGAAGGTCGGCATCGAGGAGCTGGAGCTGCCGCAGGCCACCAGCTCCAGGCCCGGGTCGACCATGCGCATGGCGCGGCCGGTCTCGGCGGCCAGGCGGCCGTACTCGGCGGCCGTCTTGTGGCCGGTCTGCCAGGGGCCGTCCATCTCGTTGCCCAGGCACCACATCCGGATGCCGAAGGGGTCCTGGGCGCCGTTCTTGATCCGTTGGTCGGACCAGGCGGTCCCGCCGGGATGGTTGCAGTACTCCAGCAGATCCAGGGCCTCCTGGACCCCGCGGGTACCGAGGTTGAGGGCCATCATCGGCTCCACGCCGGCCTTGGCGGCCCAGGCGTGGAACTCGTGCAGGCCGAAGGCGTTGGTCTCGGTGCTGTGCCAGGCGAGGTCGAGGCGGGTGGGGCGCTCGGCCACCGGGCCGACGCTGTCCTCCCAGCGGAACCCGGAGACGAAGTTGCCGCCGGGGTAGCGGACGGTGGTGACGCCCAGTTCGCGGACCAGGTCCAGCACGTCGCGGCGCAGGCCGTCCTCGTCGGCGTGCGGGTGACCGGGTTCGTAGATGCCGGTGTAGACGCATCGGCCCATGTGCTCGACGAACGAGCCGAAGATGCGGGGGCTGACGTCGGCGACCCGGAAGGCGGGGTCGACGGTCAGGGAGGCGTGCAGCATGAGTCGCTCCGGGAGGACGGGAGAAGGCGCGCGGGGGCGGACCGCGGGGCGGGGGCCTGCGCGGGAGGGAAGGAGGACGCGGGGGTAAGTGGGCGCGGGGTGAGGTCATTTGAGGCTGCCGACGGTCAGTCCGCCGCGCCAGTACCGCTGGAGGAGGAGGAACGCCGCGATCAGGGGCAGGATCGCCACCAGCGACCCCACGACGACCAGCGTGAACAGCGCGTTGGCGCCGCTCTGCACCATCGCGCCGGCGTACCAGGACTGGAGTCCGACGGTGAGCGGGAACAGCTTGTCGTTGTTGAGCATGACCAGCGGCAGGAAGAAGTTGTTCCAGGTGCCGACCATGGAGAACAGCAGCACGGTCACCAGCGCGGGCTTCAGCGTGGGCAGGGCGACGTTGAACAGGACGCGCAGTTCGCCGGCCCCGTCGACGCGGGCCGCCTCGAGGAGTTCGTCCGGCAGGGAGTCCTGGACGTACACCCGCACCAGGTAGACACCGAACGGGTTGAGCAGCGAGGGCAGGATGACCGCCCACATGGTGTCCGTCAGGGCCACCTTGCTCAGCAGCAGGTAGGTGGGGATGGCCAGCGCGGTCGCGGGGACCATGATCGCGCCGAGCAGGCTGGAGAACAGCAGGTTCCGGCCGGGGAAGCGGTACTTGGCGAAGGCGTAGCCCGCGAGGGTGGCCACCGCGGTGGCGCCGACGCCGCTGACGCCCGCGTAGATCGCGGTGTTGCCCATCCAGCGCAGGTACTCGCCGTCGTTGTACGTGAACAGCTGCCGGAGGTTGTCGAAGAGGGAACCGGGCGAGTGGAACCACAGGGCGGCGGTGGAGAACAGCGCGTCGTTGTTCTTCGTCGAGGCGACCACCAGCCACCAGAACGGCATCAGGAAGTAGAGGATCATCGCCACCATCACCACGTTGACGGTGACACGCCCCTTGGAGACGCGCGCCGTGCGGCGGCGGTGGCGGGCGGCGGGGCTGGCTACGGCGGTCGTCACTTCAGTCCGCTCCTTCGGCGTGCGGCGAACAGGAACAGGTACGAGCCGACGAAGACCACGGCGCCCAGAGCGAAGGAGATCGCGGCGGAGTAGTTGAACTCGGAGTACTGGAAGGCGAGGTTGTAGGCGTAGAGGTTCGGCGTGTAGTCCGGGGTGATCACCGAGGACGCGATCGGCCTGAGGACCCGCGGCTCGGTGAAGAACTGGAGCGTGCCGATGATGGTGAACATCAGCGTGAGCACCAGTGCCGAGGACACCATCGGGATCTTGATGCGCAGGGCGGTCTGCACCGGACCGGCTCCGTCGAGCTTCGCCGCCTCGTAGACCTCACGGGGCAGTCCCTGCAGGGCGGCGTACAGGACGATCATGTTGTAGCCGGTCCACTGCCAGGTCACGATGTTGCCCAGCGAGGTCAGCATCAGGCTGTGCGAGAGCAGGTTGACCGAGCCGAGGCCCAGCGCGTGACTGAGCGACTGGACGGGGCCGAACGTCGGGCTGTAGAGGAAGCCCCACATCAGGGCGCCGATCACCGCGGGCACGGCGTACGGCATGAACAGGGTCATCCGGAACACCTTGGCGAGGCGGCTGCCGACCTCGTCGATGAGCAGGGCCCCGAGGAGCGCGAGCCCCAGCATGAGGGGTATCTGCACGATGCCGAAGAGCGCCACGCGTCCGAGGCCGGACAGGAACTGGTGGTCGGTGAACGCCTGCTGGTAGTTGGCGAACCAGCTGAAGTGGTCGCCGCCGACCAGGGTGGAGGTGCGCAGGCTCAGCCAGAAGGCGTAGGCGAGCGGGGCCACCAGGAAGGCGAGGAACAGCAGAGTGAACGGGGTGACCAGGAACAGGCCCATCGCCTTGTGACGGGTGCGGGAGGACAGCCTCCCGGTGCGCGGTCCGGCATCGCGACCGGACGTCGCGGCGCCACGGCCCCTCCGGACCGGTGTCTCAGGGGGCGCGGCCACGGCGGCCGCTGCGGATCCCTGCCTGAGCAGGCTCATCACATCTCCTTGCGCGTCTTGAGGCCCCCGACGGCGGCTGGACGTGCGGCGCTTCGGCGCCGCCGGGGGCGGTACGGAGGGATACCGAGGGATACCGGCGGTGGGCTACTTGTCGACCTTGAATCCCTGCTTGGACGCGTAGGAGGTCACCTGCTGCTGGACGTCGTCGGCGACGGACGACCACGGGGTCTGGCCCTGGATGGCCTTGCCCACCTCGGTGGTCTGGGTGTTGTAGGCGTAGTCCTGGAACGGGCTCCAGTCGAAGGTCCCGATGCCGTTGGCGGCGGGCACGAAGACCTTGTTGACCTGCTGGCCGCCGAAGAAGTCGTACTTCTTGTCCTGGAAGTACGCGCCGTTGAGGACGGAGTTGACGGTCGGGAACAGGTAGGCCTGGTCGATGCCGATCTTCCAGGCGGCCTGCGAGGTGCCGAACAGCTCCCGGGCGACCTCGGTGGCCTCCTTGGGGTGCTTGGTCTGGCTGGTGACCGAGAACGCCGAACCGCCCCAGTCGCCCTGGGCGTTGGCACCGGCCGTCCACTGCGGCAGCGGGGCCGCGCGCCACTTGCCCGCGGTCTTCTTGGCCACGCTGGAGAGGTAGCCGGGGCCCCAGCCCGCGGCGAGGTAGGTGGCGTACTTGCCGCTGCTGAGCCCGTTGTAGAAGTCGGTGGTCGCGTACGACGCGGTGTCGACGAGCTTGTTCTTCACCAGGTCGCCCCAGTAGTCGTACACCTGCTTGGCGCCCGCGTCGTTCAGCTTGACCCCGATGCCCGGCAGCTTGCTCGCGGAGTAGTCGTACGGGCGGGAGCCGGCCTGCCACTGCAGGCCCTGGAGCCAGCCCGCGGCCGTCTCGTCGCTGCCGAAGTCGGTCATGTACGCGTTCGGGTTCGCCTTGTGCAGCTTGGCGGCCTCCGTCTTGTACTCCGCCCAGGTGGTCGGGATCTTCAGGCCGTACTTCTTGAAGAGGTCCGCCCGGTAGAGCATCGCCATGGGGCCGGCGTCGACCGGGACGGCGTAGACGTGGTCGCCGTCGGAGACCTGCTTCCAGGCCCAGTCGACGTAGTCGCCCTTGTCGTCGTCGGCGCCGTACTTGCTCATGTCGAGCAGGCCCTTGGTGAGCTGGATGGTGGGCAGCTCCTGGAACTCCAGCATGACGACGTCCGGGGCGCCCTGGCCGGCCTTCAGCGCCGTCTTCAGCTTGGTGTACTCGTCCTGGCCGACACCGGCCTGGACCCAGTCGACCTGGACGTCCTTGTGGGTCTTGTTGAACTGGGCCACGACCTGCTTGAACTCGGGGTACCACGCCCACACCTTGATGTGCACGGGGCCGCTCCCTGCGGCATCGGAACCGCTGCCGCCGCCGCTGCCACCGCCGCAGGCGGCGAGCAGCGCGGTCGCGACGGCGGTGGACACCGCGGCGGTCGCGACCCGGCGGACGGAACGGGGCGCGCGGCGGCCGCCGCCGGTCGGAAGGTGTCTGCTGGACATGGGCGTTCTCCTGGGTGAGGTGCGAGGTGCGGAGCGGGAGCGGAGGAGGGAGAAGCGGTACGGGGCTGTCGGCCCGGCGGCTCGGAGGGGGGCGGGGCCCACCGGGTCGGCCAGGGCTCCGTGCGTGCGACGGCAGGCAGTTATGTTCGAAATTCCGGACGGTGTCCGGGTGTTGGGCCGGGGAGCAGCGGTGTTCCTGTCTCCGGCCGGCCAACGACCCTGCGAGTGAGGGGGCTTGCGCCGCGCCGGGGGTTTGCCTCGGTCGCGGAGGGGGCGCTGCTTGATCACGCGGTGCGGATCGGCTCTGCTACGCTTTTGCAGCGCTGCAGAAGTGTTAACCAACAAGTTGCCGCGCTGCAAGAGGTAACTTCATGGAAACTTCAAAGAAAGCTTCAACGGCCGGAGATCGATAGATCCGGCATACCGGACAAAAGGTGAGCCATGGGAAGAGGCGTCACACTTCGCGATGTGGCGGAACGCGCCGGCGTCTCCAGCCGCACCGTGTCCAACGTCGTCAACGGCTACGCACCGGTCGCCGAGGCCACCCGTGCCCGGGTGCAGCGGGCCGTGGACGAGCTCGGCTACCGGCCCAACGTGCTGGCCCGCAACCTCGCCGCCGGGCGTTCCGGGCAGATCGCGGTGGTCGTGCCGTACCTGGACACGCCGTACTTCTCCGAACTGCTGCAGGGCATCATCCGCGCCGCCCGCGTCCAGGGCTACAACGTCCTGATCGACCAGACCGACGGCGACGCGGAGCACGAGAAGCTGTTCCTCACCCGCGGCTCCGAGCGACTGCTCTTCGACGGGGTCATCTTCAGCCCCCTGGGTATGGCCCAGGCGGACCTGGCCGGCCGTGACCCGAGCCTGCCTCTCGTCGTACTCGGCGAGCGGGTCAGCGACGGCGGCTTCGACCACATCGGCATCGACGACGTCACCGCGTCCCGGGAGGCCACGGAACATCTGATCGGCCTCGGCCGCCGCCGTATCGCGGCGATCGGCGACCAGCCGTACCGCACCGGCGAGGCCGCCCAGCTGCGCACGCGGGGCTTCCGGCTGGCCCACGAACGCGCCGGGCTGCCCGTCCACGAGGAACTCGTCGTCTCCACGCCGCGCTTCAACCGCTCCGACGGCGCCACCGCCATGGCCCACCTGCTGGATCTGGCGGAGCCGCCGGACGCGGTCTTCTGCTACAGCGACCTGGTGGCGCTGGGCGCCCTGCGCACGCTGGCCTCCCGTGGCCTGCGCGTTCCCGAGGACGTCGCCGTCGTCGGCTACGACGACATCGAGGACGGCCGGTACGCCAACCCGTCCGTCACGACGATCTCGCCGGACAAGAAGATGATCGCCGAAACAGCGGTCGAGCGGCTGCTCAACCGGATCACCAGCGCGACGCCCGTACCGGGTCTGGAGATCCGGGCCGCCCATCGACTCGTCGTGCGCGAGAGCACCGTGGGCCGGGCCGCCGGGCTCGAGGCTCATCAGGTGCCACGGCAGGCGTCGGCCGGGTAGCCGACATGATGCCGCTGCCCGCGCCGACCTGGTCCGGCGGCGGACAGGTGAGGATCGTGCGGAAGACCGGCGGGATGAACAGCCCGTTCTTGTGGTCCGCCTAGCAGACCTGTTCGTACCGGCCCGTACTGACGCACGGCGCGATCGTCCCGGTCACCTCGCCCCGCACCACGACGGCCACGACAGCCGCGGGCGTGCCGGTCCGCGCGGGCAGCACGTCCGTACGGCCGGACCAGGCGCCCGGGCCCGGGCCCGGGCCGCGGATGCCGCGCAGGGTGACCTCGCCGGTGGCTTCGAAGCGGAGGTCGACATCGCGTGCGCCGCGGGACAGGCCGCGGCCGGTCGCCTTGACCGCCGCCTCCAGGAGCGTCCACGCCGGGAGGAACGACTCGGGGCGGGCGGCGGCCGGAAGATCCGGATAGACGGTGGCCAGGACGTTCAGGGGGCTCGGCACCGGCCGCCGCACCTCGATGTCCACGCCGATGGACCCGCTGCCGGACGCCCCGAGCAGCAGCAGGCCCCCCGAACGCGACCAGCTGATGTGCAGGCCCGCGTGGTCCGGCAGATACGGCTTGCCGTCCGGCAGACGCGCGATGCGCAGTTCGGCCGGCGGCACGCCCAGCCGCTCCCCCAGCAGGTGGCGCACGGCCAGCCGGGAACGCAGGAAACGGCGTGCCGGGAGCGGGTGCGCGAACTGGGCGCCGCGCCACCGCTCCTCCTCCGTCAGGACGCCCTCGTCCGCCCGGTCCGGCTCGTCGGCGTCCAGGTCGTCCAGGTCCACCAGCCACGTCCGCACGCGAGTGCTCCCTCCCTACAGGCTGAACACCTGTGTCCGTGACAGTGCCGGGTCGCCGGGGCGTACGTGCAGCTCACCTCGGTCGGGCAGCAGAACGACGGCGGCGACGGTGCGTTCGGCACGGATGTCTCCCCGGTCCGGGACGCGGATCGGGGTCTGGGACAGCAGGGCGAAGTGTTCCTCCGGGTCGGCGCCGGGGGGCAGTTCGCCGAGTCCGGCCGTGGCCGTCTTCAGTCTGCGGACCGAGGAGTTGCGGGCGAAGACGTTGATCTCGTCGGCCGGTACGAAATCGGGGTGCAGGAAGTGGTTCGTGTGCGCCACCTCCGTGTCCTCGATGGTCCTGAGCTCGTCCCCGAGGGCCTCCACGCAGACGGCGCGGTCCCGGTCGCACAGCACCAGCGTGCGGGAGCTGGCCAGCGGCAGGGTGCGCAGGATCTCCAGGGCCTCGGTGACGTCCCGCGCCGTGTCCAGGAGATGACGGATCGCGAGGTAGGGCGGTACCCCTGGGCGCCACTCGCCGCCCAGGACCAGGTTGAGGCCGACCGCGAGGCCGTCGCTGTTGAGGCCCAGATAGCCGAGCAGGCCACCGAAGCTGAGGACGAGCGAGCGGCGTCCCGCCTCGCCGCGGGCGACGTCCAGGACGGCGATGTGGTCGTCCAGGTCGCCGTTGAGGTCGATGGTCTGCGCGAGCACCGGAGCGTCGCGGGCCGTGCGGGCGTACGTCGTGCAGTCGCCCGCGGTGGGCACCTTGCGGTAGCCCATGATCTCCCGGCGCAGCTGGAGCAGCCATGCCTCGTCCTCGGTGATCCGGGCGCCCGAGGCGAGGCCCGCGATCTCCTCCGCCTGGTCCGGCAGGGCCGCCGTGACCGCCGCCCGGTAGGCGGCGATCGACGGCAGCAGCGCGTCCTGGGTGACCGGCTGGGGCATGACCTTGTTCAGGCGGGCCAGCGAGTCGTCGAGGAAGGTGCGCAGCGGACCGGCGAGGGCCTCGCCATGAGCGCGTCCGACCGCGAAGGGGTCACCGGACGCGCGGATGAAGGGGATGCCCCCGCCCGCGGTCATCCGACGGTTTCCGGCTGGGAGACCTTCGGCTTGGTGGCCAGTTCGCGCTGCACGCGCGGCCATTCGGCGCGCAGCACGCTGTAGAAGATCGCGTCGCGGCGGCGGCCGCCGGGCATGTAGTTGAAGCTGCGCAGGGTGCCTTCCTCGACGGCGCCGATGTTGCGCAGTCCGCGGCGGGCCTGGGTGTTGAGGATGTCGGTCTTGAACTCGACCCGCTCGGCTCCGAGCGTGTCGAAGGCGTGTCGCAGCAGCAGGTACTTGGCCCAGCGGTTGATGCCCTGGCCGCGGAAGTCACGGCCCAGCCAGGACCAGCCGATCTCCAGGCGGGCGTCGGCCTCGGCCATGTTGCCGTAGCTCATGCTGCCCGCGACCCGGCCGCTCGCCCGGTCGGTGATGACGTAGACGACGCGGCGGCCGGCCGCCTGGTCGGCGAGGCAGGTGTCGAAGAAGGTCTCGAAGTCGGCGTCGGTCTCCACGGCGGAGACGAAGTAGCGCCAGATGTCGGGGTCCATGGCCACGGCCCGTACGTTCTCGCGGTCGGCCTCGGTGACCGGCCGCAGCAGGACGTGTTCGTTCTCCAGGACCGCTGCCGCGTTCTGTGCCCAGGTCATGGTCAGGCCACCTTGCTCGTGTGTCGGGTCAGGGCCTCGGTGACGCTGCGCAGGGTGGTCATCTCGGCGAGGTCGTGTTCGGTGAAGTTGGCGAGGTCGACGTCGGTCGCCTCGCACACCTCGGTCAGGAAGAGGACCTTGTTGAGGG
The DNA here is from genome assembly GCF_040612855.1 of Streptomyces sp. NPDC006332. Taxonomy (NCBI): domain Bacteria; kingdom Bacillati; phylum Actinomycetota; class Actinomycetes; order Kitasatosporales; family Streptomycetaceae; genus Streptomyces; species Streptomyces sp. NPDC006332. The sequence goes on from NZ_JBEXRA010000006.1 coordinate 111,895, forward strand.
AGGTCAGGCCGTAGGTGCCGGCCATGTCCGCGTCGAGGTCGAGGTCGTCGGGGGCGACCGGCGGGGTGAGCACCGCGGAGAGGTTGTCCCTGGCAGCGCTTTCGATGTCAGACCGCATGGATGCCTTCCTTGCTGTTGTGGATCCCGGCCCGGTAGGCCTCGAGGATCTGCTTGCGTTTCGGCTTGTACTGGGAGGTGAGCAGGCCGCCTTCGATGCTGAAGGGCTCCTGGGCGACGATCACCCTGCTGATCTGTTCGTCCTTGGTCAACGAGGCGTTGGTCAGGGCGAGCTGGGCCGCGATGGCGTCGTGGTCGGCGGGTACGCCGGCCGGGGAGACGACGGCGACCAGGTCGGTCTGCGCGGGGCAGAACAGGACGCACTCGGCGACGGCCGGGCTGGTGCGCATGCTCTCCTCGATCGGCCGGACGACGATCTTCTTGCCGTTGTCCAGGACGATGACGTCGTCGGCCCGGCCCCGGATGAAGAGGAAGCCGTCGTCGTCGAGGTACCCGAGGTCGCCGGTGCGTACGGTGCCGTCGGGGCCGAAGACCCGCTCGGAGTCGCCGGGGGCGGCGTACGCGTAGCCGTAACCCACGGGGTGGTCGCTGCGGACGCTGACGACGCCGTCCTCGCCGATCAGCACCTCCTTGCCCCGCAGGACCTGGCCGACGCTGCCCGCGCGGCCGGCGCCGGGGTGGTTCTTGGTGACGATGCAGGTCTCGTTGAGGCCGTAGCCCTCGTAGATGGGCAGGCCGGCCTCGGTGAAGAAGTCCAGCGTCGCCGCGGCGGCGGGCGCGGAGCCGGTCCACAGGTAGCGGACGCGGTCGCCGAACATGCGGGCGGCGGCATCCTGGAGGGTCTGGGTGCCGTCCGAGCGGCGCAGCCGTGCCTCGATCTGGCGTTTGGCCGTCTCGTAGAAGGCGGGTACGCCCATGACGACGGTGGGCCGGGTGCGGCGCAGCGCCGCGAAGGCCGCCTCGTAGGTGCTGATGGTGACGTCGTGGCCGTGGGCGAGCGCGGAGTAGATCCAGTAGCGCTGCTGGAGCAGTGACAGCGGCAGGAAGACGAACAGGTCGTCCCCCGGCTTGTGTTCGAAGATCTCCTGCACCGCGGACAGTGAGCTGTCGATGCTGCCGACGGTCGCGCCCAGGCCCTTGGGGGTGCCGGTGCTGCCCGAGGTGAACTTGATGGTCGTCACGTCCCGCGGTGCCCAGGTGACCGGGGGCAGGGGCTCGGTGTCCGCGTCGTCCGGTTCCTCGGCGAGGGCGCGGACCTCGCTGATCGGCACGGTCCCCGGGGCGTAGGTCTCCCGGTCGGTGAACAGCAGCGTGACGTCGTAGCGCTCGGTGAGCTTGTCGTCGGGGTCGAACTTGCCGGGTTCAAAGCCCGCCGTCTCGGCCTTCAGGAGCAGCGCGGCGAGGTCGAGCAGTACCCACTCCAGGCTGTTGGCGGCCAGGATGCCGATCCGGTCGCCCGGTCCGATGCCGCGGGCCCGCAGCCGTCGGGCCAGCCGGCCGGCCATCTCGTACAGCTCGGGCAGGTCGACGCTGTGGGTGCCGTCGAGCCGGGCGAAGGCGATCCGTCCGCCGACCGGTGGGTGGGAGACGATCTGGTTGATCGTCGAGTGGTCGGTCACTGGTCCTCCTGTCGGGGGGTGAGGGCGGCGGCCATGGCCCGGACGGTGTCCATGTCGGCGAACATGTCGAGCGGGATGGTGACCCCGAACCGCTTGCGGACGGCGGTGAGGATGCGGGCCGCGGCGATGGAGTCGCCGCCGAGGGCGCCGAGGCTGTCGTTGACGCCGACCTGGGTGCCGCGCAGCACCTGGGACCAGATCTCGACGAGGGCCTTCTCGGTGTCCGTCGCGGGCTCACCGCCGCCCGAGGTGTCGGTGACCCGTGCCGTGTCCTCGACGGGGACGTCGGCGAGCTTGCTCCGGTCGACCTTGCCGTTCTTGGTCAGCGGCAGTTCCTCGTGCCAGATCACGGCGGTGGGGACCATGTAGTCGGGCAGGTCGCGGCGCAGGGCCTCGCGCAGTTCGGCCACGCCGGGCCGTCGCTCACCGGCCGGCACCAGGTGGGCCACCAGCCGGTCGCCCTGGGCGCCGGGGCGTCCGGCGACGACAGCCTTGGCGACGGCGTCGAGGGCGACCAGCCGGGTCTCGACCTCGCCGGCCTCGATGCGGTAGCCGTTGACCTTGATCTGGAAGTCGCTGCGGCCGAGGATCGCGATACTGCCGTCGGGCAGATAGCGGCCCAGGTCGCCGGTGCGGTAGAGGCGTTCGCCGCGGCGGCTGTCGTGGCCGAACCGCTCGGCGGTGCGGGCCTCGTCACCCCAGTAGCCACGGGCCAGGCCGGTGCCCGCCGCGCAGATCTCGCCGGTCACCCAGTCGGGACAGTCCTGCCCGTCCCGGTCGAGCACATAGGCGCGGTTGTTGGCGTTGGGGCGGCCGTAGGGAATGGACTCGCTGCCGTCCTCGTCGGGGCCGACGGGGTGCAGGATGTTCCAGATCGTGGTCTCGGTGGGCCCGCCGAGCGAGATCACGTCCACGTCGGGCTTCAGCCGGCGCAGCGCGGCCGGCAGGGCCGGCGGGACGCGGTCGCCGCTCATCATCACCAGGCGCAGCGCGGGCGGGACGGCCTGGTCGGCGAGGGCCTGGTCGTGCAGCAGGGAGACGATGGCGGGCACCGAGTTCCAGACGGTCACCCCGGCGCTCTCGCACAGTTCCAGCCAGTGGGCGGGGTCGACGGCCCGGTCCCGGTCGGGCATCACCAGGGCCGCGCCGGCCGACAGCGCGCCGAAGACGTCCCACACCGACAGGTCGAAGTTGAACGCGCTGATGGCGAAGAACCGGTCCTCGGGCGTGATGCCGAACCGCTTGTGGCAGTCGGCCACCACGTTGGCGACATTGCGGTGGCTGACCATGACGCCCTTGGGCTCACCCGTGGTGCCGGAGGTGTAGAGCACATAGGCGAGGTCGTCGGGGCCGGCGCCCGGCAGCGGGCCCGGCAGGTCCGCCGGCGGGTCGGTGGCCTCGGCGGTGTCGGTGAGGTCGAGGTGCTGTACCTGTCGTTCGCCGTCGGGGTCCTGCCAGCCGGTGTTGGTGAGCACGTGGCGCACCCGGCCGTCGCGGAGCATGTAGTTCTGCCGCTCGGCGGGCAGTGCCGCGTCGACCGGCAGATAGGCGGCGCCGGCCAGCACGGTGGCGAGGATGCCGACGATCTGCTCGGGCCCCCGGCTCATCACCAGGCCGACCAGCTCGTCGCGGCCGACGTTCCCGGCGCGCAGCCGGGCCGCCGCCGCGGTGGCGCGGCGCAGCAGTTCGCCGTAGCTGACCTCACGTTCGGAGGTGATGACGGCGGGCGCGTGCGGGGTGCGTTCGGCCTGGGCGCGGAACGCGTCGCCCAGCATGGTCTCGGGCAGCGGCGCAGCGGTGTCGTTGGCCTCGCGGCGCCGCTCGCGCTGCGCCTCGGGCAGCAGGTCGAAGGTGTGGCGCTGCCAGGCGGCCTCGTCGAGGAGGGTGTCGAGGAGTGTGCGGTAGCCCTGGGCGAGGTCGTCGAGCAGGCCCTCGGGGAACAGCTCGTCGACGCCGTCGAGTTGGACGACGAGCCCGCCGTGCTGTTCCATCGCGAACGCGTTGAGCCACACCTGCGGGGTCTGGCTGACGGTGTACACCTCCGGCCCGAACAGCTCCAGCGCGGAGCCGTCGACATCGCCGCCCACATGACCGATCGCGCTGTTGAACGTGAACGGCATCCGGGCGCCGGCCACCCCACCGCGTCGTCGCGCCAGTTCCTGCATGACGTCGCTGCCGGAGAAGTGCCGGTGGTCGAGGTCGCGGCGCAGCCGGGTCTGCAGGGCGCGGGCCCGCTCCTCGAAGCTGCGGGTCCGGTCGACGTCGATCTCGACGAGCATGGTGTCGGAGAAGCTGCCGATGGCCTGGAAGGCCCGCGGGTGGATCGGCGGGCGGTTGGCCACCGTGGTGTTGAGGGTGAACCGCGGACCGCCGCCCCAGGTGGCGAGGGTCTCCGCGTAGGCGGCGAGCAGCAGCGCAGACGGGGTGAGTCCGGCGTGCGCGGCCCGCTCCTTCAGCGCGGTCCACGCCCGTGGGTCCAGGCGCACCTGCCGCTGGGAGAAGCGGGTGCGGGTGAGCGCGGACGGGCTGGTGCGCAGCGGCAGGTCCGGGTGCGGGGCGAGGTCGTCGATCCGTTCGAGCCAGTACTGGCGGGAGCGGCGGGCGGGGGCGCGGTCGCGCGCGGACTCCAGCGCGGCGACGTACTCCGCGTACGGCAGTTCGGTGGGCGCGCTCTCGTCGGTGCCGTCGCGGTAGCGCTGCCACCAGGCCTGGAAGAACAGGAACATGCTGATGCCGTCCATGATCAGCCCGTCGTGGCTGACGTGGAGGATCATGCGGTCGTCGGCGAGGATGGTCACCTCGACGGCGATCAGCGGCACCTGGTCGGTGGCGAGCACCCGGTGCGAGCGTTCCTCGCGCAGTTCGCGGCGGATGCGGGACTGTTCCTCGGGGCTCTCCCGGCGCAGGTCGAGGCGGGCGATCCGGGGCCGGTACTGGCGGAGTTCGGTGATCTGACGGTCGTCGCCGACGAAGCGGGAGCGCAGGCCGCTGTGCGCGTCCACGACCGCTTCCAGCGCCGACTCCAGGCGATCGACGTCCCACACTCCTTCGATCTCGTGGTAGACGTGGCTGGCCACGTCACCGATCTCGAAGATGCCGCTGCGGCCCAGCAGATAGGCGCGCTGCAGGGTGGTGAGCGGGAAACCGGGCCCGTGTCGCTGCTCCTCGGCGAGGTGGGCGATCAGTTCGTCCTTCACGCTCTTGACGCGGGCGATGAACGCGGGGTCCATGCGCTCACGGCCGCCCTGGAGCCGCAGGTCGTTGCCGGACAGGGCGACGGACAGGCCGCGGCTTTCGATCTCGTGCAGCACCTCGCGGTAGCTCATCGGACGTTCGCCTCCGTGAGCGGTTCGACGGCCGCGGGCTCGGCGCGTTCCTCGATGATCGTGGCGAGGGTGTCGATGTCGTGGCTGCCGAGGAGTTCCTCGACGCTGAGGTCCACGTCGAGGGCTTCGAGGACCTGGTACTGGAGGGTGACCGCCTGCAGGGAGCTGGTGTTCAGCTGGCTGAGGCTGCGCTCGCGGACAGCCGCGTCGTCGGGGAGTTGCAGCACGGCCCGCACCAGGCCGCTCAGCCACGGCGTCAGCCGGGGGCCGGTCTGGGTCGAGGAGGCGGCCGCCGGGAGCGGCGTCGGGTGGAAGAAGACGGCGTCCGTGAGGCGGATCTCGCTGCCGGGGGCGACGAGTTCGACGGTGCGCGGCCAGCTGCTCGGCTCGGGCATGCCGAGCGTACCGGCGAGGTGCGCGGCGAAGCGCGGCATGACGGGAGCGGCGACGTGGGCGAGGAGCCGGGCGGCGGCCAGTTCCAGGGCTGTGGCGGTGCGGGCCTCGTTCTCCCAGCCCGCGGTCTCGGCCAGCAGCGACTCCTGGCGGGAGAAGCGCAGGGTGTCCTGCACGATGCCGTCGAGTTCGGCGGCGGCCTGGTTGAGGGAGAAGCCGTCGGAGTCCAGGGCGCCGGTGACCGCGGCGAGTCGGGCGCCGAGCCGTCCGAGGAAGGAGGAGTGCTCGGGCGTCCAGTTGCCGGCGTCGGGGGCGGTGCCGCCGTAGTGCTTGGCGATCCGGGAGCCGAGGTCGTTCAGCCAGGTCTGCCAGGTGCCGATGAGGGTGTCGGTCAGGGCCGACTCGTAGGCCGCGCGCTGGAAGTTGGTGCGGGTGCCCTCGGGGCGGGTGGCGGCGAGGAAGTAGCGGACCGAGTCGACGGAGTCGGGGCTGAGGATGTCCTTGCCCCAGACGGCGTGCCGCCGGCTGGTGGAGAACTTGCTGCCTTCCAGCAGGTAGAACTCGTTGACGTGGTAGTCGATGTCCGGTGTCCAGTCGGGGAACGCCAGCCGGTACAGGGCCGGGTAGAGCACCGAGTGGTAGAAGCTGTTGTCGTAGCCGAAGAAGTGGACGATCTTCCAGTCCTGCTGGGGCGCGGACGCCTGCCAGTTCTCGCCCAGGCGGGAGCCGAGGGCCTGGATGCCGTGCAGGAAGCCGTACGACATCTCCGGCCACACCCAGATGACCTGGCCGTCCACGTCCTTCTCCGCCGGGGGGACGCCCCAGGAGGACGGGTGGGTGAGGGGGATGTCCATGCTGGGGCGGCTGAAGAGCCGGTCGGCGAGTTCCCGCAGGCGTGCCGGGACCCGGCCGAGGTGGTGGTGGGCGGCGATGTCGCCCTGGAAGGTGTGCAGGGGCAGCATCCACCGGGCCATCGGGCCGCGGCGGGGCGCCGCTGCCGACGCGGTGGAGACGGGCTCGGTGAGGTCCGTGACGGTGTTGGGCTCGCCGCACTCCTCGCAGATGTTGCCGCTGGTGCCCGAACCGCAGCCGGGGCAGCCGCCCTTGACGTCGACCTCGTAGAGGTACCGTCCGCTCTCCGCGTCGAAGAGCGCGTCGGCCTCGGTGACCTGGGCCGTGCCGGAGGAGACGACCCGGGAGAAGAAGTCCTTCAGCCCGCCCCGGTAGTCGGGGTCGTCGTTGGTGACCGTGTACTGGTCGGGTGTGATGTCCATCAGCGCGAGGGTCGCGGCTATCTCGGCGCTGTAGTGGGCCGCGGTCTCGGCGGGTTCGCGGCCCTCGGCGCGGGCGGCGGCCGGCACATAGCTCTGGTAGTCGTCGCTGCCGGTCAGGTGCCAGGCGTTGGTGCCGTTCATCCGCTGGTGCCGGACGAAGACGTCGGCGCCGAGGTAGGGGCCGGAGAGGTGACCGAGGTGGAGGTCGCCGTTGGGGGTGGGCGGGGTGGAGAACACGAAGACCGGCCGGTCGCCGAAGTTCTTGCGCTCACTGTTCCGCGCGGAGGCCAGGGCGCGTTCGGCGTCGCGCCAGTACTGGGTGAGGAAGACCAGGTCGTCGTCGCCGGTGTTCTCCAGGACGTGGGACTCGAAGGGCTCGAACAGCGCCACCGTGCCGGGGGCGGCCGGGTGGCGGCGCCCGTCGACGATGAACTCGCCGCGGCCCGCGACGATCACGAAGAACTCGGTCTCGTCGTGCTGATGACTGTCGGAGGCCTGACCGGGGGCGACCCGTCCCCAGCCGGCGCCCGTGCCGAGGCCCTCGATGGTGCTCATGTCGATACCGAAGGCCTCGGAGAGCACGGTCTCGTCGTACGTGTTGATGATCACGCCGCGTCCTTTCGCTGGGACGGAAGAGGGAGCAGATCGGCGGTCTCCGCCGCGATGGCGGGGCCCAGCCGGTATCCGGAGCCGTTGGCGGCGCCCGCGAAGACCACGCGCCCGTCGTCGGTGAGCGCGCGGACCAGGGGCTCGAAGTCGGGCCCGTACGCGTCGCAGAAGACTCGGCCGGAGGCGCAGTGCTCGACCAGGTGAGGGGCGTACCGGCGCAAGGTGGAGAGGGCCTCGTCACGGTCGGTCGGCGACAGCGCGGCCGGCACCGTGTCCGGGTCGACGTCCCACTCCTGGCAGGTGTAACTGAACAGCCAGTGGCCGCGCTCGTGGTACGGCAGCAGGAAGGCGTCCTCGTCCTGGAAGACCACGGCCTCGTCGTCGGCGGTCGGCACCGTCTCGATGTGCAGGGCCACGACCTTCTTCACCCGGGCGCCGAGCGGGGCGACGAGTCCCTTCCAGGCGGGGGCCGCGAGCCAGGGGCCGGGGGCGAGTACGACGTGCCCGGCGGTGAGCGTGTCACCGGTGCCGAGGTCCAGGCGCACCCCGTCCGCCGCCGGGGTCACCGCGGTGACCTGGGCTCCCTCACGGAACGTGGCGTTCGGGCGCAGCTCACGGGCCAGGAGTTGGCTGAGGGCGTAGACGTCCGCGTACTGGCAGCCGTCCCCCTCCCAGGCGCTCATGCCGTCGGGCAGCTGAGCGACGACCGCCGGGAGTGCCGCCGCGGGCCGCAGTCGTGCCTCGGGCAGGTAGACGCCGCGCAGCCGGGTCTCCTGCGGGGTGGGGGCGACGACCGTCATCCGCAGGCTGTGCACGGGCAGTTCGGGGCGGGCGTCCTTGAGTGCCGCGTACCACTGCTGGCTGTAGGAGGCCATGCGGCGGACGCGGGGCGTCAAGCCGCGCGGGAAGTGTAGGCCGGCCGAGCGGCGGGTGGCGCCGCTGCCGATGGCGTCCCGCTCCAGCAGCGCCACCGAGGCGTGCGGGTCACGGGCGAGGATCTCCCGGGTGATCAGGCAGCCGAGCACTCCGGCGCCGACCACCGCGTAGTCGTGGTCGGTGTGCCGCGCCGCCATCACGCCCCCCACGGCATCTTGGTGCCGGCCTTGGACGACCACTCGATGAACGACGCCAGCTGCTCGTCGCTGCGTACACCGGACAGCCGGTCGGCGATGCGCTGGCTGCGCCAGGCGTTGAGGCTGAGGTTGGGGTCGGCCAGGCCCCGCTGGCCCCGGGCGGCGTTCTGCACGAAGATGCTGCGGTCGGCGGGGCCGTCCCAGCGCACCGCGTAGTCCTCGTCGATGCGCAGTTCGTCGCCGTCCCGTTCGAGGCGGTCGGCGATCGGCGCGAGGAAGTCCATGGCGGCCGGCCGGAATCCGGTGGCCCACACGACGACGTCCGCCTCGAAGTGCTCCCGCGATCCGGGCTCGTCGTTGTGCCGGACGGTGATGTCCCAGCCACCCGCCGCGCCGGCCTCGACGCCGACCACCTCACGGTTGGGGTGCAGCCCGACCAGGTCGGGGTTGCCCTCCACGAACCGGTGGACGTAGATGCGCTGGTAGATGTCGCGCAGCGTGGACTCGGAGATGCCGTCGCTGGTGAGGATGTGCTGGGCGTTGAACGCGGCGCGCACGTCGGTGCCCAGGCTGAAGAAGTAGTCGGAGTGGTCGGGCATGTAGTAGTCGTTGGTGAACGGCGAGTCGTCGATGGGGAAGTAGTTGCGGCGCCGCGATATCCAGGAGACCCGGCGCGGCAGTTCGGCTCCGGAGCGGGCGATCAGGTCCGAGAACGCCTCGGCGCCGGACTGGCCGCCGCCGACCACCACGACCCGCTTGCCGCCCAGGTTCTGGGCCGAGGTCATGAAGTCGTTGACGTGGAACTGGGTGGCGCCGAGGTGCGGGCGGCCCTGCTCCGGCACCCAGGGCTGGTTTCCGACACCGACCACTACGTTGTCGGCGGTGACGGTGCGGCGGTCGGTGCGGACGGTGAACACCCCGTCGAAGCCGACCTCCTGGACCGTCTCGCCGAAGACGATGTTCTCGTTGCGCCGGCTCGCCCAGGCGAGGTAGTTGCGGAACTCCAGCCGCGGTACGTCGTCGAACTGGGCGTTGAGGAAGTGGTACACCCGGCCCTGGTCGTGCAGATAGGCCAGGAAGGAGAACGGGGACTTGGGATCGGAGAGCGAGACCAGGTCCTTGAACATGGAGACCTGCAGGGTCGTGCCGGGGATCTGCTGGCCGTCGTGCCAGCCGAAGGACGGCTTGCGGTCGATGAAGAGGTTGCGCACCTCCGTACGGCTGTGCAGCAGTGACGCGAGGCTCAGGTTGGCGGGTCCCACGCCGATTCCCAGGCAGCGGTAGTGCGTGGAGTCAGGCGTCGTTTTCTCGTACCCCATGGTCGGATCTCTCCTTCGGACAGGTGCCGGCGGCATGCCGACTCAGGACGTACTGAACATGTGACGTGAAACGTGACGAATCGAACGGCGAAGGGCGTGCCTGGCTGCGGTTGCGGTGCGGGTGTGGGTCACGGCCCCTGGCGGGGGGGGGCGTCGAAGGTGAGCCGGGCGATTCAGGCCCTCGTGGGCTCGTTCTGGGCCGGGTTTTTGCCCCGGCCCGTCGGGCGGCTGCGGTGGGTGCGGCCCGGGTTCTACGGCCGGTGCGCGGGCACCGCCCGGACGGCGGTGCCGAGGCCGGCCACGAACGGGAAGCCGGCGATGCGGCGGGGGCTCAGGTTCTCAGGATCGGCGCCCGCCCGGCGGTCGAACGCCGCCGGGCCGCCGGGTGTCCCGCGGTCACACCCCCTCTCCGCCGGGGGCGGGGGCGCCGTCGGCGAACGTGCAGTGCAGCCCGGCCCCGTCCAGGAACTCCAGCCAGCGAGTGGCCTCGTCGGCGGACTCCGCGGCGCGGTTCAAGCCGGCGGGCAGCGCCCCGTCCAGCATCCGGGTGATGCCGAAGGCGAGCGGCAGGGACACACAGCGGGCCATGGCGCTCTCGGTGTCGTCGCCGGTCAGGTCCAGCAGGCAGGAGCCCTGCCAGCGCACGCCGCCGGCGGCACGGACGTCGAGGGCGACGGACAGCACCACGCGGTCGCGGTCCGCGTCGGTGGTGGGATGGCGGGCAGCGAGGTCCTTGGCCAGGGAACGGATCTGTTCCTGGTCGCCGCTGCTCACGGTGGTGAAGACATCGCTCCAGGCCTTCCGCCAGCCCGCGTTGCGCAGGGTGCCGCGGACGAAGGTGCGCAGCCGCCAGCCCTCCGGTATGCCGTACTGGGCCACGAACGGCACACTGTCGCGGTTGGGGTAGACCTCGAAGTCCTCGCCACCGAGGCGGTGGGTGAGGACGGCCTCCCAGGGGCGGGCCACGGTGCGCTCCACGCCCTGGTCGATGGTGCGGGCCGGGGAGCCGAGGGCGGCCAGGACACCGTAGGGCGCCCAGCTGAAGCGGTAGCGGAAGTCGTTGGGGACGGCGGGAATGCCACCGCAGTAGGAGGTGAAGTCGACCGACTCGGCCGTGTCGCCGACCGCGGCGCGGGCGCTTTCGACGAGCCGGTGGGCCATCAGGTGGTCGATGCCCGGGTCGAGTCCGGCCTCGGTGAGCACCACGACGCCCGCGTCCGCCGCGGTCGCGGCCAGTTCGGTGAGCGCGTCGGAGACGTAGCTGGTGCAGGCGAAGTGGGCCCGGCTCTCCAGGGCCAGCCGCAACAGGCGGGGGTGTTCGGCGGCGGGCAGCATGGAGACGATCACGTCGCCGGCGCCGACCGCGTCCTGGAGGGCGTCGTCGGTGAGCGCGCGGGCCTCGGCGCGACCGGTCAGGCCGAGCGCGGTCAGGCGGTCGGCGGCGCGTTCGGCGGTGCGGTCCCACAGCACCACGCGCTCGGCCCGCTCGCACAGCAGGCCCAGGCCGGACGGGCCGGTGGACAGGCCGGTGCCTATCCAGTGGACGGTGCCGCTGGCGGGGGCCGGCGCGGCCGCCTCGGGGGTGTTTCGGCTAACGGGCACGGGTGCTTCCCTTGAGGTCGGTGGCGAGGGCGGTCTCGAAGGCCAGCAGCGCGCGCTCCCAGGCCGTGCCGGAGTCGTTCAGGCGCAGCAACTCGGGGTACAGCTCGGCCGAGAAGGCACGGCTGGACTCCACGGGCAGCAGCGAGGGCAGGTTGTCGATGGCGATGAGGTCGGCCGGCCGTGCGCCGGCGCGCAGCCGCCGGACCGGGTGCTCCCAGTCGGTGATCTCGTCGTAGACCGGCAGGACGTTGCACTCGGAGGTGACGTCGCAGGTGACATCCGCGATGAGGGACAGGCGCCGCTCGGGGGCGTCGAGGTCCGCGGAGGTGAGGAAGGGCGGCACGGGCCGTGTGGTGAGCACGGTGTTGACCAGAATGTCGTGGTCGAGCAGTGCCGTCCGGTCCAGGTCGCGGGTCTCGGCCACGTCCCAGCGGGTGGGGGTGATGCCCGCCGTCTCCAGGGCGTCGCAGGCGCCGCGGCCGCTGCGGCCGAGCGCGCCGATCACCAGGGCCCGCTCGGTCGCCGGTGACCGCGGTGCGGCGAGCCGGGCGTCCAGTGCGGCCCGGTCCAGCGGCTGCAGTGGGGCGTCGAGCAGCCCGCGGTGGTGGAGCACGGCCAGGGCCGCGCCGACGTAACCGGCCCAGTACCCGAACGCGGCCAGGCGCCGGCCGTCCTCGTCCGTCAGGTACTCCAGGTCCAGCAGCGCTCCGCCGGCGGACGTGAACCGGCCGAGCAACTCCCGGGCACCGGTCTGGCCCTTGTAGGCGTGGCCGAAGTAGATGTGACGGTGGGCCAGGTGGTCGGGTTCGTCGGGCAGTTCCTTCAGGCCCAGGACGTAGTGGTCGCGCGGGGCCTCGGTCCAGCTGCCGGACGGCGCGGTGCGGCAGCCGGCCGCGACGTAGTCCGCCAGCGGGAAGGCACGCTGCGGCGCCTCCTCCACGGTGATCTCGACGCCCTGCGCGACGAGCCGCGCGGCGTCCTCGGGGACGAGCGGTGCGCGGCGCTCACCGGTACGGGACTCGTGCCGCATCCACAAGCGTGGCCTGTCCGACATCGGCTTCGTACTCTCTCTCTTCGTTCGTGCGGGGTGCTGTATGTGACTGGTGCGACGGCTAGAGCACCGGGATGCGGGCGTTGGCCAACGGCCGGTACGTCACCTCGTCCGGCAGCTGGGCCGGGTCGAAACCCGCCGCGAGCAGTTCGCGGACGACCGCGACCGTCACGGTGACGGCCAGTCTCTGCCCGGGGCAGCGGTGGGCCGCGGCGCCGAAGGTGAAGACCGCGGGGTCCGGGCGGCCGGGCCGGAAGGCGTGCGGGTCGGGGTTGGCGGCCGGGTCACGGTTGGCGGCGGCGAGGACCACCAGCACCTGTTCGCCCGGGGCGATCTCGGCGTCGCCGTGACGGAACGGCTCGGCGACGAAGCGGCGGGTGTTCTGGATCGGCGCGTCATGGCGTACGACCTCGCGGACGAACGCCTCGGCGTCGGCGAGGCCGGAGGGCAGCCGCGCGCCGCGCGCCAGCGCCACCAGGGTGTTGCCGATCAGGCCGGCCGTGGCGTCGTAGGTCTGGGACAGGAAGCCGACCGCGTTGGCCAGCAGCGGCGCGGTACGGGACCAGGAGGCGTGGCGTGCGGCCCGTACCAGGTCGGCGAGCAGGCCCGTGCCGTCCTCGCCCCGCTCGATGCCGGGCCCCAGCAGCTCCTGGAGCCGGCCGGCCGCGAGCGCCGCGGCCTTCTGCTGCTCGGGGGTGGCGGAGGCGGGGATGCACTGGACGAAGTCGCCGATGAGCCGGGCGGCTTCGGCGTCCGCGCCCTGGTCGAGCCCGCACAGCGCCGCCACGACCCGGGCGGGCACACCGAACATCAGCTCCTCGAAGGGCGGGTCGCCGCCCGCCGCGAGGACCTCGCGGGTCCGTACGGCGGCCAGGTCGGCCGCGCGCGCCGTGTCGACGTGCCCCAGCGCGTCGACGACCACCGCCTTCAGACGGTGCTGCGGTTCGCCGTCGGTCATCCGGACCAGGTCGCCGAAGACGTCACCGGCCGGGGTTCCCACGATACCCGCGGGCACCGGCTCGGCGGGCGGGCGCACCCTGAGGGCGGTGGCGTTCAGTACGGCTCGCACCGCCGCCGCGTCGCAGGCCACCCACGCGCCCACGGCCTCGTCGAAGGCCAGCGGACGCTCGGCCACCAGCGTCGCGTAGTAGGGGTACGGGTCCGGCTGCCGGACCGCTTCGATCGGGGTGGTCACCCGGGAACTCCTTGTCGATTCGACGGTGGGGTGGTCACAGGTCGCGGGCGGCACGGGCGGCTCGACGGGTGTCGAGGGTCCCCGCGATGGTCAACCGCATGATTTCCGAGGTGCCCTCGTAGATGCGCAGGGACCGGATCTGCCGGTACAGGCGCTCGGTGACGCTGTCCTTCATGACGCCGGAGGCACCCAGCAGTTGCACGGCGGTGTCGACGATGCGCTGGGCCTCCTCGGTGGCGTGCAGCTTGGCGATGCTGGAGTGACGGGCGAAGCGCGGGCTGCCCCGGTCGGCCTCCCAGGCGGCCCGGGCCACCAGCAGGGCGGACGCGTTGAGCTGGACGTCCATGTCGGCCAGGGACGCCTTGGTCAGCTGGTGGTCGATGAGCAGGCCGCCGCCGACCTGTCGGGTCCGGGCGCGGGCCAGGGCGGTGTCGGCGGCCCGGCGGGCGAACCCGAGTGCCGCCGCGCCCACCGTCATCCGGAAACGTTCGAGCAGGTCCATGGCGATGACGAAGCCCCGGCCGGGCTTGCCCAGCACGGCCTCGGCCGGCACCCGGCAGTCCTCGAAGGCGAGGTGCGCGAACGAGCGCGGGGCGATCGGCACCGGCCGGTCACCGACCCGTACGCCGGGGGTGTCCGCGGGCACCAGGAAGGCCGTGAGTCCCAGCGGGCCGGGGCCTTCGCCGGTGCGGGCGATGACGATGTACACATCGGCGATGGTGCCATGGGCGATCCACGCCTTGTGCCCGTTGAGGAGATAGCCGCCGTCATCGGTGCGTTCGGCGGTGAGGCCGACCGCGGCGACGTCGGAGCCCGCCTGTTCCTCCGAGACCGCGAAGGCGCCGACGAGCGAGCCGCGCGCCATGCCCGGCAGGTAGCGGAGCTTCTGGTCGTCGTTGCCGAAACGGATCAGGGGCGTCGCAGCCAGTGCCTGGATGGAGAAAGCGAAGTCGGCCAGGTCCTCGGCGTACGCGAGCGCCTCACGCATGAGGCAGATGGCGCGGAAGTCGCCGGGTCGCACCTCGGGGTCGGAGCCGGGCTCCAGGAAGGCGAGCCAGCCGTCCTCCCCCAACTGCCGTACGAGGCTCAGGCCGGCCTTGTCCGGATCCTCCGCGCGGACCTCGTCCCACCGGGCGGTGCGGTCGTCGCACCAGGTGCCGATGGCCTCCGCGAGGCGCCGGTGCCGGTCGTCGTAGAAGGGGAGGGCGAGGATCTCCGGATCGAAGCTCGTGCTCGGGTCCAAGGTGGTTCTCCGTGCTGGGAGGGGGGCGGAGGGCGGTGGTCGTGCACGGAAGGTCAGATGAGCAGGTCGACGTCGTCGCTCGGGGCGGTGGGCGCGAAGGCCGCCGGGGTCCGCTCCTGTGCCCGGATCTGCTTGACGAGTTGGTGCTCGACGAAGTAGGCGAAGGAGGCGTAGCCGCGCCAGATGCGGCGCCATTCCTGCTGGACGGCCGCGTCGCCGGAGTTGCGCCGCACGTCGTCGAGGTAGGAGACGATGATGTCGGCCGACTGCCGGGCGTGTCCGGCGGAGAAGTTGTCGATCGACAGATGGGCCTCCTCGTAGGAGACGTCGAGGTTGTACCGGCGCAGCTTCTGTATCTCGTGGAGCCGCATCTCCCCCAGGCCGAACATCTCGATGCCCAGGTTGTATCCGAGGATCTCGTTGTAGAGCGTGTCGGGGAAGAGCGACAGGCAGACCTGGTGGATGGAGAAGCCGTAGAGGTGGTCGGGGAGGTCGCCCTGCTCGAGGAACTCCGGCTGCCGGATGTGCGGCAGGTGGATGTCCATGCTGGCGAGGACCTGGTGGATGAGGGTGATGTGGTTCTTGGTGACGTCGCCGCGGCCCATTTCGTCGGCGTAGATCCCGAACAGCATGGCGTCGCTCTGCCGGTGGTTGCGGCCGAGGTTGCCGATGCGGTGGGCCCAAGTGCCGTCGATGAGGCTGCCGAGGGCGAAGGTCGTCTGCTCGAAGATGACCTCGTCGCGGTGCGGGATCTCGGTGAGCGGCTGGTAGGGGTCGACCAGTTTGTCCCAGTAGACGCGCTCGACCCGCTCCATCAGCGCCTCGGGCGTGTAGTCGAAGTACTCGGCGTCGGTGAGCCGTCCGCCGCCGCCGTGGGTGAAGAGGATCTCCGCGTCGGCCAGGCCCGCCTCGGCCCGGTCCCGGGCCACGGCCAGGATGTGGGGGTACTGCTCGACGTTGACGACGCGGTGGAACAACCGCCGGTCGTCCAGCCCGCTCTCGGCGTCCGCGAGAACGATGTCGTCGAGGTCCTCGGGTGCCCTGCCGCGCAGGGCCCTGGCCCACTCCTCGGCGTGGTCGTCCCCCGCGGTGTTGGGGGCGAAGTCGAGATCGGCGGGTTCGCCGGCCGCCACGGCCTGCGCCCATGCCGTGAAGGTGGCCGCCTCGCGCTCGTCGAAGATGCCGAACATCGGGCCGCCGAACTTGATGGACTTCAGGAACCGGCAGGTTCCGTCGCGGCCCGGCCTCAGCTGCCGCGAGGCGCGGAATTCGGCGACGAACGCGGCCAGGTCGGTCGTGTCGCCGTCGAACCAGTCGGACAGCCGCCGGTCGCCCATGCGGACGCTGCGGTGCTGGCGGCCGGCGAAGGGCGCGTGCCGGGCCACGATCTGCGCGACCCTGGCGTCCAGGGAGAGCCCCTCGTGCCAGGCGGCCAGTTCCGTGAGCAGGGCGGTGTGTTCCCGCTCCAGCCGGAGGACGAGGGCGATCGCGGTGAGCGCGCGGCGGCGGTCCTCGTCGCCGGTCGGTGACTGGTCGGTGAAGGAGAGGTAGTCCGCGAGGACGGTACGGGCCTCGGCCTCCGACAGGTGCGGCTCGGTGCCCAGCAGCAGGTCGTCGACGCCCAGCGCGGCCATCGCGTAGTGCACGCCGACGACTTCCGGCAGGAAGGAGGCCGGCAGCCGGGAGAGCGCGAGGTGGAAGGAGGCGTGCAGGACGGTCAGCGGGCGGGCAGAGGCCTGCCGGAGGAAGTCCGCGGCCTCGATCTCGGGCAGGTGGACGCCCAGTTCGGTCAGGGCCCGCCGGCGCCGGGCCGGCTGCCCGCGCTGCGGGATGCCCTCGCCCTGCAGCTGGAAGTACTGCCCGAAGAGGCGGTTGACGATGACGGACGGCTGGGTGGCGGCCTGCGAGACGGTGTCGAGCCAGCAGCCGCCGAGCAGCGCGAGGGGGGCGCGCTGACGCAGTACCAGCTCGCGTGTCTCGGGGGCGGCCGCACGCAGCGCGACGAGGTCCGGCGTGAGCTCGGTGCGGGTCCGCTCCACCCACGCGGCGACGGCGTCGGCGTCCGCGGGCGGCTGGGACTGGGGCTGCGACTCCGACCGGGCGGCGGTGAGGAACGCGTCCAGGGCGTGCCGGGCGACGAGCAGCGTGGTCTCGCTCTCCTGGTCGCCGAGTAACTGCCGGAAGATTCCGTCCGGTTCCCCGGCGACGACCGCCGCGGCCTCCTCTGCGGCCTTGGGGCTGAAGTGGAAGGGGGCGCGGGGCAGCGACGTGGTCAGGTCGGGAAGGGGGAATCCGGTCTGTGCGTTCATCGAAGCTCCCGGGTCTCGGTCGCCGCCGCCTCGGCGGTCGGTGCGGTCGGCAGTTTGCGCAGCAGCACGCCGACCCGGACGCCGGGCACGCTTGCCGCCAGCAGGTAGTGGCCGTCGTCCCGCAGCTGCCCGGCCGCGGCCCGGTCCGCGAGGTTGATGAGCGGGTCGGCGGCGAAGCAGTGGCCGATGCGGGGGATGTTGTCGAGGAACAACTGCTCCTTGGTGAACCCGGCCTGACGTTCCTTGAGTACGACGAGGGGCTTGTAGAGGTTGAGGTGCAGGACACCGTCGATGTCGCCGATCTTCATGTCGGCGGCGTCCAGGATGCGTTCGTTGACCACCCGGGCGAGGTCGGAGCTGATCTCGTTGGTCCACTCCAGCGCCCGGGGGTCCTGCGCGGACGCCCCGGCCACGATCTCGTAGGCGTCCGGGCCCTGCGGGACGTCGCTCACCAGGGCGGCGGCGGCACCGTCGCTGAACAGGGCGAAGTTCTCCATCCGCACCGCTTCGTCGGAGATCCGGTCGGTGCTGACGACCAGCACCGTGCGGTGGTGTCCGGCGGCCACCATCGCCTGTGCGGTGCGCAGGCCCACCAGGAGGTTGGTGCAGCGGTTGAGGGTGACGCCGGTGAACGCGGCGTTGTCCAGGCCGAGCCCGGACATCACCGTTTCCATGAACTTGCCGTGGGTGCGCGGGCCACCGGGGAAACGGGTGGAACACAGCACGAGGCAGTCCACGGACGAGGGGTCGGTCCCGGCGGCGTTCAGCGCCGCCAGACCGCTGCGCACGGCGAGGGTCTCCAGGCTCTCGTCGGTGCGCCGGACGCTGCCCCAGCCCCACAGGGATGCCTTGGGGGGCATCCCGAACTCGCGGGCCTTGCGGGACAGGTCCTTGACGGTGGTGTGGTCGGCCTCGGTCTCGCCCAGGACGTAGCGGGGGGCGGACAGATGTACCTGTGCGAGGTTCACGGTGCGGGATCACTCTCCGGTCCGGCCGGCCGGGCCGGCGCCATCATCGCGTTGGCATCGGGGTACGGGACGGCTTCCGCCCCGAACCCGAAGGTGCCGAGGTCACGGATCTCCGTCGCCGCGCGGACGACCGCGCCGAGCGCGGCCCGGGACATCGCCGAGCCGACGCTGATCCGGCGCACCCCCAGGGCGCCCAGTTCGGTCACCGTCAGCGGCAGGGCGGGCGAGCCCATCAGGACGTTGACGGGGCGGGTGACGGCGGAGCACACCGCGCGGATCGCGTCGGCGTCCGGGAGTGCGGGCGCGTAGAGCACATCGGCGCCGGCCTCCTCGTACGCCCGCAGCCGGCGGAGGGTGTCCGGCAGGTCGGGCCTGCCCTGGAAGAAGTTCTCGGCCCGCGCGGTCACCGTGAAGGGGAAGTCGAGCTCCCTGGCCGCGGCGACGGCGGCGGCCACCCGCTCGACGGCCTCCTCAAGAGGGCGTACGGGGTCGTCGGCGCGGCCGGTGGAGTCCTCGATCGAGCCGCCGACCAGGCCCGCGGCGGCGGCCAGCCGGATGGTCTCGGCGACCTCCTCGGGCGTGTCACCGAATCCGCTCTCCAGGTCCGCCGTCACCGGCAACGTGGTCGCGTCGACGATCGACCGGGCGTTGTCGAGGATCTGTTCGCGAGTGAGGGAGCCGTCGGGCAGACCGCGGACGTGGGCCAGGCCCGCGCCGGTGGTGGCGAGCGCGCTGAAGCCGAGCCCGGTCAGGACGCGTGCGGTGCCCGCGTCCCACGGGTTGGGGACGACGAAGGGGTCGGGGCCCTCGTGGAGCTTGTGGAAGGTGACGGCCCGTCGGTACTGGTCGGTGGCTGACTGGCTCATGCTCGAATCCCCTCTGCGGTGCTCATGAGGCAGGTGTGAGGCACTGCTCAGATAACCTCAACATGCGTACCGCCAGGTGGGTTCACGCCACGATCGGCGTCCATGAGCGACCGCAGGACATCGGTGACGGCGCCGGGCCGGCCGTCGAAGTAGAAGTGGCCGCCGTCGACCCAGTGCTGGGCCGGCTCGTCGGCGCATTCGCGCGCCCACGGCTGGAGACCGGCCTCTTTCACATGCGGGTCGTCCACTCCGTTGATGAGGGTCACGGGCACGGACAGGGGGGCGCCCGGCCGGTAGGTGTACTGGGCGACCATGCGGAAGTCGGCCTTCAGGTTCGGCAGCAGCAGCTCCTGCAAGGCCTCGTCGGCGACCACTTCGGGGGGCAGCCCGCCGAAGAAGCCCACAGCCTCGGTGAACGCGCGGCCCTCCAGGCGCGCGGTCTCCAGCACGCGCCTGCTGGGCAGCAGCGCGGGCGCGGAGCAGCCGGAGGCGACCAGGTGGCGGCAGTCGGGCAGACCGCCGAGACGGCGGGCGACCTCGAAGGCCAGGACCGCGCCGAAGCTGTGCCCGAAGAGGACGAAGGGCCGGTCGGCGGTGGCGACGATGGCGGCTGCCGCACCGTCGGCGAGATCCATCACGTCGGTGGCGGAGGGTTCCTGGTATCTGGGGCCACGGCCCGGGGGGCACACCGCGACGATCTCGGCGTCGTCTCCCAGATCCCGCTGCCAGCCGAGGAACGAGCGGGGGTTTCCGCCCGCGTGGGGGAAGCAGTAGACGCGGGCCGCGCGCTCGGGCGCCGCCGGGTCACGCAGAAACCACGGAGAAGAACTCACAGGATTTTACCGATCTCTCGCACCTTGGAGCGGTCAGCCGGCCGTCCGGGGACCGGCCACATTCCAGCCGACGTCGCCGAGGGTGGTGGCTTCGACCCGGTGCTGGGAGTCCGCGTGCGGGAGTACACAGACTCCCAGTGTTCCCGTCAGCACAAGGGTGGCGACAGCGAATCCGACGCGGGCCCCGAACGAAGAACGTCCGGATATGCGGGAGAGTAAAGAACTCGACGACATGCACCCAAACCTCTCTTGCCAAACACGCACACAGGAATCGAGGAGAATTTCCAGGGGATGGCAAGGGGGCTCGCCCGACGCCAACCACTGAGGCGATCTGCGGCTCAAACTGATCACCTGGCTTCAGACTTCCTTGCCCTGAGCCCGGACTGAAGATTTAAGATGGCTCGGGTTTCCGCACCGCCGAAAGCCGAGGGATCCATTTCGGCGAAAATCGCCGAAAACGGACACCGAGGGGGGATGGTCACGATGTCGATCGACCACGCAGACATGGACACATCAGAACGATTCGGGATCGAAGCGGCTACACCGCAGGAGGGGCCGGAGGGGGCGCTGCGAGCCATTGCCGAACAGTTGGCAACGCTGTCACGGCTAACCAGTGGAGGCCTCACCGGCATCACCAGAACGAAGCAGTCGGTAAGCGTGTCGTTTTCCGAAGAATCCCGCATCGCATACCTGCACGGGCTGGACGCGATCAACTCCGCCATCGATGACGCCCTCAACAGCGCGCGCCAGGAAATACTGACCGCGCAGCCCGACGGACCCCGCCCGGGTCAGGTCCTGGACGACGCCCTGGAATCCGTACGTCGCCACATCGAGGCCGGCGTCGCCATGCGTACGCTCTATCAGCACACCACGCGTTTCGATGAGGCGACGAAGAACTACGTGCGGGCGGTCACGAATTACGGAGTAAGAGTCCGGACCCTGGCGGAATTCTTCGACCGCCTCATCATCATCGACGACTCCGTGGCGTTCATTTCCGCCAACGAGAGCCGAACCGTGGGACTGGCAATCCGGGAACCGGCGATCGTGCGCTTCCTCAAGGACATCTTCGAGCGCTCCTGGGACCGCGCGAAGGCCTTCCCGTTCGTCCCCCTGCACGCCGCGAAGGCCGCCGACGACGTCATCCCGTCGCTGCGCGAGTCGATCAGCGGGCTGCTCATCGGCGGCTACTCCGACAAGCGGATCGCGCGCCGCCTCGGCATCAGCGAGCGGTCGTTACAGGGTCATATCGCGGCGATGAAACAGCAGTTGGGGGCGAACACGCGGCTGCAGCTCGGCTACCTGCTGGGTCGGGACGAGACCACGCTCGTGCTGTGAGCGCCCCCCGGAGTGCGGGGGACCGCCCATGT
Organism: Streptomyces sp. NPDC006332; assembly: GCF_040612855.1. Classification (NCBI taxonomy): domain Bacteria; kingdom Bacillati; phylum Actinomycetota; class Actinomycetes; order Kitasatosporales; family Streptomycetaceae; genus Streptomyces; species Streptomyces sp. NPDC006332. The sequence goes on from NZ_JBEXRA010000006.1 coordinate 132,960, forward strand.
CCTGTGCGCCCAGGTCAGCGCGTCGGCTCCACCGAGGAGGCCGGAGTGTCCTCCTGGACCGGCGGGACCGGCGGGACCGCCGGCGGCGTCTGAGAGGCGCGGCCGGGGCGAATCCGGGAGACGGCCACACCGCCCAGGCAGATGGCGCCGCCGAGGAGCGTGACCCAACCGGGCACCTCGTCCAGGGCCACCCAGGAGATGAGGATGACGATCGCGGGCACCGCGTAGGTGGTCGCGCCCAGCCGGCCCGCGGTGGTCCGCGACAGCGCGTAGGCCCAGGTGCTGAACGCCAGGGCGGTCGGGAACAGGCCCAGGTAGACGACGTTGAGGGTCGCCGAGAGCGGTGCGTCGGACAGGTCCGAGACGAGCTGGCCGCTGAACGGCAGGCAGGCGACGGTGCCGATGAGGCATCCGAACGTCGTCACCTGCATCGGGGTGGCATGCCGCAGCGCGGGCTTCTGCGACACCACTCCGGCCCCGTACACCAGGGCCGCCAGCAGGCACAGCCCCACACCCAGCACCGATGACGAACCGTCACCGGAGGTGGAGAAGCCCACCACGACCGCGCCCACGAAGGACACGCCCATACCGGCGAGCAGCAGGGGCGGGAACCCTTCCTTGAGCAGCCAGCCGCCCAGCAGCGCGATCACCATGGGTCCGATGTTGACGACCATGGAGGCGGTACCGGCGTCGACCTTCTGCTCGCCCCAGTTCAACGCCACCATGTAGCACCCGAACCAGAGCACTCCGGACAATATGATCCCGGGCCACGCCTTACGGGGCGGTATGCCTCCCCGCTTGACCAGGAGAACGCACACCAGCGCGAGGGAGCCCGTCGCGAGCCGCCCGAGGGCCAGGGCACCGGGGCCGAAATAGTCCGCCGAGGCACGGATGGACACAAAAGCCGAGGCCCATAAGAAGACGGTGACCGCGGCGGCAAGCAGGGCACCACGGTCCATTTCGGAACGCTCACTCAGTGGATTCATGCGAGCGATCTAACCATGTGTAGGGGTCATCAAACGGAACGATGACGACTGCCGCGATCACTACTCCGACCATCGCTCGTCCGGTGCGGTCTCCGGGCCGCTCTCCTGACGGCAGAGGCCGAACGCACAGCGTCCGCCGCCCGGTTCTCCCGGGCGGCGGACGCTGTCATGACCTTCTCGGTCCGAGTATTAGACCGCCTTGTGGCCCAGCAGGATGTCGACGCCCTCCTGGCTGCCGCTCACCGTGACCTGCGTCGCCACCGGCGGGTAGCCGCTGGCGATCACCGTGTACTGCTCGTTGGCGAGGTCGGTGAAGGCGTAGCTCCCGTCGACGCTCGTGGTGCGCGTGCCGACGACGTTGCCGGCGGCGTCGATCAAGGTGACCCGGGCGTCGTCCAGCGCACGTCCGTCCTGGTTGTGCACTGTGCCCTGCAGGGTCGCCGCGACGGAGAGCTGGATGTCACAGCGGGTCGTCTCGGCCGAGATGGTGGTCGGCACCGCGGTCGGGCGGTGACCGGGCGCGCTGACGCTGAGCGTGTAGTCGCCGGGCAGCAGGTCGCCGATCCGGTAACCGCCGTCCGTTCCGGTGGTGACCGAGGCCGTCACGTCACCGCGCTGGTCGGTGGCCACCACCAGCGCGGTGGGCAGCGCCTCGCCGTCCCCGCCGCGCACCGTACCTGCGAGGCCGCCCGGGCTGGGCAGGACCACGAGGTCGCGGGAGACGGGTTCGCCGTTCAGGCTCAGGGTGACGACCTGCGGCTGGTAACCGGCGGCCGAGCCGATGAGGACCAGGCTGCCGCGCTCGGACGTGTCCACGGCGTACGTACCGTCCGCACCGGAGGTGGCGCGGGCCAACTGGTGACCCGAGCCGTCCAGCAGCGTGATCGCGGTGCGGGGTACGGGTGCGCCCGCACCGTCCCTCACCTGCCCGCGGACGGCGGCCGCACGGTCCGTGTCCGCACCGTCCGCGTCCGCACGGACGGCGGCGACGGCCACCGGCGTGACCGGGCTCGGAGCCGCCACCTCGGCCTCGACCTGCGCCTCGGACTCCTGCGCGGGCGCGCCCGCACTCCTCTTGGAGCGGAACAGCAGCGCCGTGATGATCGCGGCGAAGGCGAAGAAACCGGCCGACCACCAGTAGGCGACTTCGTAGCTGTGCAGCGCGGCGTTCGCCTTGACCAGCGGGTCGTTCAGATGGTCCTTGGCGTAGTTCGTGGCGGCGGTGGCGGCCAGGGTGTTCAGCAGCGCGGTGCTGATCGAACCGCCCACCTGCTGCGTGGTGTTGACGGCCGCCGACGCCACGCCCTGGTCCTGGGCCTGCACACCCAGGGTGGCGTAGCTCATCGCCACCGGCATCGACATGCCGAGCCCGGCGCCGAGCAGCAGCAGCGGTGGCAGCACATGGGTCGCGTAGTCACTGTGCAGGCCGAGGCGGGTCAGCCAGATCATGCCGCCCAGGGCGAGCAGCATGCCGACGGGCACCACGATCTTCGGCCCGATCTTCGGCACCAGCCAGTTGGTGGACAGCTGCGCCAGCACCATCAGCGCGCCCACCATCGGCAGGAAGGCCACGCCGTTCTTCACCGGCGAATAACCCAGCGTCGACTGCAGGTAGTAGGTGAGGAACAGGAAGACGCCGAACATTCCGGCGGACGAGATGAGCACGGTCGCCAGGGCACCGGCGCGGTCACGGTCGGCCAGGACCCGCAGTGGCAGCACGGGGTGCTTCGCACGGGTCTGCCACAGGAAGAACGCCACCAGCAGCACACCGCCTGCGGCGAGGAAGCCCCACGTCATCCAGTTGTCCCAGTCGTGGGTCTCCGCGTTGGCGAAGCCGTAGACGATGCCGAACAGACCGCCGGAGACCAGGATCACTCCCGGGATGTCCAGCTGGGGCCGCTCGGTCGGCACAGAGCGGCCGATGAGGAAGATCGCACCGATCAGCGCGGGAACCGCGATGACGTCGTTGACGTACAGCGTCCAGCGCCAGTCCAGGTACTCGGTGAGCAGGCCGCCGAGGACCAGGCCGATGGCGGCACCGGAGCCGGCGATGGCGCCGAATATGCCGAACGCCCTGGCGCGCTCCTTGGCCTCGGTGAACGTCGTGGTCAGCAGGGAGAGCGCCGCCGGCGCGAGCAGCGCGCCGAACAGCCCCTGCACCGCGCGCGCGACGACCAGCATGGTGAAGCCGTTGGCCGCACCGCCGACCGCCGAGGCGGCGGCGAAGCCGACGAGGCCGATGATGAAGGTCGTCTTGCGGCCGAAGAGGTCGGCGAGACGGCCGCCGAGCAGCAACAGACTGCCGAAGGCCAGGGAGTAGGCGGTGACGATCCACTGCCGCCCGTTGTTGTCGAAGCCCAGGTCCTGCTGGGCGGACGGCAGTGCGATGTTCACGATGGTGGCGTCGAGTACGACCATCAGCTGGGCGAGACCGATCACGGCCAGCGCCCACCATCGGTGCTTCGGCGGGACATGAGTGTGGCCGGACGGACCGGCCTGGAGTGCGGCGGCCGGAATGGCTTCCACGATGCTGCTCCCCTCAAGGGGCTTGGATTGCCCGGACCACCCACACCGGTCCGAAACCGTTTCGTACAGCAACCTAGGTACTCGCGCAGCGAAACTCAAACGTTTCGATCGCCACCGGACATACTGTGGGGCAGGTCACAAACAGTGACGGACTGCCCTTACATTTCCTCCACCGAAACCGGCGGATCGTGAAGCCCACCGATCCGATTCCGTCACGCATGAGAGCCCACGAGGCGTCAGATCACCGCACCTCCTGAGACGATGACGCGGACCATGACAAGCAATGGGGGGTCGAGCATGCTGGTGCTCATACTGGTGGTCGTCGTTCTGCTACTCATCGGCGGCTGCGTCTGCGTCTTCTGGGAGGCCCGGGGCGACGCCCCACGCTGGGCACGCGGCGTGGCCAAGGCAACCCTGCTCGGCAGCGAACTGGCCCGAAGCGCGAGCCGCACTTCGCGCTCACGGCAGAGCGACATGGGGGGCGAGTAGCCGTCCGGCCGGCACGCCCTGAGCCGCCTTCGGGACATCACCCGACCCGGGCGGCCCTGGTGGCAGACGTGCCCCGCCCTGCGCGCCGAGGCGCCACTCGGACGGGGTCCTGCCCGGGGGACTGCCGTCGCGCGGAGAACTGCTCACGTACCCGGATCATGTGGCCGATTTGCTGCGGTCATGCCGGGCCGTCACTCCCATCACCAGACGCACGACCCACCGACTGAGGGAAATCGTGCGGGAGATTCTGCCGACCGGCGGGCCCCCGAGGAGCAACGTGACCGACCCCCACACCCTGCACGCCGGACTGGCGCTCGCGGGCGAGCTCGCCGCAAAGGACGACGGCAGCCACTTCACCACCTACTTCAACACCCTGCTCATCGTCGGCATCACGACGACCATCGTCATTCGCCAGTTCACCGCCCAACGGGTCACGAACCGTATGTTCTTCTGGGTGGCCGTGCTCATCGTCCGCGGCTGCGTTCCGCCGGGACCCGCGGAGATGAAGCCTGCGAGCATCACCCTGCTCGTCCTCTCCCTGCTCGCCTCGGTCGTCTTCGGTCTCTGGCGGGGAGCGTCCTTCCCCATGTGGCGGGACGCCGAGGGGCATGTCCTCCGCAAGGGCGACCGGCGGATTCTCTTCCTGTGGCTCCTGACCGTGGCCGCGCGCCTGGTCTTCGGCGGAATCGGAGCCGTCGCCTTCCACGAACCCTTCAACACCGACGCGCTCTGGCTCGGCATGGGCGTCACCCTGGCCGTGCAGCACGTGGTCATGACCCGCCGCAAGGCAAGCGCACCGCTACGCGTCACGGACGGCGGAGCGGTACCCACGGCCCGATGAGGGACGGCGCGGAGCACCGGGCGAGGCAGTACCGACCGAAGTGAGTGCGGCCCGAGGGCCCCCTCATGCCGCCATCAGCGCCGCCAGGGCGCGGTCCATCGCGGCGTTGAATTCTTCCGGCGCCAGCGGCAGCCGGGACTTGACGTCCCGACTCCACTGGCCGGCGAGTTCCGGGCGGACGCCGTTGGTCATGGCCCAGGCGGCGGCCTTGGTCAGGTGGTAGGCACCCGCGCCCTTGCCCCCGAACCGGCGCCGGCCTGCCCTGCGCTGTACCGGCCGGATGTGTCCGTGCCTGCCGCGAGCATCGCCGGCGTCGTCGTTTTTCCCGGTTCCGGCACCGGCCTGCAGGACCAGGTGGCCCGGGAAGCCGGAGCCCACCCTCGCGGAGACGGCCGCACGCCTGGAGCGTGAAACCCGCACCGAACTCAGTACGACCGACATCCTCGACGCCGTGGAGGACGGGCGGAACCGACGTTGATCGTCATCGACTGCTCCAGCCTTGTGCACTTCCTCCTCGACCACGGCAGGACCGGAACCGCGATCCGCGAGCGGGTGGGCCGCGCCGACACGCTCGCAGCGCCGGGCCTGCTGGACTACGAGATCACCTCGGCCGTCTTCGGGCCGGCCCTCGGCCGGCGAGGGGGAGAACCCGCAGGCGGCGGTCGCCCCCAAGAAGAGCAGCCAGGACTTCGTCGGCGCACTCGGGCGCGGCCGGCGCGGTCCCGTTCTCACCAGTCGCGCAAGTCGGCGTCATGGCAGGAGTGGCGGACGGAGTGGCAGCCATCGCGGTGCCTGTACCAGCCCAGGGCCGGCGTTGGCGCGCACCGCCACCGCACCGCCACCGCCACCGCCGGGAGGGGGCCCTGGACCGCTCGCCCCCCGGCCCAGGCGTGAGTGAACGCCCCGGAAGCTCTCTCAGTGGAGGTGGGATCCCCCGTTGACGTCGTAGGTGACGCCGGTGAGGTAGCCCGCTTCGCGGCGGGTCAGGAAGGCGATGACGTCGGCCACGTCGTCGACGCTGCCGATACGGCGGACCGGAACGTCCGCGATCATGGCCGCCTTACGGTCCTCGTCCAGCTTTCCTTGCGTGATGTCGGTGTCGATCAGGCCCGGGGCGACGGAGTTCACCGTGACACCGGACGGGCCGAGTTCACGGGCGAGCGCCTTGGCGAAGCCCAACAGGGCGGCCTTCGCGGCCGAGTAGGCCACTCCCCCGAAGACGCCGCCGCCGCGCTCGGCCGACACGGAGGAGAGGAAGACGATGCGGCCGAAGCCGCGCTCGGCCATCCCCGCGGCCACCCGGTGGGTGACCAGGTAACTGCCGCGGACATTGACGTCGAAGATCTTGTCCCACTCGGCGGGCGTGACATCGAGGAAGCGCGTCGGCGAGGTGATGCCCGCGTTGTTCACGAGGGCTCCGATCGGCGGGAGCGCCGCTTCGGTCTGCGTGATTGCGGCGTCGACCGTTGCCGCGTCGGTGACGTCCGCCGCCAGGCCGAGCGCCTGCACGCCGTGCCGGGCGGCGACCTCCCGGGCGGTGTCCTCGGCGGCCTCCTTGTCCAGGTCGAGGACGGCGATGTGGTAGCCGGCGGCGGCCAGCGCGTGCGCGGTGGCGCGTCCGATTCCGCGGCGGGAGCCGGCGCCGGTGACAACGGCGGTACGGGGGGTGTGCTCGGCAGACATGCGGTTCTCCTGAGGAAAGGAAAGGGGCGCGGGGTGGTCCCGCTTGGGGATCAGAGTTCGCTGCGGACGCGTTCCTTGACCGCCGCGACGGAGAGGCCGTAGCGGTCGTGGAGCGTGGGCAGCGCGCCCGCGGCGAGGAATTCGTCCGGCAGCCCGATCGGGACGATGCGGGCTGTCTGCTGGGCGAAGGCCAGACAGGAGGCCACCGACTCGGCGAGGCCACCGACGACGCTGTGGTTCTCCAGGGTCACCACCAGGCGCCCCTTGGCTGCCTCCCGCACCACCGCCTCCCGGTCGAACGGCTTGATCGTCGGCACGTGCAGGACGGCGACGTCCACGTGGTCGGCTTCGAGTTCCGCCGCCGCGCTCAGGGCCCGTACCGTCATCAGGCCGGTGGAGACGAACAGCACGTCGCGTCCGCCACGCAGGAGTGCCGCCTTGCCGAGTTCGAACCGGTAGTCGTACTCGTCCAGGACCGTGGGAACGGCTCCGCGCAGCAGGCGCATGTAGGTGGGGCCGGGGTGGGCGGCCAGTGCCGGTACGGCCTGTTCGATGTCGACCGAGTCGGCAGGGTCCACGATCGTCAGGCCGGGCATACCGCGCAGGATGGCCAGGTCCTCGGTCGCCTGGTGGCTGGGGCCGTAGCCGGTGGTCAGGCCGGGCAGGGCGCCGACGACGTTGACGTTGAGCTGCGGCTCGGCGATGTCGAGGCACAGGAAGTCGTAGGCACGGCGGGTGGCGAAGACGGAGTAGGTGGAGGCGAACGGGGTCAGGCCCACCTCGGCCAGCCCCGCGGCCGCGCCCAGCATCACCTGTTCCGCCATACCCATCTGGAAGAAACGGTCGGAGTGGGCCTCACGGAAGACGTGCATGTCGGTGTACTTGGCCAGGTCCGCGGAGAGTCCGACCACGTCGGGGCGTTCCTCGGCGAGCCGGGCCAGTGCGTGTCCGAAGGGGGCTTTGGTGGTGCGCTGCCCCTCCTCGGCGATCGAGGCGATCATCGCGGAGGTGGTGAGCTTGCGCTTCGGCGCCGGGGCCTGCCCGGACGACTCCTGAGCCGGTGCGGAGGTGTTCATCGAACGGGACCCTCTCCATGGGTGGTTGCGGGCGCGGAGCCGGACCGCTGTAGGTGACGCTCCGTCAACTGGTCGCGTGCCTGCTGCCATTCGTGTTCCTCGACCCGCATGAAGTGCGCCTTCTCCCGCTTCTCCAGCATCGGGACCCCGCACCCGATCCGCGTGTCGCAGATGACCACGCTCGGCGATCCCCGGTGCTCACGCAGCCCGTCGAAGGCCGCGACCAGTGCCTCGACGTCGTTGCCGTCCACCCGGACCGCGTGCCATCCGAAGGCCTCCCACTTGGCCGTGACGGGCTCGGTGCGCAGCACGCCCTTGGTCGGGCCGTCCGCCTGCAGGGCGTTGACGTCGACGATGGCGGTGACGTTGTCCAGGCCGTGGTGGGCGCAGGCCAGCGCCGCCTCCCAGGTGGAGCCCTCGTCCAGTTCGCCGTCGGACAGCAGGTTGTAGACGTGGGCGGTGCTGCCCTGGTGACGCAGGCCGAGCCCCATCCCGGTGGCCACCCCCAGGCCGTGTCCCAGGGAGCCGCCGGAGATCTCCATACCGGGGGTGTAGGAGGCCATGCCCGACATGGGCAGACGCGAGTCGTCACTGCCATACGTGGTGAGCTCGCCTGAGTCCAGCACGCCCGCCTCGGCGAGCGCCGCGTACAGGGCGATCGCGTAGTGGCCGATCGACAGCAGGAACCGGTCCCGTCCCGGCCACTTGGGCTCCTGGGGACGGTGGTTCAGGACGTCCTGGTACACGACCGCCAGGACATCCGCCACGCCCAGCGCCTGCCCGATGTAGCCCTGCCCCTGGGTCTCCCCCATGTCCAACGCGTGCATCCGGATGCGGTAGGCCGACTCCTGCAGTGCGCGCACCCGCTGGGCGGGCGACACCCCCGCCGCGGGGGTGGCCTGAGTGGTCATCACAGTCATCTCATCTCTTCTCTCGGTGGACTGCTCGTAGGTGAGCAGCGCTTGCGGCGGACGGCTCTTCGGTGGACAGAGCGCTCAGCGGGCTGCCCCGGCCGTCAATGGGCCTTGAGCGCCGGTTCGGCGGACGCCGTGAAGACCCGCTCGGCCTCCCGGCGCTCCGCCTCGCCCCACGTCTCACGCGTCACCAACGTGGCCACGAAGCCCAGCAGCCCGAAGCAGCTGAAGAGAATCGCGGGCCCGGTCCAGCCGGTCGCGGAGTACAGCGCCGTAGCGATCAAGGGCGTGAACCCGGAGACCACCGCGGAGAGTTGGTAGGCCAGGGAGGTTCCGGCGGTACGGGTGCCGGTGGCGAACAGCTCGCAGAACCAGGCGCCCTGGACACCGGCCAGACAGTTCTGGCAGACGGCGTAGCTGATCACGAAGGCGACCAGGACGAGCGCCGCGGTCTCGGTGTTGACGAGCAGGAACAGCGGGATGCCCCAGACGACGCTCACCGCGCAGCCGAACAGATAGACCGGGCGGCGGCCGACCCGGTCCGACAGGCGGCCCCACAGGGTGGTGGCGGCGATGCCGAGCGCGGCGGCGGTCACCAACGCGGTCAGGGTGGTGGTGCTGGACACGTCGGGGGCGTCATCGTCGTCGAGGTAGGACAGGACGAACGTGACCGAGATGGCGTATCCCGCGGTCTCCGTGATGCGCAGGCAGAAGGCCCGCAGCACGTTGCGCCAGTCCTCGCGGACCACCGCGAGCAGCGGGTTCTTGACGACTTCGCCGGATTCCTTGAGCGCCTCGAACTGCGGCGATTCGTCGACTTTGAGCCGGATGAAGATGCCCACAGCGATGAGAACGGCACTGAGCAGGAACGGCACGCGCCAGGCCCAGGTGTCGTCCAAGGTGTGCCGGCTGAACAGGAAGGCGAGGTTGGCGAGCAGCAGACCGACCGGGAAGCCGGCCTGTGTGATCCCCGTGTACAGGCCGCGCCGCCGCCCCGGGGCGTGCTCGAACGTCATCAGGATCGCGCCGCCCCACTCGGCGCCGAAGGCGAGCCCCTGGATCAAACGGACGACCACCAGCAGGATCGGCGCCCAGACGCCCACCATCTGATAGGTGGGCAGACAGCCGATGAGCACCGTCGCGACGCCCATCAGCAGCAGCGATCCGACCAGTACCGGCTTACGGCCGATCCGGTCCCCGAGGTGACCGGCGACGATGCCGCCCAGCGGACGCGCGGCGAAGCCGATCCCCAGCGTCGCGAAGGACAGCAGGGTGGCCGACAGCGGGTCGGAGTCGGGGAAGAACACGTCCCCGAAGTAGAGCGCCGCGGCTGTACCGAAGCCGATGAAGTCGTACGTCTCGATGGTCGCGCCGACCCCGCACCCGACGGCGACCCGCAGGCTCTCGGGCGACCCCTCCGCCGCCTGGGCGTGCGCCTTGGACTCAGCCATGCCGATCCTCCTTGATCGTAGGCGGGCCATCCGTCCCGGAAGATACCCACTGTTGGCTGTTAACAGTTAATAGTCGAGAGCGATGCTGCGGGGACTCCGGGGTGCTGTCAACCCATGCGGCGGGGTCGACGTCATCTACTCGGGTAGCGTGCTCGGCTCCCCCTTCGCCCAGCTACGCTGATCGCCCATGGAACCGAAGGAGGGTTCGACCGTGTCCGGTCCGGCGCTGACCAGTCTCACCCGCTCGACAACCCTCCGTGAGCGCGCGCTCGTGGCGTTGCGGACGGCCATCACCACCGGGCAGTACCGCCCGGGCGACCACCTCGGGGAAGTGGAGATCGCCGAACGCCTGTCGGTCAGCCGGGGCACGGTACGAGAGGCACTGCGCCATCTCCAACAGGAGGGCCTCGTCACCGCCGGTGCGCGTGGCATGCTGCGGGTGTCCGAGCTGACACCCACCGAGGTGCGGGAACTCTTTCAGGTGAGGGAGGCTCTGGAAGGGCTCGCTCTGACGCAGATCATCGCCTCACCGCACAGGCAGGAAGCGGCCGAAGCCCTGCGGCACGCCCTGGAGAAGCTCAAGGACGCCTTCGCGTCGAGGGCGGATCTGGCGGTGCGGGTCGAGGCTGATCTCGGTTTCCACCTCCTGCTGTGCGAGTTGTCCGGAAACTCGGTCCTCCTCAGGACCTGGCGGGCGTTGGAGGGACCGATGCGCGTGGTGATCATGAGCGCAGCCGACGACCGCCGTGACCTCGCCATGTCCGCACCCCACCACGAGCCCATCGCCGACGCCATCGCGCGTGGCGACGCCACAGCGGCCAGGGAGATCCTGCACACGCACATGACCTCGGCCGTCGAGCAGTTGGGCATCGGCTAGTCGGCCACCCCCGGTGACGCGCCCGGCGCGTGGCCCTTCTCGCCACGTTTCCACCGCCTCGCGCCGCCTTTCCGTCGCCCTTCCCACCGCCTCGCGCCGCCATTCCGTCGCCCTTCCCACCGCCTCGCGCCGCCTTCCCACTACCGGGCCGTGGGCAGCCAGCCGACCGCCCTGCCCGGCCCTCCGGACGACCTGGAGATCTTCAGGGGGAGGAACTGGAAGCAGGCTCCGGTGGGGGGGAGTTGGTCGAGTCCGGCAAGCCCCTCGATGAACACGGCCCCGCCGCCGAGGCCTTCGACATGTACCGGGCCGCCGTCGTGCGCGGCTCCCATGCTGGGGCCGTCGGTGCCGACACAGCGCACTCCGCGGTCGAGCAGGTGACGCATGCAGTCGACGTCCGGGGCGGGCCACCCGGGAGACTGTTTCAGTACGGCGACGTCGTAGGCGTATCCCCGCCCGCCGTTACGGGTGGTGTAGTGGCGGTCCCAGCCGGTGCGGAACAGGACGATGTCGCCGGCGCGCAGCGTCCCGTGCTGTTCCTCCCAGCCCTCCACGTCACTCCGGGTGATGAAGGGGCTGGCTCCGGGACCGGCGCCGCGCTCCTCGACCGCTCCGACGTCGATGACCGCTGCGGCGCCGCAGAAGACCTTCACATCGACCATGTCGCCGGTGATCGGGTCCGATCCGGTGGGGGCGTGCTCCTTCACGAAGTGGGCCGGGGCGTCGAAGTGGGTTCCGATGTGCTCGTCCAGCAACAGCACCTCGGTGAAGTACGACCCGCAGTGGCTGCGCAGCACGTGGTGGCCCTCGTCCACATCCTCGAACCAGTTCCAGATGTGCCTGAGAAAGGGGACATGGGGCGGCCAGGTGGTGGGCAGCCGTTCGTCGAGGGTGAGGGTGAGGTCGACGAGATCGTGATCGGTGAACATGTCAGTCTCCGTGATGTGGGCCTCGGGAGGATCGGTCGCCCCGGGGGTTCGATGGTCCCGAGGGTTCGATCGTCCCGGCGGTCAGATTTCCAGGCGGATCAGTTGTAGGGGCCGGCCGAGGGTGGGTAGGTCCGCCGCAACACCTTCTGCGCTTCGGGCGAGTTCAGTGTCTGGGTGGTGACCAGGGGCTCGACGAGGGGGATGTTCTTCGTCGTCGGCTTGCCGAGCATGGCGTTGACGTCCTGGGTGACGGCCTGGATCCCCTGTCCGACGGCCTCCTGGAGGAAGAGCCCCTGGATGACGCCTTCCTTGAGCAGTGCGACGGTGGTGGGACTGCCGTCGGCGGTGGCGAGAGCGATCTTGCCGACCAGCCCTCGGGTCTTCAGCACCTTGGCGGCGCCCGTACCAGCCCCGTCGTGCATACCGTATATGCCGGTTATGTCAGGGTGGGCGGTGAGCAGGTCGTTGGTCTGGGAGACCGCCTCGCTGACGGTCAGGGTGCGCGCCTGCAGCATCTGCACCAGCTTGCAGCCCTCGCGGTCGAAGCTCTCCCGCGCTCCCCGCAGGTACTTCTGCGCGTTCTCCCTGTCCTGGGGCAGCGACAGCATGCCGACCTTGTTGCCGCCGCGCTGCTTGGCCTCCTTGCAGACGAAGCTGCCCTCCTCCACGCCGGTGCGGTAGTTGTCGGCGGTGATCGCGGAGGTGTAGTCGGTGGCTCCGGGCTGGGGGCCGATACCGGCGAAGGAGACGGGCACCTTGGCGGCCTTGGCCGCCGCGAGGACCGGTGGGGTGCTGGTGGAGCTGACCGGACCGATGACGATCATGTCGGCTCCGGCGGAGATCGCGGTCTTGACGTTGGCCAGCTGGGCGCTGGGCGAGTTGTTGGCGTTGTACTGGGTCACCTTGATGCCGTGCTTGCGAGCCTCCTGCTGGACGCCCGAGTAGACCCACTGCCAGTACGAGATGTCGAGCGAGGGTGCCAGGTAGGCCAGCTTCAAACCCTTGACGGTCTTGGCCTGCCCCGGGGCGACCGAGCTGCTGTCCTGGCAGCCGGCCGCAGCCAGGACCGCGGCCAGCGCGGTCGCGGACAGGGCGAACGATCTACGAGACCGACGGGTGCTGCGGGAGCGGGTTGAGCGCATGAGGGACGTCCTTTCCGGAGGGCGGGGGATGGGGAATGGGGGGCAGGGATGGGGAGTCACGGGGAGTTTGGGACGGGGCGTACGGGGACTCACGGGGAGTCGCGGAGGGAGAGCCAGGCATCTGGGGACGGGTGGGTCGCGCCCCGAAGGGGTGCGGGGAACTGCGCGAACCAGTCACGACGAACCCGCAGCAGACCTGCCGGATCTCCAGCGCAGTGGACCCGGCGCACGGAGACCCGGAACACCGGACCTCCAGCGGAGCGCTACGCGCCGCGTCCCCGGCTCTGACGGGTCACGCGCTCGGCGAGTACAGCGAGGAGGATGACCAGGCCGGTGATGGTGCCTTGGTAGAAGCTGTTGACCCCGAGCAGGTTCACCGCGTTCTGGATCACCGTGACGAGTACGGCTCCGGTGAGGGCGCTCACCGCGGAGCCCACCCCGCCGAACAGGCTGGCGCCGCCGATGACGACGGCGGCGATGGCCTGGAGCTCCAGGCCGTTGCCGGCGGTTGCCTCGGCGTTGGCCAGGTAGGACACCGACAGCACGGCGGCGAACGAGGCCAGGAGGCCGGACGCGGTGTAGGCGGCCAGCTTGATGCCGCGCACCGGCACCCCGATGAGCCGGGCGGCGCGCTCGTTGCTGCCCACCGCGTACAGCCAGCGGCCCTGGGTCGTACCGGACAGCACCAGCTGCAGGAGGACGACCAGCACGATCAAGTAGAGCAGGTAGTTGGGGATGCCCAGATACTGGCCGGAGTTGATGGAGCCGAAGCCGGCGTCGCCGACCGGCTGGGAGTTGCCGCTGGTGACCACGAAGGCGAGGCTCGCCGCCACCGAGTAGGTGACCAGGGTGACGATGAACGGGGCCAGTCCGAGGACGGCGACGCACACCCCGTTGGCCAGGCCGCACAGGGCGCCCACGCCGAGCGCGCCCAGTACCGCGACGCCGGCCGGAACACCGTGGTTGAGCAGGGCGGCGGCGACGATCCCGGTCAGCGAGAACACCGAACCGACGGACAGGTCGATCCCGGCCGTGACGACGACGAGCAGCTGGCCCAAAGCGATGATGACCAGCGGCGCGGCGGTCTGGGCGATGTTGGTGATGTTGCCGCTGCTGATCGCGGCCGACTGGACGGTGCTGAGCAGGAGTTCGACCAGAACACAGGCGGCGGCGATGACCAGCTCCACGCGGAACCGGGCGGCGGCCCGCAGCAGCCGTGCCCCACCCCCGCGAACGGGCTCGATCAAACCGGGGTCGACATCCTTGGGGTCGGTGTGGACGGTGGTCACCGGGGTCCTCCTTCCGGGGCAACTGCGTGGCGTTCGGGGCCCGCACGGCCTTCGGAGCCCGCGTGACCTCCGAAGTCCGCACCGCCTTCGGGGTCGGCGTGGCCCGCGGAACCCGCGGGGCGGGGCCGCGTCCCGGCGGCCGGGGCGCCGCTCGCGTTCAGGGCGTCGACGATGCGCGTCTCGGTGAGCTGGGCGCCGGAGAGGGTCGCGGTGACCCGGTGGCCCACGAGCACGTGCACCCGATGGCAGCGGGCGGCCAGTTCCTCGGGGTCGGAGGACCACCACAGGGCACCCCCGCCACCGGCGGCGACCTCGTCGATGGCCTGGAAGATGTCCACCTTTGCGTGGGTGTCGACGCCCCGGGTGGGATCGTCAAGCAGCAGCAGCCGTACCCCCAGCGGGGCCCAGCGGGCGAACAGCACCTTCTGCTGGTTGCCGCCGCTGAGTGCCCCGGGCGGGGCGCTCATGTCGGGCAGTTTGATGGCGAACCGGTCGACCAGCCGCCGCGCGGCGGCCACGTCCGGGCGGGCGATCAGGCGTCGCCGGGCCACCCGCTGCGGGCCGACGAGATGCTCCAGCACGCTGAGGTCGGCCCACACGCCGTCCCGGGCCCGGTTGCCCGAGACATAGCCGGCACCCGCGCGCAACGCGCGCCGCGGCGACCAGCGGACGGTGGGCCGGCCGAGGACCCGCATCGTCCGGCCGGGCGGGTGGGGGCGGTCGCCCCAGGCCCGGAGCAGCAGGTCGCTGGCGGCGCTGGGATCGAGCGAGGTGATGCCGACGACCTCGCCGGGGCCGACCCTGAGGGGCGCCTCAGCGTCGGGCACCTCGAGCAGGGGCGGCCCGTCGGTCGCCGCGTCCGCCTCCGGAACCGGCCGGTCGAGCGCCCGCGCGGCGTCACCGACCATGGCCGTCAGCAGGCCCGGGTCGTCGATGTCGGCCAACGGCACCCGGTCCACCACGGTACGTCCGTCGCGCAGCACGGAGGCCACGTCGGCCACCTCGCGGATCTCCCGGAAGCGGTGGCTGACCAGCACCACGCCCACCCCGTCGGTGGTCAGCCCGCGCAGGACGGTGAACAACCGCTCCACCTGCGGCCGGTTCAGCGCGGCGGTGGGTTCGTCGAGCAGCAGCAACCGGGAGCCCTGCGCGAGCCCGCGGGCGATCTCCACCATCTGCTGGCGGTCCAGCGGGAGGTCGCCGACCCGGGCGTCCAGGTCGATGACGGTCGTCTGCCCCAGCGAGTCCAGGGCCGCGCGGGCCGCGGCACGGGCTCTGCGCCGGCGCCCCCGTACTCGTACCCGCCCCCGGCTGGGGAGCAGCAGTTCGTGGGTGGCGATGTTCTCCAGCACCGACAGGTGCGGCAGCAGTGACAGTTCCTGGTAGACGATGGCCACCGGAGGGTGGTCGCGGTCGCGCGGGTCCTCGGCCGCGATCTCCAGTTCACCGGTGTCCGCGCTCTCGATGCCGGCCACGATGGCGAGCAGCGTCGACTTGCCGGCCCCGTTGGCGCCGAGCAGTGCGTGGACCTCGCCGGACCGGACGGTCAGGTCGACACCGTCGAGCGCGCGGGTGGAACCGAAGGCTTTGGCGAGGCCGCGAACGGCCAGAAGGGGAGGAGGAGTGGGGAGGGGAGAGGGTGCGGCGGTCATTGCTGTCGCCTCGATCCGAGGTGCTTCCTGTCGGTGGCACGTCGCTGCTGTGTACTCGCGCACCGAGCGCGGCGTGTGACCGAGAAGTGACTTGCGGCTGGACTTGAATCTGGTGTTTCCACTACATGACGGCCGTGTCGCAGGTCATAGTGTGTGACCGAAATGCCGAGTGTCAACAGACAGCAGACGATTGTTGTCGGTTATCATGGGCGGGACTCAGTAGGGACGGTAACCCCATGGCCGCTGAAACCCTGTCCAACCTGGACCGCAGCACATTGCGAGAGCGGGCCCTGCACGCCCTGCGGACCGCGATCCTCGCCGGTCAGTACCAGCCGGGCGCGCATTTGGGAGAGGTGGATCTGGCCAACCGGCTGGGCATCAGCCGGGGCACGGTCCGAGAGGCGCTACGACACCTGCAGCAGGAGGGACTGCTGGTCCCCGCCGCCCGAGGCATGCTCCAGGTGCACCGGCTCTCGCCGACCGAGGTGCGGGAGCTGTACCAGGTGCGGGCCGCCCTGGAAAGCCTGGCCGTCGTCGGCGTGATCGCCTCCGCCGGGCGCCCGGCCGCGGTCACGGAACTGCGGCAGGCCCTGATCCGGCTCGACCAGACCGCGGGCGACTTCGCCGCCCAGGTGGAGGCGGACCTCGGCTTCCACCTCCTGCTGTGCGAGCTGTCAGGCAACTCGATGCTGGTCAGGACCTGGCGGCACCTCGAAGGCCCGATCCGGGTGACCGTCATGAGCGCCGGCAACGAACAGCGCCGCCTGCCCATGTCGGCCGCCCGGCACGAACCGATCGTCGACGCCATCGAACGCGGCGACGAGGCCGGCGCACTCGAGGTACTCCACCAGCACATGGCTCTCGCCGGCACCCAACTGGCCACCCCTGTCGACCAGCCAGACCTCCCGGTCTCCAGGCCCCGGCCCAGTACCGAGCAGTAGAGCGCTGTGTCGTGGAGTTCGGCGCTTCGGCGCTTCGGCGCTTCGGCGCTTCGGCGCTTCGGCGCTTCGGCGCTTCGGCGCTTCGGCGCTTCGGCGCTTCGGCGCTTCGGCGAGAAGGTAGCGGGCTTCACGGAAGAGCGGTCGCGCCGGTTCAGCACGGCGATGCCGCGCCTGGCAGACGCCTCGGGCCCCGCTTCGGACGGTCAGTTGAGACCAGAATTGAGACCCGGATAGTCGCACGGCCAACGCTCAGCGCCGTCGCCGCACCAACTGAAAGCAAAAGCCCCAGGTCACGGCGAGTGAGTCCTGAGGCTTCCACAGAGCCGCCTTCGGGATTCGAACCCGAGACCTACGCATTACGAGACCATGAGCGATCGTGTTGCGTGGTGCCTCGTCGCGCTGTCTGGTGACGTTTTTCCTGATCAGAGAACGTACGGCAGGTTGACCTGTGCCACCCCCTGCTGCACGGTCCAAAGGGCGTCTGTCCACCGGCTGTCCACCGAACGGGGCAACCGGAAGTGGGTCGGTGGCTGGCATGGCGAGGATGCAACACAGCCCCTGTCGAAGCCAGTCGACGCATTGGGGTGCTTGGCCGACCCCGACAAACCACCTTCGTCGCTGCCAGCCTGATGCCTGCCAGCGCCCCTACGGGCAGCCTACGTACCGGTCGGCGCTCTCGGCCGTGCCGCACGCCGCGCGGTGGGGTCAGCACCGGCGTGCAGCACGACCAGCACATGCGCCTGCATAACGCCTGCACCGCTGCTAAAGTGAAGGCATGACCGCGATCACGATCCGGGATGTCCCGGAGGACACAGTCAACGCTCTGAAGGTCCGTGCCGCACAGGCGGGCAAGTCGCTCCAGGCGTATGCCCTGGACCTTCTCTCCCGGGACGCCGCCAAGCCCACCCTCGCCGAGATGGCCACCCGCCTGGAGCGTGAGACCCGCGCCGAGCTCAGCACGATCGACATCCTCGACGCCATCGATGACGGGCGGAACCGACGTTGATCGTCGTTGACTGCTCCAGCCTCGTCCACTTCCTCCTCGACCACGGCAAGACCGGCAGCGCGATCCGTGAGCGGGTGGGCCGCGCTGACTGCCTCGCAGCGCCAGGCCTGTTGGACTACGAGATCACCTCGGCCGTCTTCGGGCTGGCCCGCGGCCGTCGAGGAGACAAGCCGAAGATCACGGAAAAGGAAGCCCAGAAGGCGATCACCGACTACCAGGCCCTCGCTCTCGACCTGCACCCCACGCTGGCCCTGTGGCAGCGCGTACGCGAACTGTCGAACAACCTCTCCGTCTACGACGCGCACTACGTGGTCCTCGCGGAGAGCCTCGGCGTCCCACTGATCACCAGCGACGCCAGGATCGGACGCAGCGGGGCAGCACGCTGCACGATCGAGACCTTCGAGGCATCCAGCACCTGAGCGTCAGCACCAACAGTGCAGGGTTCCACCGCCCGCGGACGGTCCGCGGTGTCCCAGAGCTGTCACCACGCCGGGTCTGGCCTTGGCGTCTGCTGCGCCGATCAGATGCGGACACCCCCTTGCCCTGAGCCGCAGCACATCCGTCGGGGACTCAGACCAGCGGGCGCCCTGGCCAAGCAGCACTTTGCGAACGCTGCGAGCTTCTCAGCCAAGACGGCCAACTGCGCTCGCCGCGGCGGGTACAGAGAGCTTTAAGGCGCGGTCACCGGCAAGGAAAGCACAGCCAGGGCCTCGTCGGCGCACTCGATGATGTGGGCGGAGGTCCACTCACCGCTGCCTCCCGGGCAGATGATCTGTCATCACGACGACTCCCCACCGGCGCCGTATCGCGTGATCGCCGAGTGGGGAGAACGGAGGGAGGTGACGTTTCCCGCCAGCCCGGTCGAACCACCGGACGACACCGATCACAGGGTTTGGTCGGTGATCCGCCATGATGAGCCACATACCTCCGCGTTCTGGGAGGTGACGCTGGCTTACGGTCACGTGGAGGAGGCCGTTGCCCCGAGCCTCGATCGGGTACCTGCTTCTGGGCCTCGCCGTGCGGCTCCGGAACGAGTCCAACAGATGTCCGCAGAGTTCGAGGACGCCTGGCGCGCGAACCCGGAGCTGCAGACCGAGCGGGATCGGGAGCACACCCGACGGATGCTCGCGGACGGCTGACCGGCACCGGAGCCTGAGCGGCTCTGTTATTCCTGTCCCCAAGTTCGGATGATCTTGGCCTACGAGCGCATCGGATGGCTCGTCCCCCGGCAGCGACAGTCCAGGAAGGCGGCAAGCACCGCACCCACGCCCTCGCGGTCCGCATTGGAGCGGAGGCTGCAAAAGGCCGAAGCCGAGGCCGAACGCCTTCGGGCCGAGTTGGATCAGATCGACTAGCGACCGCTTCGCCCTGGTTGAAGTCCACAGGAGTGTGTCCCACCTCCCGGTTCCCCCAGTGTGTACCCAGATAGCATCCAGTGGGACGACAGGGAGAACCGTCTCGATCAAGGCAGGGGAACGAGCCGGAGTGACAGGCGGGATGGCGCGGTTGCGAGTACCGGTGGGCGAGGACGCGGAGCGGTGGGTCACACGCGTGGGCTGTCGTCGCGTTCTGTTCATCGTGCACAACGTGACGTCCGCGACCCGCCTGCTGGACGTACTTCCGCTATTCCACAGCGATGTTCGCGTACAGATGCTCGCCACCTGCACGGGTTCATCTCCTTTCCTTGCCGGCGTGCCCGAGTTGTTGGCTCAGGCGGGGCTGCCTGTCCTCCCTTGGGAACAGGCCAAGAACACAACGTTCGATCTGGCGGTGGCCGCGAGCTATGGCGGAGAACTGGGGTCGATACGCGGCAAGTTGGCCGTTCTGTCCCATGGGGTGGGATACAATAAGAGGCTGGCGACACCGGACACCGGACACCGGACACCGGACACCGGACACCGGACGCCGGACGCCGGACGCCGGACGCCGGACACCGGACACCGGACACCGGTGTTCGGCCTGGCGCCGGAGTGGCTTCTGCAGGACGGGCGTCCACTCGCGACCGCCACGGTGCTCTCCCACCCTGAACAGCTGGAAAGACTGCGCTTGGCCTGCCCTGAGGCGGCGCCCACCGCGGTACTCGCGGGGGATCCTTGCTACGACCGTATTCTCGCCGCTCTCCCCCAACGCGACCGTGTCCGCCGTGCACTGGGTGTGGGGCCCGGTCGGCGGCTGATCGTCGTCAGTTCGACGTGGGCACCGCGTTCCCTTTTCGGCGGTGCGGGGGCGGGAGGAGCGGGCGAGCCGGGTGCGGATGATCTGCTGCCCTGGCTGCTGTCACGTCTGGCGGCGGAGCTGCCGGCCGACGAGTACCGGACGACCGCTGTTCTGCATCCGAACATCTGGTACGGCCACGGTCCTGGCCAGGTCCGCGCGTGGCTGGACAATGCGCGGCAGGCCGGCCTTGAGGCGATCCCGCCGCTCGACGGGTGGAGACAGGCACTGATCGCCGCCGACTGCGTCCTCGGGGACCACTCCAGCGTCACCTACTACGCGGCCTCCATAGGCATCCCCGTCCTCCTCGGAGCGTTCCCCCAGGACGACCTCGACCCGCACTCCCCGGTGGCTGCCCTCGGCCGTACGGCTCCCCGGCTCCTCCCCCGCGGCAGCCTCCGCGCACAGATCGACCGGGTCATTGCTTCGCACGACCCCGGCCGCTACAAGGAACTGGCGGAGCAGACCAGTTCGTCACCAGGAGAGTCGGCCGCTCTGCTGCGCCGCCTCTTCTACGGCCTCATGAACCTACCCGAGCCCGAAGGGCACCCAGCTCTGCTCGACCCGCTGCCACTGCCGCCGTACCTCCCCGCCCGCGTCACCGCGCCGATCCGCGTCCTCGTGCGGCAGATCGGTTCGGATCCGCCAGAGGTCACCCTCGCCCGGTACGCCGTCGTCGGCGACGAGCCCGCCCCGTCGGAAGACCCGGCGGCGCAGGTCGACACCGCGCACACGGTGGCCGACGAGGAGACACGGGAGGCCGGCCGGCTGCGCGTCGCCGACATCGTCGTACGGCATGCGGCCGAAGACGACCCACGGCTCGGCCCGCCGGCCGCCTGGGCGTCGGAGGCGCTCGACCGTTATCCGTACTGCGGGCTGGTCGCCTATGTCGACGGACCGGACCGCTGTGTCGTAGGCACCCGCAGGGGAGACCTCGTGAGGATGTCCGCCGCCACGGACCTCGACGGGCGGTCCGACCTGTGTGATCCCGCCGTGTACGCCTCCGCGCTCTACGCCTGGCTCGCGAGCGGGCAGCCGTTGGCCGCTGTCCTCCCTGCGATCGTCGTACGCACCGGCGCCACGGCACATCACGTCACCGTCGAACCGCTCCCGTCGCCCCCACCGCCGACCGGGTCTCACGCCTCCAGTTCGGCGAGCGTCATCCGGATCCGCTCGGCACCGACCCGGTCACCGTTCTCCTCGTAGTGCACAGCGGCGGTGCGAAGATCCTCCGCCGCCTCCGCCGGACGGTCCGAGAGACTGTGGCACCGGGCTCTCGACTCGAAGACATCGGCGAGCTGCAGCCCCGCGCCTGCCTGTTCCATGGCCTTGACGGCCTTGTCCAGACACACCCGCGCGAGGTCCGCGTCCCCTGCGTCCAGGTGCGTCTCGCCCAGGCTCATGTAGACCCGTCCCTCGTTGTAGGTGTCGCCGCCCTCGGGCAGTCGGCGGAACCGCACCAGCGCGTCGTTGAGCCGAGCGAGGGCCTCCGCGAAGTGCCGCTGCCTCGTCTGGGCCCGGCCGATGTGGTGCTCCAGCAGGGCCGTGGCGCGAGGCAGGTCCTCCCACCCGTCGTCGCCCTCCCGGATGCGCCCCAGAATCTCCCGCGCCTCTTCGAAGCACCGCTGCGCCTCCGCGTACTTCCACCGCTTGAGGCGGAGCAGCCCCAAGGCCTCGACTGCGCTCGCCTGCCCGCGATGGTGGCCGCAGGCCTCATCCGCGGCCACGGCCTGAGCGAGGACCTCCTCGGCGTCGTCCGCCCGCCCGGTTCCCATGTACCCGAAGGCGAGTTGCACCAGCATCCGGCCCACCGCACGCCGGTCACCGAACTCCGCGGCGCAGCGCCGGGCGGCCTCGACTCCGAGCAGATGCGTGTCGATCCACTGGGCATGGAAGCCGAGCAGCAGATGCAGACCCCACATCGCCTCGCACAACTGCCATACGAGGTCGTCGAAGCCGTGGTGATCTGCCGCCCGGATGACGGCCGCGAGGTTCTCACGCTCGCGGCGCAGGTCCGCCAGCGCGTGCTTGCCGTCCGCCGGATCACGATCCTCGGGAAGAACGAGTCCCCGATAGGCGGGGCCGAGCCGCCAACGCAGCGGCATGACCCGGAAGTCCGCTTCGGCCGCCCACCGCAGATGCCCGACCGCCACCCGACGAACCCCGGCGGAGATACCGCCATGACCGTCCTCCGCCGCCGCGAGCTCACGTGCGTGCGCCCGCGCCAGATCGTGGAAGCGGTAGCGCTCCTCACCGACCTCCTCCAGCAGATGCACGCCGGCCAACTGCTCCAGCGATGCCCGGGCCTGGTCCTCCCCCACGCCTGCGGCATGGGCGGCGCACATGACGGTCACGGTCGGCCATGCCCAGCCCGCGATCGCTCGGTAGAAGGCGGCGCACTCGGGGGTCAGTTCGCTGTACGAGGCATCCTGGGCGTGGCGAACAGGATCGACGGTGCCACGTGCGTCGTCGGTGCTTCCCGATCGCATAGCGTCGCCTCCCTGGCCCTGGCCGTGGATCCGTTCGGACAGCTGTCGCGCCACCCGCTCCCAGGCCAGGTGCTCCCGGACCGCGAGACCGGCACCCGTGGTACACAACGCGAGAGGAACACCACCCGCCGCTTCCGCCACGGCCTGAACGACCGCGTCCGGAGCCGCCGCACGCTCGCTCCCTGCGACCCGCCGGAGCAGGAGGACGGCATCCGCGGTCGACAGCGGCCGGAGGACGAGCGGACGAGCCCCGTGCTCGGCCACAAGTCGACTCAGCCGGTGCCGACTCGTCACCAGGACGAGGCACCCGGGCGAAGCCGGGAGCAACGGGACGACCTGGGCGTCGGCATGGGCGTTGTCCAGTACGACCATCATGCGTCGATCGGCCGTGCAGTCGCGGAACAGATCCCGCTGACGGGCCTCATCGCCCGGCACCATGGCAGGCGGAACCCCGAGCCTCTCCAGGAACCGCGCAAGCACGTCGGAAGGCGAAAGAGCCGTACCCGAGGACGCTCCGGCCAGGTCCACGAACAGGATCCCGTCGGGGAACCGCTCCCGTAGTGCGTACGCGCACTGAACGGCGACAGCCGTCTTGCCGATACCACCCGGCCCGGTAAGGGCGGCAATCGTCGGTGCGCCCTGTACGGGGTCCGCATCGTCCAGCAGTGCTGTGATCCACGCGATCACGTCCTCGCGGTCCGTGAACACCGCGGTCGTCGGCGGCAGCATCTGCGGACGGGAGGCACCGCAAGCCACGGCAGGCACGGCACGCGGCGCCAGCCAGGAGGCCTCACGGGCCCACTCCGCGACTTCGCGCGCGAACTCCGGCGATCTGCGGGCGACTTCCATCAGCCGTAACGCGGCTGCCGTCTGCTCTTGCTCGGTGACGGGCAGGGTGGGCTGCTCCTCACCGCCTCCGGAACCGGTGCTTGCTCGACTCAGCAAGCCGTAGAGCCTCTCGGAGGTCCGCCTGCCCATCTCGCCGCCCGCTCCGGAAAGGGCGCCCGAAGCGACTGTGCCGACAGTCGAGAGCACCATACTCATCAACGGTTCCACTCAGGACTCTCCCAACTCGCCGTTCCCGCAATGGTATCGACGAGATCGGAGCACGGGTGGAAAGGGCCGATGCCGCGAGGGTGCAGTGTGACGGATCTGCAGGAACCCCGCAGCCGGGCCCGGCCCAGACCGATGGAAGGTCCCTCGCAGCCGCACTCACCCGGGCTGCGGAGCCGAGTCGCTTGCGTTCCTCCGCGAAGCGGGAAGCTTTCTCTTCCACCGCTCCACATCGATGGCGGTCTGTCAGCTCGGTGACACCTCGGAACGTGCCAAGAAGCGGTTCCTGCGTGTGCTCACGGCCAATCATCGCCAGGACCCGAGCTTGACGTGAAGGCTGTCAGGACCTGACAGTCCCGACACCGCCGATAGCCCCATCTCAGACCGGCGACTTTCACCCGTCGGCCAGGGGCGGCGATAGCCCCCTGACGGGGTTTCACGCACGGCTGTCCACCGGTTGTCCACCGGGACCCGTTGCGCTGGCCTGGTCCGTACCCTATGGGCAAGCAAAAGACCAGTTCAGAGCCTCGCTCCGTCGATCTCGTCACAGAAACCGAACCTCCGACCTACGCATTGCGATGCGTAGACCGCAGGTGCCCGATTAGCCCGGATCTCAAGGTCACCCAAGCCAAGAAACCCCAGGCCAGAGGCTCGACCTGGGGTTCACCATGGAGCCGCCTTCGGGATTCGAACCCGAGACCTACGCATTACGAGTTTCCTTGACCAGTGGTCGCGAGGGCTCGCAGCAGGTCGTATCAGCTGGTCAAGCCCCGTTATTCCCGTCTACGACCTCCGGCGAACGAGGGCGAACCGCAACTAGGACTGCAACTGCGCCCACCCTGGCCACGCGCCACGGGTGGACTTCGGCATGCAACCACTTCGAGCAAGTGGCTCCACGTACTTGCGCGACCGTCCACGACCCCCTACGATTCGAGTAAGCGACACCGCTTACGCAAGCGGCCCCCGCCGGTGTTGGAGCACCGAACGAGGGCCTACGGAACAACCTGCTGACACAGGAGAACCGATGCTCAACCTTCTCATGACCCCTCGTACGGCCCGCACGGTGCGCGGCCTGATCGGCTCTGTCGCCGATGCTGTCCGCTCCGTCGTCGCCCCCGCCTCCCTCGTCGAGGAGAAGGCGCCGGCCGTCGCGACCGTCCCGGACCCGGCCGACGTCCTCACCGCCGACGAGCTCCCCCCGGTCGAGACCATCGAGTCCGCCGCCCACGAGTACGAGCGCGCCGCCGACCAGGCCCGCCGCGCCGACCGCGGCAAGCGCGCCGCGAAGAAGGTCCTCGACCGGCTCCCGGCTGGCGTGTACGGCACGTGGCGCGTCTTCCGTACCCCGTCCTCCCGGCAGACCCCGGACCTCGCCGAGATCACCCGCATCTTCAAAGCGAACGGCCTCGGCCCCGTCCCCATGAAGGCCTGCGCGCCGTCGCTGAAGGTCGAGCGGGTCGAGGTTGCCCCGGCCGGCGTCGAACTGCTGGCGGGAGTGGCCGCCTGATGACCGAGACCCCGAAGGCGGCCCGCACCCTGCGGGCCGCCCCCGGGCGGCGCCTCATCGCCGCCATCAGCCCGCAGCCGGGCGACAGCGACCCGGACATGGACGAGGCCCTGCGCCGCGTCCGCGCCCCGAAGGCGGTAACCCAGTGACCACGAATCCGGACCGTCTCACCGAGCTCCACGCGGCCTGCCGCGAGGACTACGCCAAGGGCGCCGCCCAGCGCACCCGCGCCGAATTCGCGCCCGCCCGCCCGCTCGGACTGCCGGACCCCCGCGAACTCGACACCGCCATCCGCGTCGGCCAGAAGATGCTCGACCGCTACGGCACGGTCGAGGGCGCCGACGTCTTCGCCTACGTCGAGGCCCACGGTGGCATCACCGAGGCTCTGCGGATCCTGCTGCGGACCCTCGGTGCCGAGCCAGACGAAAGGCCGGTGTCTCCAATTGGAGACACGCCCCGCTGCCCGGCCGCGCACCCCGAGGACCCGACCGGCTGCAACGGCCCGGCCGTCGTCACCGTCCTCGACCGGGAGAACGCCGGCGCTCAAGGGTGCGAGCACCACGCCGCGCGACTCCTGGCCTCCCTCGACGGCGGCCGCGTCTACGGCCTCCCCGACGCCGAGCCCGGCACCGCCATCCGAGTGTTCAAGGCCGCCGACGGCCTGCGCCCGTTCCCGTGGGTGAAGGGCCCGCGCACCCGCGACGCCCAGCTCTCCCGCGACGAGGTCCGCGCCAGGGGTGAGCGCCCGTGAGTACCGAACCCCGCACCGTCACCCTGCACACGAGCGACCACGGCGACGTCACCCTTCCTGAACCGTCCTGGTGCGTCGGCCACCCCGACCAGCGCGCCGAATACAAGGTCGACGTCTCCCACGACGGGCCCGAGCACGTCATCGCCCCCGGCGGACGCGAGACGTTCACGGCGTTTCTCACGCAGGCCCCGTTCTCCGACGTCGACCGCAGCATCGGGCTGCACGTCGAGGTCGCCGACCTCACCGGCACCTGCACCCCGGACGAGGTCGAGCAACTCGCCGACGACCTCGTCGAGTCCGTCGAGCAGCTGCGCGTCCTCGGCCGCCAGCTCGCCGACCTTCTCGACGGGGGCGAGCGGTGAGCGTCCGCTACATCCGCCGTCCGACCGAGGTGGCCGCCATCCGTGCGGCCGCCCGGTCGGCCCGGCCCCTCCCGCCCGTCCCCGCCCTCATGGCCGCGCTGCTCGACGCGAACGCGCGCCGTGACCGCGAGGGCACCACCCTGGCCGCGCACCGTGTGGTGCGGGCCGCCGCCCCGGAGGTGGGCGAATGAACCTGAAGAAGATCCGCGCCAAGAAGGCCGCCGACCGCCGGCACCGCCAGCTGCTGCTCGCCGCCAACCACGTCGTCAACCGCAGCGTCCTCGACCGCAGTGTCGAGCAGGCCGCCCCCGCCGAGATCGCCGCAATCGCCTTCGGCCGGTACGAGCTGCGCATCAGCGACGACGAGGCCCTCGACTACCTCAACGCCGTCCTCGCCGAACGCGGCTGCCCGCTGCGCACCGCGGACACGAACGCCCCGGAGGATGTCGCGTGACCAGCACCATCCGCAGAGAACTGTCCACCGGGCAGGCCTGGGTCCTCGGCACCACGGCCGCCGCCATGGTCGCCGTCGGAGCCTTCGGCGCCGGAGGTACCTACTCGAACGCCGTCTCCGAGTTCCACCGCCAGGCCACCGCGGCTGGCGTCGTCGCCGCGGGCGAGGGCCTCACCCTGATCCTCGCCCTGATCATGCTGGGGCGGACCATGCTCGGACAGCCCGCCCCGGCTGTGGTCCGGGCTGGCATGTGGCTGGCCCCGCTGTCCGCCAGCTGCATCGGCCTCGCGATCGCCACCGACACCCGCGAAGCCGTCGTGTACGCGGTCACCCCGCTCGCCATGTCCGGCGCAGCAGAGGGACTCGGGTTCATCGCACGCAGCGTCGTCGTGTACCGCACTGGTCGGGACGCCGAGGCGGACCGCCGTAATGCGGCCACCGTCCAACAACTCGCCTATCAGCAAGCACTCTCGAACGGTCACCCCGACGACGACGTCAAGGCAGCCGCAACGCGCAAGGCGTGGAAGCTGGCCGGGCACGTCGGGGTCGGCGACCAGCAACTCGGGGAGAGCCTCATCGATGTCTCCCGGGAGAAGTTGACGCAGGGCGCCGGTCACGCGCTTGGACGGATGCTCGCCCTTCCCGGAGCTGATGCACCCGCTGATGCGCCAGCCCGTCGGCCGGCCACCGCGACCGAGGCGTTGCGGGAGCACTTCGCGGCCATGGACCCGGCCGACGCGATCCGCCTCGCAGCCGACGCGCGGCCTGATGCGCCCCCGGCGGAGCTTGCGCACCTGCTCGGCACGTACGGCGTTCCCGTGGATCCTGTGGCGGTCGCTCTGGCCCTCGGCAACAAGCCTGCCGAGTACGAGGTGCATCGACCTGATGCGCCCGCGCATCAACAGGTCAGCGCCCCTATCGGCGAACTGGAGCCGGTCACGTTGGAGGCCGCGGTGATCGAGGCCGCATCAGCCCTGGGACCGGACGCGAAACCGCGCGAGATCGTCGAGCACGTCGAGCGGCACCGCCGCCTGGTCGTCACCGAGCCCTACGTCCGCACGGCCCTGTCGAGGGCCGCGAAGAAGACCGAGCCGGATACCCCGACCACACCGATGGAGGGCGGATACGCATGATGCGCCTCATCTTCGGGGCCGTCCTCGGTCTCCTCGTCGCCTACCCGTCCCTGCTCGCCGTCGTCCTGGCCGTGGTCGCCGCGCTCGTTTCGCAGCCCGCCGTCCTCGCCGCGGCGGCCGGCGTCATCCTGTGGCCGCGTATCAGCCGCCGCATCAGGGGGTGGGCGGCGTGAGCGACGCCCTCGAAAAGGCTGAGGCCGCCGTCACCGAGGCCTCGGTGAACACGGCCGCCGTACAGATCGCCCTCGCCGCAGTCGAGCTGGCCAAGGTCGCCCAGCAGCAGCCCCAGCAGCAGGCCTGCCAGCACCAGCACAAGCAGGGCCGTGGCGCCGGTGAGTGGCTGGCGATCGCCGCCGCGGTGTGCGTCGGCGGGGTCGGGATCGCGTTCGCGTCGATCGCCATCGCCATCGGCGCGACCTGCGCGACCGCCTGCCTGCTCATCCTGCGCTCACTGTGGCGGGACCACCTGAAGGGCCGCTGACCTGCCCTTCCGTCCTCCGCCAGGTGTGGGCATACGCCCACGACTGCGGGGGTGCGGTGGGGCCGGACAGCCCGGCCCACCACCAGGAGGAATCCCATGGACCGCACCAAGCACCTGTCCCTCGCCGACGACGCCGTATGCCGGGCCGAACGCCTCACCGGGCACGCCGAGGAAGCCGCCCGCTCGAACGACTTCCGGCACAAGGCCGCCCCGCTCGCCGAGGCCGGCGCCCTTTGGTCCGACATCGCCAAGGCGCACGCCGCCATCGCCGCCGTACTGCCCGAGACGGAGGACACCAATGCGTGACGACTTCACCGCCGCCGATCTCACCCTCGGCGAGAAAGCCCGGATCGGCGTCCTGGTCGCCCGCATGGCCAAGCGCGGTGCGGCTGGCCCCAACGTCGACATCAGCGACCTGAAGCGCCGCGTCGAGCGCATCGAGAAGCAGGCGCTCCGCCGCAAGAACAAGAAGTAGGTGCGCCACGGGGCGGCCGTACCCGGCCTAGGAACCGCCGGCCGCCCCGTGTCCCGGACCGCCCAACAGAACGACCGGAGAGACCAGCATGACGGACACCACGGTTCACCCGACAACAGCCCCGCCGAGCACGCCCGAGACTGCCGTACCCGAGCAGGCAGCGAGTGCGCCCGTACTCGTCGACAACCCGAAGCTTCCCGAGCCCGGAGTGCACACCGAGAAGCGCAAGCCGATCCTGCCGCCGTGGCTGAAGGACAGGGCCGAGTTCCTGACAACGGCTCGCCACGCGGGCCAGCGTGCCGGGTACGCGGCGATGTACCACGGGGTGCGCCTGCCCTGGTACGGCCTGCAGCTGACCGCCATGTCACTGCGGGGCGCCTGCCGGTTCGTCGCCGACACGAACCGGTGGCTGTGGGACCGGGAGGCCGCACCGCTGCGTGACTACGCCGTGCGGACCGACGACGTCACCGAGTACATGACCCTCGCCCGCCTGCGCGGCAACCGGGTCCGTCTGCGCGGCCTGGTCGTCATGACCGCGGCCGTGTTCGGCACCGGCTTCGCCCTGTGGCTGCTGGTCATGGCGCCCGCCTTCCTGTGGGTGTTCGCGGCCGGCGCCGTCCTCACCCTCGGCTACTTCGGCCAGCAGCCCGACGCGCCCGTCATCGGCCCCGCGGTGATGCGCACCGAGCTGCAGAAGCTGACCGGCACGATCGTGCTCCGTGCCCTCGACGCCATCGGCAACCCGAAGATCAGCGGGGCCGTCAAGGACTTCGGGAACAAGTCGGCGCACGGTATGGGCTTCACCTCGGAGATCTGCCGCGACGGCCCCGGCTACCGGGCCGAACTCGACCTGCCGTTCGGCGTCACTCCGGACGACGTCGTCGAGAAGCGGGAGGCCCTCGCCTCCGGCCTGCGGCGCAAGCTGGGCTGCGTGTGGCCGTCCGGCGACACCGAGAGCCAGGACGGGCACGAAGGCCGGCTGATCCTGTGGGTGGGCGACCGGCCGATGAACGAGACGACGAAACCCGCGTGGCCGCTGCTGAAGGACGGCCAGGTCGACCTGTTCAAGCCGATCGTGTTCGGCAACGACTACCGCATGGCCGACATGACCGTGACCCTGATGTTCGCGGCCATCGTCATCGGTTCCATTCCGCGCATGGGTAAGACGTTCCTGCTCAGGCTGCTGCTGCTCATCGCCGCCCTCGACCCGCGCGCCGAGCTCCACGCGTTCGACTTCAAGGGCACCGGCGACCTCGGCCCGCTCGAACCGGTCTGCCACCGTTACCGGGCTGGCGACGAGGACGACGACGTTCTGTACGTGCTGCACGCCTTGCGGGAGATCAAGGAGGAACTGCGGCGCCGCGCGAAGGTGATCCGTAACCTGCCGCGGTCCATCTGCCCGGAGTCCAAGGTGACGCCGCAGCTGGCCAGCGACAAGAAGTACGGCCTGCACCCGATCGTCGTCGGCCTGGACGAGTGCCAAGTCCCGTTCGAGCATGAAAAGTACGGGGCCGAGCTGGAGTCCATCTGCACGGACATCACCAAGCGCGGGCCCGCCCTCGGCATCGTCGGCCTGTTCGCCACCCAGCGCCCCGACGCCAAGAGCCTCCCGCCTGGCATCAGCGCGAACGCGGTCCTGCGGTTCTGCCTGAAGGTGATGAACCACCAGGCCAACGACATGGTCCTCGGGACCGGCGCCTACAAGTCCGGCATCAAGGCCACCATGTTCAGCCGCTCCGACCGCGGCATCTGCTGGATGTCCGGCGAGGGCGACGACCCGCGCATCGTGTCGTCCGCGTTCGTCGACGCCCCGGGCGCCGAGCGGATCGTGGCCCGGGCCCGGAAGATGCGCGAGGAGTACGGCAACATCACCGGCCACGCCATCGGCGAGGGTCCTGCGGAGACGGCCGGTCTCGACGTCCTCGCCGACGTGCTCAAGTCGGTGGGCGCCGACGAGAAAGCCGTGTGGTGCGAGCGCATCGCATCCCGTCTCGCCGAGCTGCGGCCGGACGTCTACGGCGAGTGGAAGGGCGAGAACGTCACCGCGGTCCTCAAGCCGTGGGGCGTCAAGACGGACCAGGTGTGGGGCACGACAGACGAGGGCGAAGGGAAGAACCGGCGCGGCATCAAACGTGCCGACGTCGTCGCTGCCATTGCTCGCCGTGACGCCGACAGGGCCGCCGCGTAGGCAGACAGGGCTGCTAGACCTAGCACCCCGCCCCGCTAGGTCTAGCAGCGCCGCTAGCACCGAATCCGGCCCCTGAGCAGGCAACTAGCGTCTAGCAGGGGCGCCCCCGGGAAACGGGAAACACCCACTTCGGCAGGAGGAGACACCCCATGTGGCTTGCTATGGCCGCGCTGATTCTCTGGCTCGGCGGCTACGCAGTGTTGTGTGCCGTGAAGCCGTTCGCCCCGTGTCGACGGTGCGCGGGGACCGGGGAGATCGAGCGGTTCCGTAAGACGCGGACGTGCCCGCGCTGCCACGGCCGCAAGCTCCGGCTGCGCGTCGGCCGCCGCGCCCACAACGCGTGGCGCCGAACCCACCAGGCCGGCACCCGCTGACGCACACCACAGCCCCCGTTCGGTCCTCGCGACCGGCGGGGGCTTCGGCATGCCCGGCAGCGATGCTGCACGAACTCCCCGTGTACGTTTCCCGGATGCGGCAGATAGCGATTCTGGGTACCGTCGTCGCGCTCGCCACGGTGCCGCCTTTGGCCTTGGGGCTCGGCGTCAGCGAGAGGGCAGGGCTGGCCAGCCTCGCCATGGTGAGCGCCGTGGCCACGATCGGTGGGGTGCTGTGGGGGGCTCGCGAGCTACGGGCCGAGTACCGGAAGCTGAAATGGCGGACGCGGGGTCTGCACCTGGTTACGCAATCGGAGCTAGCGGCCGATGAGCAGGAACGCCTTCGACGCCTGATCCTGCCCCCCTCCTCCACCGGCCTGGACGTGCTCTACGTCCGCGAGTTGGTCCGACTCCACATCCTTGAGCACGCCGCCGAGAACCTCGGCACGCCTCTTGCACTCACATTGCTCGGAGTGGTCGGAGGCACCGGGGCGAGCGTCTGGTCCCTCTGGGCCTGATGGTCAACTGCACCACTGTGTGTGGACGAGAGCTGTGCCAAGCCCGTGCCATCACTGGGAGAAACTTGCAGGCCAGGACCGACCAACCGCATCCCTTATGCGGTTAGGCCGACCCATCACGCGTCATCCAGCAGGATCCCGGGCCTTCACTCACCAACGGTCACAACACGGACACATCCCTCCACGCGAGGCCCGTTGACACGGATGATGCCGATCACGCACCACACGTTCTTGGGGGGACCATGCGTCGCACCACCACCGCCATCCTGCTCGCCGTCGGCCTTGCGCTTACGGGATGCGGGAACAACCACGACGACGCCAAGACCGCCGCGAAACCGCACGCGTCGCCGACCGTCGACAAGGAGACGGCATACCTGGATGCCGCGCACGAGATCACCTTCAACGGGTCACCGTCGGACGCCGAGTTGCTCGCATATCCGGAGTCGTGGTGCGCTGCCTTGGATGAGGGGCACAGCGTGGCGTGGCTGCTCGGGGAGGGGGACCTGTATCCGATCGGAGATGAGTGGGGGACGGTGAAGCAGGACGCGTACGAGCTGGTGGTGGCTGGGGTGAAGGCGTACTGTCCGGGGAATCTGGACGCGGTGAAGGCGGAGTTGCGGGCGTCGGGCGAGTACTGATCTCCGCACGTGTGGCCCCGCTCCCGGGTGGGGGCGGGGCCGTCGTCATGCCGTGGGCATCCTGCCCCTACTTGCGCGCAATCCCAGCAACCTCGTGCACACGGGCAATCTGCCGCAATCCGCGGCCGCGCCCCGCCAATCCTGAGCATCCTGGACGCACCACCACCAGGATGCGGAGACGTGATGACGCTCAGGTTTCTCGGCACGACCAGCGATGACGGAGACTGCCCCACCCTGTACGAGATCGACGGCACGGACGAGATCCTCGTACAGGGCGAGCGGGAGACCGACCCGGAGCACCTCGTGCAGCTGCGGGACGTCAAGCCGTCCGAGACGTTCGTACGCGTCCCCCGCAGCCTGCTGACCCGCTACGCGCCGAGGACGCCGGCCCCCGAGCTCCAGCCGTTCGCGTCCATCTCGCACCTCTTCCGCGAGTTCAGGCACACCGCGTGGCGGCTGGAGACCCGCCGCGGCTACGCCTCCGACCGGCGCAGCGAGAAGTGGGCGCGCTGGCAGGCCGGCGAGGACATCGCCCAGGATCCGGCCAACGGTTGGCGGGAGAACGTGGCCGTACAGACGGCCGCCGGGAAACGGTTCGAGCGCGTGCGCCTGGTCGACGACCCGCCCACCGAGGGACAGCAGTTCCTCCTCGCCAGCGCGCCCGGCAACATCGCTGCCGGGGAGGACATCCGCAACCTCACCCGCGCGCAGGCCGAACAGCTGCGGCTACCCGCCTTCGACTTCTGGCTCTTCGACAGTCGCATCGTGGCCCGGTTCGCGTTCGACGAGGACGACACCACCCTCGGCGTGTACGTCACCGAGGATCCTGCCGAGGTCCTCGCCGCCTGCCAGGCCCGGGATGCCGCGTGGCACCACGCTGCGCCTACTACCGAGGTCGCTGGGCGGGTACGTTCCACCGTGTGACGACCGACTTCCAGACCGCCCGTGAGGCCCTCGGCGCGCGGCTGCGCGAACTGCGCGCTGAGGCCGGCCTGGAAGGAAAGGCCATAGCCGCCGAGCTCGGGTGGCAGACGTCGAAAGTCTCCCGGCTGCAGAACGGCAAGCAGACCCCCACCCGCGGCGACCTCACCGCGTGGTCGCGAGCGATCGGCCGCCCGGACGTCGAGGCCGAACTACACGGTCTGCTGGCCAGCCTCGACATGAAGCAGCGGCACCGGTCCTGGCGGCGCCAGCTGGCAGGCGGGCACCGCGGCCGCCAGGAGATCGCCGTCCGCCAGACCGAGAACACGCAGATGATCCGCGGCCTCGAGGTCTCCCGTATCCCCGGGTTGTTCCAGACGCCCGAGTACGCGCGCGTCATCTTCGACAGCAACGCCGAGTTCCGCGGTATCCCGCCCACCACCGAGGCCGCCGTCGAGGCGCGCATGCGCCGCCAAGATTCGCTGTACGACCCGGAGAAGACGTTCCGGTTCCTCGTGTGCGAGGCCGCCCTGTACCACCGCGCGTGCCCCGTGGACGTGATGGCCGAGCAACTCGACCGGCTGTACAACCTCGTCGGGCAACGGCGCATCGAGGTCGGGATCCTGCCCTTCGGGACGCAGTTGCGGCGCACCGCCCCGCACGCCTTCTGGATCTACGACGAGCGTCTCGTCATCGTCGAGACGATCAGCGAAGAACTCTGGCTCACCGGGCACGAGGACATCGCACTGTACGAACGGGCATGGGAGTGGCTGGCCGAGGCCGCCGAGTACGGGGCACCGGCACGCCGCCTGATCGGCCGTGCACGGGCGTCTCTCGACCTCGCGTAGGCAATCAGCAGCAACCCGCCATCGGGCGTCCGCAATCGCGCGCAATCGCCGCACAGGCCCGCAATCGCACGCCCTACGGTCCTGCCATGGTCCACCCGATGAGCGTCGCCACGAAGTACGGCGCCGGAGATACGTGGCTCGCCAACTGCCACACCCGCCCCGCCGACGTGTGGAAGGCGTGGCACTCCGGTGCTCTCGCCCCGATCGTCTCCGGCGCGCACTGGCTCGTCGCCGAGACGAGCGTCTCCCACGGCATGCCGGCCGCCGCCCGTATCCGCGAGGAACAGCGCGGCCCGGTCCTGATCGACCCGTATGGAGACGTGGCCTGGTGGCTTGTGCCCCTCGACGCAGCGGAGGAACTCGCCGACGTCCGACAGATACGGATGCGGCACGCCGGGTGGACGCTGCGCTGCCCGCCTTCGGGCCGAGAGATGGAGCGCCTGCAATGGCTCTGGGACCCCAACGGGTCCGGACACCTCACCGATCCTGCAGTGCTCGCCGCCGCGTTCGGCCCCGGCGGATACCGACCCCGTACGGAGGACCAGGCATGACGGCAGAGACTGAGCAACTCGTCACCTCGCGGGAGGCTGACCTGAAAACGCTAGGCAAGCACCTGGTGCTCACCTCCGAGACGATCGGGGAACGCGCGGCGGCTCAGGCCCTGGCCGAGGAGGAGAGCATCCTCACCCGCGCGAACGTGCGTGCCGCTCTCATCGTCGACGGGCCCCACGGCGCGACGGCCCGGTGGGAGGGCCTGTCAGGGCGTCAGTACACCCTCGGCCTGGACGAGACTCAGCGCAGGTTCCTCGACCTGGTGCTGTCGGTGGTGGGCATCGGGCACGTCACCATCGCGGCCGTGCGTGGCCTCGACGAGCGGCGCCTTCGGATCATCATGCGGGCCATCCTGCGACTCGCGGAGAACGACACCCTCGCGGTCGGCACGCGCATCTAGGCCTCGCTCCCGGGAGCCCGGCGGCGGGCGCCGGCAGCGAGCGGGCGGTCGCCCTCGTCCCCCGTCGGGGGCGACCGCCATCCATTCCTAACCGCCGTGGACGTCCCGCAGTTCGTCGAGCCATCCGTACAGGCTGGGGTCCGCGTCCAAGGTGTCGGCGAGCAGCTGCGCCCCGATGCGGCGGGGCATGCCCGGTTCGAGCCACCGGTGCCCGTCGGGGCACGCCATGTGCGACGGGTCCTCGCTGTGGTCGTCGAGGTCCAGGCCGATGAGTAGACGCTCCCGGGCGTCGCATTCGGGGCAGGCAACGGGCTGGCCCGTGACGCCGAAGGACGGCTTCGGGAGCGGCCAACGGAGTGCGGGAGGTGTGCTCATCGGGTGCGGCTCCTGTCGGACTGGCGGATGGCTTCCTTGATGTCGTCGGCCATGGCGGTGGCGAACCGCCGCCGCTCTGCGGGGGTCGGGATGGTCATCGTGTTCACGGTCATGTCGACCGCGACGGTTGTGCCGCCGCCCTGTCGGAGCAGCTGCTCGAACATCGCGGTCTGCTGCGCGTCGAGGACCCGCTCAGGGCGGCCAGTCGCGTTGACGGCCATCGTCGCGCCGGGCTGGAGAAGGCCACCCGAGTCGTACTTCGCGGCGGGTGCGAAGCCCCACCGGCTGGTGAACATCGAGTTGTTGTAGCCGCGGGCGGACTTGCCCATGTGGACGCCGGCGCCGCCGGACGATTCGACGTTCATTCCGGCGAGGGTGCCCGCGGTGTGCCCGACGCCCGCGTTCGTGATGCCGATCATGAACGGGCTGTTGAGGTTGCGGACCCAGCCGGACGGGCCGTTGTTCCCGACGAACGCGCCGGTCGCCCACCGGCGGTGCGGGCGCTCCCCGCGGATCACGGACTCGATCGCGGACATGAGACCGGAGCAGTCCCAGGACGGGTTGCCGTTGCCCGCCCACTGATACGGGAGGCCATCCTGGGTCTTCACCCACGACAGGGCCCGCTGCACGGCAGGCCCGCCGACGGCTTTCTTGTCCTCGTTGCCGAACCAGCTGAGCATGCCGTCGACGGCCTTGTTGGCAAGGCCGCGCATCAGGTTCCCGATGCCGCTGGCCGGGATCTGCCCGATGAGTGGACGGACCAGCGCGCCGAGGGCCTTCTGTGCCGCGGACTTGAGGCCGCCGATGACCAGGTCCTTCGCCCACGACGCCGCTGAGGAGACGGCGCCGCCGATCGCTCCGGTGACCTTGCCGATGATGCCGCCGCTGGCGAAGTGCTGCGTCGGCCCCTGGTAGCGCTGGCGTTCTTCCTGCTGGGAGGGGTTCCCGCCGGTTCGGGTGGGCCGGTCCTGGCCGAGCATGGCGTCGATGCCGCGGTGTCCGCCGAGGTCTTTGACCTGCTGGTTGGAGAGGATGCGTTCGCCGGGGGTGAGCATCGCGGGGACGGTGTCCGAGTTTCCGCTGCCGGGAACGACGCCACCCTTGTTAAAGCCCAGTTTGATTTGCGGCAGGCTGATCTTTGAGGAGATCTTCCCGGCGATGGAGTTCCACATCTTGCGGATGCCGTTGTTGTAGACAGTGTTGACGACGAACCGGACCGGGCTGGCTATCTTCGATTTGATGCCGTCCCAGACCCTGCCGAGCGCATCCCGGAGTGTGGAGAATGCGGTAGTCATCGCCGACTTGAAGTCGCCGATCTTCCCCCGGACCGTGGTGAAGATCGACGAGATTTTGTCGCGGGCCCCGTTCCACAGTCCCGTCCACGTGTTCGTGATGGACGTGCGCAGCCCCGACACGGAGTCCTTGACGTTCTTCCACGCGCCGGAGATCGCCGACCGCAAGCCCGACCAGAACGAATCCCACTTCGCGCGGGCCGAGTCCCAGATGCCTTTCCACGTGTTCACCAGCCACGTCTTCAGCGCGGAGAAGATCTCCTTCGTCTTGGTCCACAGCTGCGTGAACCACGAGATGACCCCCCGCACCAGGTCAGGGATGATGCTGTGCCCAACCAGGGCGTCATACGCGTCCCGGAACGGCTTGACGAGGTACTTGTTGACCCATTCCATCGTCCCCGCGAACATGTCCTTCACGGCCTGCCACGTGCCCAGCACGATGTTCCGGAACGTCTCGGACTTGTTCCAGGCGTAGACGAGAGCCGCGCCCAGCCCAACCAGGGCCAGCACCACCACGCCGATCGGGTTGGCTGCCCACGCGGCGCTCAGCGCGGTCGTGACGGTCGTCAGCAGGCCCTGCGCCGTCGTCACCAGACTTGTCGCCAGAGCCCACGCCTTCATCGCGGTGACGATGGCGAGAACGCCCGTCGCGAGGGATCCGAACAACGTCGAGTGCTCCCCGATGAACGTGAAGAACGACGTCAACGGGCCCTTCACCACTTCGGCGAGGTTGGCGAACGCGTCGGCGATCGGCTTCACCATCGGGACCAACGCCTGCAGAGCGGCGCCGACCACGACGATCAGGGTGGAGGCGATCTCGTGGCTCATGCGGAAGATCGACGTCAAAGAGCTCTGGATCTCGGGGAGTGCCGTGACGCGCCGCAGCTCCGCGAACGCATCACCGAGTTTCGTGAGCGCGTCGCCGCCGCCCGCCGCTGCGGCGCCGAGGATGTTCTTCAACGCGCCGAACGCGTCCCCCAGCAGATGGCCGAACCGCTTCGCCATCTCGATGCCGTGATCGATGGCCTTCTCCAACCGGCCAGACTCGAACGCGTCAGTCAGCTTCTGTGAGATCCGATCCGACGCGCCGGCCATCGCCGTCGTGATCCGCGCGAACGCGGGCGAAGCAGCAACCGACAACTGGACGAACGCCTGCCCGAGCTGACCGGGGATCTTCTGCAACGGCCGCATGCCGTCGTTGAACCCGGCGAACATCCTGGTGAGCAGGCCCTGGTCGGCGAGTCGCGTGAAGGTGTCCATCAGGCCGCGCGCCATGCTGTTGAGGTTGTCGGCCATCCCCCCGAGCCCGACCCGCAGCGCGGGCAGAGCCGCCGTTCCCAGCCGGGTGACGGAGTCACCGAGGCCGCGGAACAGCCGGTCCTGCACCTCCATCTTCAGCGCCGAGAACGCCGGGCCCATGGCCCTGATGGAGGTGACGAAATCACGCGCGTTCGGCGACAACTTGGCCATCGCCTCCGCGTACTTGTTCGTCTGCGTCACCCCTTGCGACTGCGCGTTGTTCACAGCACGCTGCGCATCCGCGAGAGACTCCTGAGCCGCACGCACCTGCCGGGCCGCAGCAACCTGAGCATCCGCGACACCCTGCTGCGCCTCAGCCAGCCGCTCCTGCGCATCCCGGACGGACTCCGCGCCGGCCTTCGCAGTCTGCGCCGCCTCAACCTGCGCGTCCCGCACGTCCCGGGCCCGGTCGCCGACCGTGCGCTGCGCGTCCGCGACCTTCTGCTGCGCCGCAGTGACGGTCTCCGAACCCTCCACCCCGGCCGCGTTCGCCGCCGCAGTGTCCTCCTGCAGACGGGCCGTCTCCGTCCGCTGCTCCTGCAGCCGCTGGACGGCCCGGTCGTAACCGAGCTGCGCGCGCTCCAGGTCCGCGGCTGACGCGGCCGCACCCTTGGCCTTGACCGCGGCGAGTTCCTTCTCCGCGTCCTGCACGTCAAGGACAGCTTGGCGCTGGTCCAGCTCGGCGTCCGCGAGCCGGTTGTTCAGGTCCTCCAGCTGCTCGGCAGCTTCCTTCCGCGCCTCGGTCAGGTCCTCCTGCGCCTGCCGCGCGTCCCGCTGCGCATCAGTGAGGGCCCGCTCGGCATCCGCGATCCTCCGCAGCGCGGCCTGCCGGTCCGCGGCTGCCCGCACCTCGGCGTCCCGGACGTCCTCGGCTGCGTCCTTGACGCGTTTTTGTGCGTCGATGATCTGCCGGGCCGCGTCCGTCTGCGCCTCTTTCAGAGCACGGCTGGCCCGCGCGACGTTGATCTGCGCCTCGGCCACCGCGCGGGCTGCAGCAGCGGCTGAGGCGCCGCTCTGCCCGCTCTTGGCGCCAGCCGCCTTGAAAGCGTCACCGACACCGTTCATGCCGACCGCGAGGGTTGCCGCCGCGGTGACGAGTCCGCCGAGGGCTGGCACGGCAAGTGCCGCTGCCGGCCCGATCTGGATGATGCTCTGCCCGAGGGATGCGAGGGTGGGGAGAGCGGCCATTGCTGCGCCGGCGAGAGTGGAGAAGCGGCCGGTGAGTAGGCCGACGCCCCCGCTGGCGCCGCCGATGCTGGTGAGAATGCCCAGTCCGCCCCGGTCGACGTCGACGCGGACGTTGACGGTGCGGCGGCGGGTGAGGAGGGCCAGGTCGTCGGCTGCAGCCCGGGTGTCCGCGTCCGCAGTGATGCGGGCCGTGCGCGCCCTCGTCAGCAGTGCGAGGTCGTCTGCTGCGGCGCGGGTGTCGGCGTCTGCGGTGATGCGGGCGGTGCGGGCCCTGGTGAGGAGGGCCAGGTCGTCGGCGGCTGCCCGGGCGTCGAGGTCGGCGATGATGCGGACCGTGCGGTCCTGGGTGAGCATGTCGAGTTGCTGCTCGGCGAGTTGCCGGGCCGAGTCGACGAGCTGCGGCAGCACGTCGACGGTCTGGTCGGCGAAGTGCAGTTGGGTTTCGGCTGCGGTGCTGTCTACGCGGGCGGTGATCTTCGCGACGCGGTCGCGGGTCAACAGTTTCAGGTCGTCGGCTGCAGCCCGGGTGTCGAGATCCGCGGTGATGCTGACGCTGTGCTTCTTCGACTTGAGCCGGGTCATGGCCGTGTCGTAGGCGGACTCGTCGGCGGTGACCTCGACGTAGCCCTCGGCGATGCGGAACGCGCCGGCCATCAGACAGCCACCGCCTTCACGCCATCGTCGGCAAGCAAGGCAGTGAGCGGGGCGCCAACGACGTCGGCCAGCGCGTCGGCGACCTCGATCGGCGGCTGTGCGGCGCCGCGTTCGTACGCGTACACGCTCCAGCACGTACGCCCGACCCGGGCGGCGACCTGGTGCACAGACAGGCCGGCCCGGCGGCGGGCGGCGCGGAGTTGGAGTCCTGAGAAATGGCGAGCCATGGCGGTTCCCGGTTTGCGGAGGGCTGCATTGGGAGTTCGGGCCGCGGCTCAGATCACGGTGAGCATCACGCTCGGGCATCACGCCCTGTGATTCATCGGCCAGGACACCGCTGGATACGGTGCTGGTTGGAACGATACTCCAATCATCCTTTGAATCGAAGGTGTGATGTGTGTCTTGCCTTCGAATCCTCACCGCGGGGATCCTGTCTGGCATGGCATCCACCTCGCCCCGCTGGGCGCACCTGCCGATCGGGCTCGGCGCCATGCTGCGCGCGGCCCGCCACAAGGCCGGCCAGTCTCAGGCGGCCCTCGCGGCATCCGTACGAACCACAGAGTGCGTCCTACGGGCCGTCGAGGCAGAGCTCCGGCCGCCCTCCACGGAAGTCGCCGAGCGACTCTGTGACGCGCTCACGCTGGACCCGTGGCAGTCCGCGGTCCTCCTGGCCGTCGCGGTCGACGAGGCCGCGCTCAGGACCCGTCGCGGAGTTCGGCACGTCAACCGCCGAGGCGCACCGCCGCCGTCCGCACGGACGCCGAGCCCTGCTCTGACGTGACTGTGCCCGGCCCCATCGTGGAGCCGGGCCAGGTGGAGTGCGTCGTCCGCGACGCCGCCGCCTACAGCCCCGTGCCTGCGACCGGGTTGTCCTCCCACCGGTCCGAGTCTTCGAGGTAGCCGAGCAGGGCGCGGGAGCCGTCTGCCCATCCGCCGTGCCGGCCGATACGGACGAGGTCGTGGCCAGCCTTCCTCGCCGCCGTGGCGAACCCTCGGCGCAGACTGTGCCCGGACCACTGACCCTCAAGGCCTGCGGCCTCGGCGGCCCGCTCCACAACCTGCGCAGCAGCCTGTGCAGTCAGTCGACCGGTGCTGTCTCCGATCGGTCGTCCATGGCGGTACATCGGCGGTGCGATACGCCCGTGCCGGTCGATGCGGACGAACAGCGGGCCCTCGGACCGGCCTGCCTCCACCATCGCCTGGCGCAGGGCACGGACCGCCCGCACGGGACACGTGGCCAAGCTGGATCCGTACGGGATGGCGGTGTCCGTGAACGCCTTGATCTTCTTCCGATACACGGAAGCCTCGATGCCGTGCTCGGTCTCCGGCACGTCCGCCAGGTCGAGGGCGACCAGCTCGGACACGCGGGCCGCCGACGCGAACCCGAGAAGCAGCAGTGCGGCATCCCGTCGGCCGATGAGGGTGTCGCGGTCGAGGGTGGCCAGCATGGCGCGCAGCGCCGAGGGCACGGCCGGCTGCGCCTTGCGTGCCTTGGCCGCCGGATCCTTCGCGCGGGCGAGGCGGTCGCGGTAGCCGCGCAGCACGATGCGCGCGCCCTTGGTCGACGGGGGTGCGAGGTTCGCCGCGGCGTGCGCGGTGCGGATCGCGGCGACGGCCCGCTCGATGGAGCTCGGGGAGTACGGGCGGCCGGTCCGCGGCCTCGGTGTGGTCGTGAGTGCGGCGACGTACTCGACTACGGTCTCGGGCGTCGCGGGCAGCGGCCGGTGCCCGGTGGTGGCGCACCAGGCGGTGAACGTCTCCCAGTCCGTGGAGTAGGCGCGGCGGGTGGAGTCGGCGGTGCCGGCGTCGAGGGCGTCACGGGCGGCGCCGGACAGTGGCTGACTGTCGTTCAACATGCCTGCGGGTGACGCTTGGTTCTGGACCGCGACCTCGTAACTCTGGCTCATAAGAAGGAACATTATCAGTAGTCAGACTGCACTCCTGGGGACCGCAGCCATCAGCGCCCGATGCTGACGCTCGGCTGCTTAACACCCGTCCCGTAGGCGGTGAACACCGTCCAGGTGCCCGGGTACTTCGGATTGCTCCCCTGGCTCGCAGTGACCCTCAGGCCAACGATCGCGTCCGCACCCTTCGCCCTGGCCTGCTCGCGCAGGTTGGACAACGCCTCCTCCAGTCCGTTAGCTGACGACGACCAGACGAGCCACGCCCTGGAAGGCTGAGCAGTTGTTGTAGGCACCACGTCGGTTGTGTAAATCTCCATGCGCTCAGCTTCAACCGGGCCCTGGCGCCCCGCGAGTGCAGTTGAGCTATCGGCGCTCCCTGCTACTGCGGCTTGCAGAGGTCAAGCTGACCCTCGCAAGCCGACATAGACGGATCCCGCGCATGACTGTGCCCGGCCTCCGTGGGGAGACCGGGCACAATTCAGCACGCGGTGAATATGAGCCCCGCTGCTACACCACGAACCGGCGGGCCTGCTCGGCTACCGCCCACGAACCACCCCGATGAGCCGCCTGCGCCGACCGGTGCCCAGCCTGCTGCCGCGCCCGCTCCCGCCGCGCGTACAACTCGGCCGTGCTCACCGGCTCCTCACCGTCCTCGAGGTCTCCCTCCTCCTCGGCGTCCTCGAACTCCTCGTCGTCGACGACGTCCTCCGGCTCGTCACCCGGCACCCACTCACCCCGCGCCCGGGCATCGTTGCGGCGGGCCTGCTCACGCAGCGCCTCGTCCGCGCGCCATCCGGCCGCCGCACGCTCCCCGTAGATCTCGGCCGTCTGACGCCCGTCCCGCTCCTGCCCGGCCGCCGCGCGCTCCGCTTCCCGCGCCCGAAGTCGCTCGGCATGCTGCGCCGCCGAACCCGTCACGCTGTATCCGTTCGTACCCATGGTGTTTCCTCCTGTAGTGATCAGCAGCCCGACGGCGCCGGGCTGACGTTCTCGAACGCGGACTCCGCGAGGTGCCGCAGCTTCGCCGCGTGCCGGACGGCGAGGCCCCTATTCCGGGCCGCCGCCAGTTCGGCGCGGCGCCGCTTCTCCCGCTCGGCCTTGATGCGGGCCTGCTCGATCCGCTCCCGTACGACGTCCTCGACGTTCATCCAGGACCACCCGCCTCTTTGTGCGCCGCCACTTCACGGGCCAGCGAACGAACCACCGCCCGCCCCACCCGCCGACGGACCTCACTCTCCGGCGTGCCAGCCGGAACGCGCACCCGTACCTGCCGCGTCCCACCGCTCGCCGACGACGCCGGAGCAAACCGCTTCTCAGCCTCCGTCAGCCGGTCCATCAGCGCCGCGCCGTCGAGCGGCTTCCGCCCGTACAGCGCCGTGAGTGCGGCCAACTCCTCAGCGAACACCGGCTGCTTGCACCAGGTGCTCACCGTGGCCGCCGACACCCCCGCCGCCTCCGCCGCAACCCGCTGCGACTTCCCCGCAGCCAGCCACAACAAGGCCGTCACCCGGGCCTGAACGTTCTTCGTAGTCACCGCTGGAGTTCCTTCCTCTGTCTGCTGATTGCGCCGTCTGGGCCGTCGAGCTCCGGGATGTACGGCCGGCCGCGCGGGCAAGCCCTTGTGCCGCGCATCGGTGGGAGTCGGGACGCCTTGACGCCGTGCTGCTCGGGCAGCAGCCAGTCCATGAGGAACCAGCAGCGGCGCCATGAGGTCGTTGGGCTCATGCCGAGCTGAACGGCCGCCTGCTTGTACGACATGCCGCGCCCGTAGACGAGTTCGGCGACGGCCAGCCCCTGGGTGACCTTGGTGTCGAAGCTGAGTCGGAGGTGTGGGTAGGGGCCGCCGCGTCGGGGTTTGATCATCTGGGTTTCACCTTCTTCGTGGGGTTGGTGGGTGGGTGTTGTTGCTGGTGGTGTGGGGTCGGGGGTGGGCTGGGTGTGGGGTTGCATGGGGTCGGCCTGCTCAGAGCCCGTGTATGGGGTCGGCGACATGGCTCGGTCATGACGAGGCCGGCGCCCGGCGGGCGACCTTTTCCGCCGTCTCCTCTGGCGTGGGGTCCGGCTCTCCCGGACCGAGGATTTGCCAGAAGTCGGGGTGGCTGTACGCGGGTGCAGCTTCACCCTCGACGACAAGTGCGGCGACGACTTCGCGGGATCCTGTGCACGTCACAGAGTCTTCGGTCCGGGTGTCGTACTCGACTTCTTCGCGGATGAGCCAG
Source organism: Streptomyces sp. NPDC006332 (assembly GCF_040612855.1). Lineage (NCBI taxonomy): Bacteria > Bacillati > Actinomycetota > Actinomycetes > Kitasatosporales > Streptomycetaceae > Streptomyces > Streptomyces sp. NPDC006332. The sequence goes on from NZ_JBEXRA010000006.1 coordinate 177,051, forward strand.
CCGGGCATCGGCTCGACGATGGGACCGAGGGCGGTTGCGAAGGCGATACGCCAGCCGGGCGGGGCGGTGCGGAAGTCGACGGTACGGAACCTGTAGGTGGTGGCCATTACTTCCTCCTGTGGGACGTGGTGGGCCAGTTGCGGGAGTCGCGGAACCAGGCAGCGAGGAGTGCGGCCTGTTCCCAGCCGAGGCGGCGGTAGAGGGTCTCGGCTTCGTCGCGGTAGGGGCCGGGGTCGGGTCGGTCGTAGACGTGGCCGCGTACGGCGGTGGCGATCAGGGTTGCTCGGGTCCAGCCGTGTTCCTCAACGAGGGCAGCGGCGACTGCTCGGAAGAGATCAGGTTCTTCGGTCACTGAGGCCCCCGGGATTCGTGGGACTCAGCGCGACCCACGCGTCCCCCTTTAAAGGGGGGGGACACGGGACGCACAGTGATGACCGAGTCCGGGACGCAGTGGGACACGGTGGGACACGGGACACAGAACAGTGATTACGCTGGTCAGAGACTTATCGACCGTGTCCGAGACCTTGAAAGGGGCGGCGGGAACCCGAAGCCGTCGGAATTCAAGATCCGGGACACGGTCAAATGCCATCTGACCTGTGCGTTTCCAGAATCGCACCGGTGTGGACTTCATGATCCGGGACACGGTGGGACACGGTCGCGGGCAGACAGGGAGCCTCACTCCGCACCCTCCTCAGCCCTCGGTGCCGCTCCCGGAATCCTGTGCAGCTTCGAGCCCCGCGGCCCCGGCTCCACGACGAGACGCTGCGCGTCCACCAGCGCGGCCGTGGCGTACCGGACATCGACCCCGCGGCCCTTGACCCGCGCCTCGATCTCCCGCGTCGTCAGGGGCTCCGGGGCGCCCTCCACTGCGGCGACGATCGCCGCTTGGAGGCGGGTCTCCTCGGCGGCCTCCCGGTCCGCCTTCGCCTTCTCCAGGTTCGTCTCGTTCGGCGCGTACAGCACTGCTTCCAACAGGTCTGGCTCCGTGGCGTCGACGACCAGGTCGGCGAACCAGTACAGCCCCGAGTCGTGCGGCAGTGATTCCTTGCGAAGCTGGCCGGGGCGGTCCTTGGCGATGCGGATCCGCGACTTGCCCTTGACGCCGATACCGAACGGCTTGACGTTCTCCATCAGGTACATCACGCCGTTGAGTCCGTTGAGCTTGTGTACGCCGCCGATGGCGTACCGGCCACGGTTGTCGGCCGACTTCACGACGTGGTCGAGCGTCACCACCGCCGGGCCCGCGTCCTGTAGCGGACGAAGGACCCGCCGGCCGAACACCGCGACGTCCTTGTTGTCGTTGATGTTGAGCCCATGCAGCGACATGCCTTCGGTGACGCCGTCGACAACGGCAAGCGTCGGCCCTAGTCCGAGTACTTCCTTGAGGTCGATCAAGTCGGCCAGGCTCAAGGGCTCTTCGGGGCGGATGTAGTGGAAGCGCTCCAAGATGTCGTCGATGCCACCGCCCATCTTCAGAAGGCGACCAACCACGCCTGCGGCTTCGTCCTCGAAGTCCATGTAGACGATGTGGTTCCCACGGTTCAGCTCTTGCAGGACCAGCACCAGGGCGAACCAGGTTTTCCCCGCCTCGGACTCGGCCGCGACCGTGCTCATCCGGCCGGGGTAGAGCACTCCGACTCCGTCGGCCCGTGCCCCGACCGTTGGCAGGACGGGCTTGTACATGCCGTTGACGAATTCCGACAGGTCTTGGGCCCGCCAAGACCGGCGCGACTGCCCACCGGCCTGCGCGGGTTCGGTCTGCCCAGACTCCTCGGGCCACGGCTCGCCGCTCAGCGGAGGCAGGAAGTCGTGCCCGAGCTCGCCGCCGTAGTGGGTTGGCTCGGTCATGTCGCACGGACGGCCGTCGCTGGTCAGGTGGGCGCAGAACCGCGTGGAGTCGAACGAGGTGGTCACGCGCAGTTCTCCTGTGCCTTGTCGGGCAGGTCGACCTGCTGGCCGTCGACCAGGTGCCTGCGCCAGCCGGGGCGCCCGGGGATAGCGACGGCCGGCCATCCGGCCGCGGCTTGTACGGGCCTGGCGGGTTGGCGGGCGCCTGCGTCGAGTTCGGCGAGCGTGCGTCGGCTGGCCAGGGGTTCCCGGTTGCGGGTCGCGTCGCGGAACCAGGTCATCAGTTCTTCCTCGTCCCCGAACTTCCGCCATGCTTCGGCGGCGGTGATGATCGCGGCGTCCCTGCGGGGGTCAGTGCTGGGCAGTTGCCGCCACGCGGTGGACCCGTACTTGGGTGGGTCGTCCTGGCCGTCGAGGAGCTGCGTTACGGCGCTCGACGCCCACAGCGCTACCGGGTCGGTGTCGGTGGTGCCCGTTACGCTGCTGGTGCCGCGGTTGGGCGTCGCGGTCTTTTGCGCAGGGCCCCGGGTTTCCGGGGCCCTGTTCTCTTTGATCACGTGCGTGCGTCCTTGCGTCGCGAGGCGAAACCGGCGCGTGCGGGTTGTCGGTTCTGTCGGCTTCGCGAGTCGGATTGGATGCGCGGGTTGGTGTGGTGCGGGTGTTGCAGCCCCGCCCGGTTGCTCAAGCCGGGCGGGGCTGGGGTCACTTACGGCCCTCGGTGACAGCGGCGATCCGCCGGGCCTCGGCCTCACGGTCGAGCCGGGCAACCTCCGGGTCACCCTCGAAGTCGCTGGCCGCGGTCTCCTCCGCGAGGTCGACCACCGCCTCCAGCTGGTCGACGAAGCTGCGCATTGCCTCCAGCGCGTTCCGTGCCTTGGCCGGGGTGAGGCTGCCAACGGTGGTGCCGTAGCTGAGCCACACTTCGGTGCGGCGCCCGTAGGCCTGCGGCCGGTAGTCGGAAACGACCATCTGCGCGGCGAGGAACGGAACCTCCGCGTTCTCGCTGGCCGTGTGCTGGTCGTCGATGTCTCGGAGCGTGGTTTCGACCGGGGTGGTGGTCCATGCGCCGATGCCCTCGTCGAGGACCAGGGTGGTCTGCTCGGTGCTCAGCTGCGGTGCGGGGGCCGTGAGGCGGGCGATCATGCCAGCGGCGATCTGTGCTGCCAGTGCCGGGGCGTTCTTGCCCGGGAGGGCCTTCCGTACGGCTTCGTCGACAGCTGCGGGCAGTGCGGCGAGAAGGTTGATCCGGTCGACGTGCCCGTCGGCGCGGGTGTCGTCGGCCTGCAGCTGCTCGGTGCGCTGGCGCACCTCCGGCTGCGGGGTGGTGCCGGTGCCGGTCGTGAGGGTCTGTGCCATGATGCTGCTATCCGTTCTGTTGGAGCCCCGGTCTGCTGTGGTAGGTGCGCCGGGGCTTCGGCGTTTCGTGGATCGGATAGGCCCCCGGCGCAAGGTGTTGACGCACCTGCTGGGGGCCGCTCTCATGCGGCGCTCTCGGCCTTCTGCTCGCCGTTCTGCTCGGCGTCCAGGCGCTGGACGTACTCGCGCAGAGCGTCGGCCGGCACGCGGCGGGCGCGGCCGATCCTCACGCTCCGCAGCTCGCCGGACTTGATCAGAGCCTTCGCAGTGGTCAGTCCCACTCCGAGCTGCTGCGCGACCTCATCGGTCGGGTACAGGATCCGGGTCATGCCATCTCCATGAGTAGGTAGCGGCGAGTATGCGTCTCCGCTTGCTCGCTTCGACTCTAGAGGGTCGCTGAAGGTCGCGCAAGTATGTGGCGCCGCCTTCTCACGCGCGTGGCGCCACTTGCTCACGACGTGGCGCGCTGTCATGCTCGGAGCCATGGCTCTTGGGATTGATCAATGGAACGTCGAGGTGCGCCCCTGGGGATGGCTGCGCCTACGGGAGCAGTCAGGAGGTGGGCCGTCGGTCTTTCTGCACTACCAACTCGCCGGCCCGTCGAGTCAGGAGCGCCTTGAACTTCAGTCCGTTGTGATGCGCAGCGGACGCGACGAAGCCCTGAGCGGACGGATCTGGCGGCGCATCCCCCTGTCACAGATCGAAGAGACCCTGACCTCTCTGCTGGTGCAGTTGCCGTTCAACGCACCCACCGAGAGCACCGCCCTCCGCGCCATGCAGGCCCGCGAATCCTTCATGGAAGGCTCCGACCTCTCGGACATCGAAGCGCCGCCGACCCTCGACGAGTTGGACAGGTACTTCGACGCAACCGAGGACATCGCCACGGTGTTCTTCAACCCCATCCCGAGCAGCTCACTGGTGAGCGACGGAGGTGAAGGGCTCCCGACAGGGAAGGTCCCGCAGATCACACCGCCCGAGGGGCGAATCACAGACGACTTCCTTGGGGACGTGGCCGAGGCGTACCGGTGGTTCACCGAGGCGAAGAGGCCCCCGGCGCCGGCCATTTCAGAGATTTCCGGGGCCCCGGTCCGCACGGTGCACCGTTGGATCTACGAGGCGCGGAAGCGCGGCATTCTGCCGCCCGCGCGGACTGGGAGGGCAGGATGAGCGGACGCCGCAGCAACGGTGAGAGCAGCGTCTACTTCTCCGAGGCAGACGGGAAGTGGCACGGATGGGTGACCGTCGGCACCAAGCCGAACGGAGCTCCGGATCGTCGCCACCGCATGGGCGCAGACGAGGACGTCGTACGCGCCAAGGTGCGCCAGCTGGAGCGCGAGCGGGACGCGGGCAAGACCCGGAAGGCCGGCCGCCCGCCGACCGTAGAGCAGTGGCTCACCACGTGGATGGACACGGCCTGCGCGCGCAAGGTGGCTGACGGGACCATGAGCCCGCGCACCCTGGACGACTACCGGTCGAAGTGCCGCCTGTACCTGTTTCCTGGGATCGGCCGCCACCGCGTCAACAAGCTGGAGGCGTCCCACCTCGACGCCCTGTACCTCGACATGATCAAACGCAAGCTGTCGTCGGGCACCGTGCTGAAGACGCACCGGATCATTTCCCGCGCGCTGAAGGTGGCCATGCAGCGGGACATCGTGGCGCGCAACGTCGCCACCCTCGTTGAGCCTCCCTCTGCGGCCGAGGGTGAGATCGAGCCCTTCAACCAGGCCGAGGCCCGCGCGCTGCTCGCCGAGGCTGCCGAGCGTCGCAACGGGGCCCGCTGGTCCGTCGCCCTCGCCGAGGGCCTGCGGCAGGGTGAGGCGCTCGGGTTGCGCTGGAAGTACGTCGACCTCGACAACGGCGTCATGAAGATCTGGTGGCAGCTGCAGCGGCTCACGTGGCAGCACGGATGCGAGGACGCGCACGCCTGCGGTGCCGCGCACCACCGGAAGGGCTGCAAGGCGACGTGCAAGCAGCACGCGAGACTGAAAAACGGGTGCCCCAAGCCGTGCCCCAAGGGCTGCACGGCACACGCAAAGACGTGCCCGGAGCGTACGGGCGGCGGGCTGGTGTTCCGGGAGCCCAAGGGGAAGAACAAGCGGCTCGCACCGATCCCGCCCCCGCTGGTCCCGCTGCTGAGGGCGCACCGCGCGGAGCAGCTGCGCGAGCGCCTGGCGGCCGGCGAGTTGTGGGAGGAGAACGACCTCGTGTTCTGCCAGCCCAACGGGAAGCCGATCGATCCGCGCATGGACTGGGAGGAGTTCAAAGACATCCTCACGTCTGCGGGGCTGCGGGATGCGCGGGTGCACGACAACCGTCACACGGCCGGCACTCTGCTGATCGAGTCGGGTGTCTCGCCGCGGGTCGTGATGGAGCTGCTCGGCCACAGCTCGATGCGGATGATGACGCGCTACACGCACGTTGCGTCGGTCCTCGCAAACGATGCGGCGAAGCGGATGGGGGACGCACTATGGGGGTGAACGGACGTTCTATCGCAACTAGCGATGCAACTGGGCCGGAAACAGAACAGCGGCTCCCCGAAGGAAACCGCTGGTCAGAGGTGGAGCCGCCTTCGGGATTCGAACCCGAGACCTACGCATTACGAGTGCGTTGCTCTGGCCATCTGAGCTAAGGCGGCGCGCTGTCGGCACCATGGTGCGATCAGCAACGCCGGTAAGTCTACACAGTTTCCGAGGGTGCTCTGAACCAGCCCCGGAGGCGGGGCCCGTAGGGCTGGCAGAGGCGACAGGCAGGGGTCGGCCCGCCTCGGGCAAGGGCGCTCCCGGGGCTATGAACAGCGCTTACCGTTCGTCGGAGGGGTGCCCCGGAGCAGGTACGTGTTGATGGTGGAGTCGATGCAGGCGCTCCCGCGGCCGTACGCGGTGTGGCCGTCGCCCTCGTACGTGAGGAGGCGGGCCGAGGAGAGCTGGGCGGCCAGGGCACGGGCCCAGCGGTACGGAGTCGCCGGGTCGCGGGTGGTGCCGACCACGACGATCGGGGCGGCGCCCTTCGCCTCGATGCGGTGCGGCTCGCCGGTCGCCCGCACCGGCCAGTACGCGCAGTTCAGGGACGCCCAGGCGAGGCCCTCGCCGAAGACGGGGGACGCCTTCTGGAAGGCGGGGAGCGCCCCGCGCACCTCGTCGGGGGTGTCGAAGGCCGCTGGGAGGTCCAGGCAGTTCACGGCGGCGTTGGCGAACATCAGGTTGGTGTAGCCGCCGCCGGCGTCACGGTCGTAGTAGGTGTCGGAGAGGGCCAGCAGACCCGCGCCGTCGTTCCCCTTCATCGCCGAGGTCAGCGCCTCGCGCAACCGCGGCCACGACCCCTCGTCGTACATCGCCGCGATCACACCGGCGGTGGCGAGGGCCTCGCCCAGCTTGCGGCCGTCCGTGCCGCCACCCGGGATCGGGTGGGTGTCCACCTTCCTGAAGAAGGCCTTGAGGTTCCGGCCGACCTCGGTGGCCGTCGTGCCCTTGGTGCCCAGCGGGCAGTCCCGCCGCCGTACGCAGTCCTTCGCGAAGGACTGGAACGCCGTCTCGAAGCCCGCCGTCTGGTCGAGGTTCAGCCGTCGGGCCGGGAGCGACGGGTCCATCGCGCCGTCCAGGACCAGTCGGCCCGCCCGGTCGGGGAAGAGGCCCGCGTACGTCGCCCCGAGGAACGTCCCGTACGACGCTCCCACGTAGTTCAACTTGGTGTCGCCGAGCGCCGCCCGGACGATGTCCATGTCCCGGGCCGTCTCGACGGTCGACACGTGCCGCAGCAGCTTCGGCGAGTCCGCCCCGCAGCCCTCGGCGAACTTCCGGTACGCGTCGACGAGTTCGGTGGTCTCCCGCTGGTCGTCGGGCGTGTTGTCCGTCTGCGTGTACGTGTCCATGTCCCGCCCGCTGAGGCACGTCACGGGCTCGCTGCGGGCGACGCCGCGCGGATCGACCGCGACCATGTCGTAGCGGGCCCGGACCCGCGCCGGATAGCTGATCCCCGCGTACGCCTGGAGGTAGTCGATCGCCGAGCCGCCCGGGCCGCCGGGATTGACGAGCAGCGAACCGAGCCGCTTGCCCTGGCCGGTGGCCTTCTTGCGGGCGACCGCGAGCCGGACCTCGCCGTCGGCGGGCTTCGCGTAGTCGAGCGGCGCCTTCAGCGTGGCGCACTGGAAGCCGGGGACTTGGCAGGAGTGCCAGTTCGGTTTCTGGTCGTAGTACGAGGCCAGGACGGTGGGGGTGGCTCGCGGCAGTGCGGCGAGTGCCGCCTGGGCGGCGGCACCGGCGGTCGTCGCACTCCCCGCGGAACAGGCCGAACTGGCGGAGACCAGGATCGCGGCGACAGCCACGAGAACACCGCCGGTGCGCGCTTTGCGCGTGCGGGTGAGGGCTCTGCGCCTTGGGCGATACGGGTGGGGCGGGTCGGTCCGGTCCGCTGTCGTGCCGGGGCGAGGGCTGCGCCTGATGTACATCGACCGAGCGTAACTCTGTGCGGTGAATCAGACGCGTTCCGTACACGCCATGCCTCGTACGAGGGACGTCGTCAACCTTCAGTCGTCGGGCCGTCGGCGGCTGAGCCCGCTCCGGGTGCACCCAGGCCGTCGGCGGCTCAGCCCGCTCTGAGGGTCATCGTCATCGCCTCCACCGCCAGCAGCGGCGGCACATTGCGGTCGAGGGCATCGCGGCAGGCGGCGATCGCCTCTATACGGCGAAGGGTGGATTCCGGGGAGCTGCCGCGGGCGATCCGCTCCAGGGCGTCCTCGGCGTCGGCGTTGGCGATCGCCAGCCGGGAGCCGAGCTGGAGGGCGAGGACGTCGCGGTAGAAGGAGGAGAGGTCGGTGAGCGCGAGGTCGAGGCTGTCGCGCTGGGTGCGGGTCCTGCGGCGCTTCTGCTTGTCCTCCAGCTCCTTCATCACGCCGGCCGTGCCGCGCGGCATGCGGCCACCCTGGGGCGCGCCCATCGCCGCCTTGAGTTCCTCGGTCTCCTTGCCGTCCCGCTCCTCGGCGAGTTGCTTGGCGTCCTCGGCCGCCGCGTCGACGAGTTCCTGTGCGGCCTTGAGACACCCGCCGACGTCGTCGATGCGCAAGGGCAGCTTGAGGACCGCTGCCCGGCGCTCGCGGGCGGCCGGGTCGGTGGCCAGGCGGCGGGCACGGTCGACATGGCCCTGGGTGGCGCGGGCGGCGGCCATCGCGGCGGCCGGCTCGACGCCCTCCCGTCGTACGAGCATGTCGGCGACCGCGTCGACGGAGGGGGTGCTCAGGTTCAGATGGCGGCAGCGGGAGCGGATGGTCGGCAGGACGTCCTCGATGGAGGGAGCGCACAGCAGCCACACCGTGCGGGAGGCGGGCTCTTCCACGGCCTTGAGGACGGCGTTGGCCGACTTCTCGTTCAGCCGCTCCGCGTCCTCGACGAGGATGATCTGCCAGCGGCCGTTGGCGGGCGAGGTGAACGACTTGCGGACGGTGTCACGCATGTCGTCCGCCAGGATCTGCGAACCGACGGCTGCGACGGAGCTGACGTCGGCGTGGGTACCGACCAGCGCCGTGTGACAGCCGTCGCAGAACCCGCAGCCCGGGGATCCGCCGAGGGCCCGGTCGGGGCTGACGCACTGCAGCGCGGCGGCGAAGGCCCGCGCCGCCTGGTTCCGTCCCGCTCCGGGCGGTCCCGTGAACAGCCAGGCGTGCGTCATCTTGGACGCCTCGGGCGGCGGCGCGTCCGCGGCGGCCGCGGTGACCAGGGCGTCGGCGTCCCGAGCAGCGGCGGCGAGCTGCTCGCTCACCTTCTCCTGGCCGACCAGGTCGTCCCAGACGGTCATGCGTCACCCCGCCCTTTCGTCACGTTCGCTGCACGGGGTCCATTGTGAGGGCGACCACTGACAACGAGCGCCGACAGTGGGAGGAGAGGCGCGGGCGGAACGGCACCGGCGCCGCCCCGGCGGCCTCGGCCCGGGCGGGCGGAGCTCAGCCCCGCCGCCCCCGGCCGCGCCGGCCACGTCCCTGCTCGGGCTCCTCGTCGTCGCGGGGGCCCAGCAGTTCGTCCGCCAACGTCGGCAGGTCGTCCAGCGGCGTCTCCTCGGCCCAGTCCGACCTGGCCCGCCGACGAGGCACCCCGTCCTCGTCGAGCTGCGGCAGCTCGCGCGTACGGTCGTCGCCGACGTCCGGCCGGGCCGTGCCCTGCTCGTCCCGGAAGAAGCCCGGCGGCACCCGGTCCGACGGAGTGTCGTCCTGGACGGGAGGCAGTACGGCCGTCTCGTCCGCCGCACCCGGCACCGGAGGCAGCACCGCCGTCTCGTCCGCGGCGCCCGGCGGGACCGGCGGTTGTGGCAGCTCGGTCGTCACCTCGGAGTCGGGACCACCCGTTTCAGGGCCGTGATCACCAGCGTTCTTGTCGTCCCGCACCCTCGGCAGGACCGCCGTCTCGTCCACCGGCCCGCCCGAGGCGTTCGTCGGTGTCACCATCGGTGTCGCCACGGTCGCCGCGTCGGGCTCGGCGTTCGGCGCCGACCGCCGCGACTGCCCGGAGCGATCCGAACGCTCAGACCGATCCGTACGCCCGAACCGATCCGACGGCCCGGCCTGCCCCGACGGCCCTGACGTGTCCGCTCCCGCAGCGCCCCCCTGCGGCGCGGCCGTCCTGGGCCCCGCCTCCGCTGCGGCCGCCGCCTGCTCGGCCAGGCGTCGCGCCTCCTCGGCCCGCAGCAGCGCCTCCTCGGCCTTCTGCTGCTTCTCCAGCCGCCGCGCCTCGGCCTCGGCCCGCAGCCGGGCCTCTTCCTCGGCCTGCTTGCGGCGCCGCTCCTCGTCGGCCTTCCGCCGGGCCTCTTCCTCGGCCCGCGCCTTCTCCTCGGCGAGCAGTCGCTGCCGCTCCTCCTCGGCACGGCGACGCGCTTCCTCGGCCCGCAGCCGCGCTTCCTCCGCCTGCCGCTCGGCCTCGCGCCGCTGCGCCTCCTCCAACTCGCGCCGCTTGCGCTCCTCCTCCTCGGCGCGCAGCCGTTCGAGCTGCTCCTGGCGCTCGCGCTCCAGGCGCTCCTCCTCGGCCTTGCGGGCGGCCTCTTCCTCGGCCTTCCGGCGGGCCTCCTCCTCGGCCTTCTTGCGCGCCTCCTCCTGGGCCTTCACCTCGGCCTCGGACAGCGGCAGCATCTGGTCGAGCCGGTGCCGGACGACGGTCGTGACGGCCTCGGGCTCCTGGCCCGCGTCCACCACCAGGTAACGCCCGGGGTCGGCGGCGGCCAGCGTCAGGAACCCGGAGCGCACCCGCGCGTGGAACTCGGCCGGCTCCGACTCCAGCCGGTCCGGCGCCTCGGTGAACCGCTCGCGGGCGATCTCCGGCGAGACGTCCAGCAGCACCGTGAGATGAGGTACCAGCCCGTTCGTCGCCCAACGGTTGATGCGGGCGACCTCGGTCGGGGACAGGTCACGGCCCGCCCCCTGGTAGGCGACGGAGGAATCGACGTACCGGTCGGAGATCACGACCGCGCCCCGCTCCAGGGCGGGACGCACCACCGTGTCCACGTGCTCCGCACGGTCCGCCGCGTACAGCAGCGCCTCCGCGCGGTGCGAGAGCCCGGCGCTCGACACGTCCAGCAGGATCGACCGCAGCCGCTTGCCGACCGGTGTCGCGCCCGGCTCGCGGGTGACGACGACCTCGTGGCCCTTGGCCCGGATCCACTCGGCGAGCGCCTCGGCCTGGGTGGACTTCCCGGCCCCGTCGCCGCCCTCCAGGGCGATGAAGAAACCGGCCGAGGCGGGCGCCGTCTCCGGGTCGTCACCGCCGAGCAGCGCGTCCCGCAGGTCGTGGCGCAGCGGGACGCCGGAACGGTCGTCGACCTTGGCCAGAACCAGCGCGGCCACCGGCAGCAGCAGCGCGCCGACCAGCATCAGGGTGAAGGCCGCGCCGCCGTGCGCGAACAGGAACTTGCCGTTCTCCAGGCGGTGCGGGCCGATCGCCGCGGCCACCAGGGGCGCGACCACCACGCCGAGCGCCACGCAGACGCGGACGACCGCGTGCAGGTGCTCGGTCGTCCGGGCCCGCCGGTACTCCTCGGTCTCCTGGTCCAGCAGGGTGTGCCCGGTGTTGGCGGCCACGCCCGCGCCGACTCCCGCGAGGGCGAGGATCAGCAGCACGGTGGTGACGTCGGGGACGAGTCCCGCGGCCAGCAGGGCGACGCCGGTGAAGGCGATCGCGAGCGCCAGCAGCCGGCGCCGTGACAGCGTCGGCAGCAGCGCGGGCGCCGTGCGGATGCCGACGACCACTCCAGTGGTCAGGGCGCCCACCAGCAGGCCGTAGAGCACGGGGCCGCCGCCCAGGTCCTTGGCGTGCAGTACGGCGACGCCCACGGCGGCCGCGACCGCTCCCGCGATGGCCGCGCAGGCCGGCACCAGCAGCGGGATCGCGCCGGTGCGGCCCTTGTCGACGCCGGTGCCCGTCTTGGGTCGGCGCAGTCCCTCCAGCGGCGAACGCGCGCGCGGGGTGTGCGTGTCGGGCAGTTCCAGGTAGGTCAGCACCGACAGGGAGGCGGCGAACAGACCGGCAGCCACGTACGACGCGAGGGCCGCCTGGTGCTGGGAGAACCAGTCGATCCCCGAGCCCAGCAGGTTGTTGACCAGACCGGCGACGACGAGCACGGCGGCCGCGAGCGGGATCGCCACAAAGGTGGTCCGCAGCGACAGGCGGCGCAGGGCGTCCATGTGGTCCGGCAGCGGTCGTACCGTCGCGCCCTCCGGCGGCGGGGCCGGCAGCAGGGCGGGCGCCGCGCTTTCCCGGCACACCGTCCACAAGCGCTCGGCGACACCGGTCACGAAGGCGGTGACCAGGAGGATCGCCAGCGCGTTCTTCGGCGTCCAGTCGATCCACAGGGGCGCCACGATGAGCGTCGCGGCGCGCAGCCCGTCCGCGCCGACCATCGTCCAGCGCCGGTCGAGCGGGCCGTCCTGGGAGGTGAGTGAGGTGAGCGGGCCGAGCAGCACGGCTCCGAAGAGCAGCGTCGCCAGGACGCGCACCCCGAAAACGGTCGCCACTGCGAACGCCACGCCCCGGTAGCCACCGCCGAACGAGCCCTCGGCGATCGCAGCCTGGAGGGCGAGAACAACGAGAACCAGAAGCGCGAGGGTGTCCCCGACACCGCCCACGAGTTGCGCGCTCCACAGCCGTTTCAGCTGCGGCCGGCGCAGCAGGGCGCGGACGGCGCGCTCGCGGGAGTCCGCGACCAGGGCGTCGTCGGGGGCCGGGTGAAGGGCCGTTGGCTGCTCGGCTTGGGTCATGCTTTCAGCCTATCGGGACGTACCGACAGCCCGGAGCGCCCGCCCGAACGTACGCGCGCCCCGACACCAAAGTGATGCCGGGGCGCGTTCGTTTCGCGAAGCCGCGGTGAAGAAACGCGGGAGAACCGAGGGTGGCTCAGTCCTCCGTGGCCGCCTTCGAAGCCGTGGCCTTCTTGGCCGTCGTCTTCTTCGCGGTCGTCGTGGTCTTCTTCGCGGTCGTCTTCTTCGCGGCCGTCGTCGTCTTCTTCGCCGCGGTCTTCTTCGTCGCCGTCGCCTTCTTGGCGGGGGCCTTCTTCGCGGGCGCCTTCTTCGCCGTCTTCTTGGCGGGCCCCTTCGCCCGCTTCTCGGCGAGCAGTTCGAAGCCGCGCTCCGGGGTGATCTCCTCGACGCTGTCACCGGAGCGCAGGGTCGCGTTGGTCTCCCCGTCGGTGACGTACGGCCCGAAGCGGCCGTCCTTCACCACGACCGGCTTCTGGCTGACCGGGTCCTCGCCCAGCTCCTTCAGCGGCGGCTTGGCGGCGGCCCGGCCCCGCTGCTTGGGCTGGGAGTAGATCTCCAGCGCCTCTTCGAGGGTGATCGTGAAGAGCTGGTCCTCGGCCTGCAGCGACCGCGAGTCCGTGCCCTTCTTCAGGTACGGGCCGTAGCGGCCGTTCTGCGCGGTGATCTCCACGCCCTCGGCGTCCGTGCCGACGACGCGCGGCAGCGACATCAGCTTGAGGGCGTCCTGAAGGGTCACGGTGTCGAGGGACATCGACTTGAACAGTGAGGCGGTACGCGGCTTGACGGCGTTCTTGCCGGTCTTCGGGGTGCCCTCGGGGAGCACCTCGGTGACGTAGGGGCCGTAGCGGCCGTCCTTGGCGATGATCTGGTGGCCGGTCAGCGGGTCGGCACCGAGTTCGAAGTCACCGCTCGGTTTGGCGAGCAGTTCCTCCGCGAACTCGACGGACAGCTCGTCCGGGGCGAGATCCTCGGGCACGTCCGCGCGCTGGTGGTTCTCGGAGTCCTTCTCGCCGCGCTCGACGTACGGGCCGTAGCGGCCGACCCGCAGCACGATGTCGGCGCCCACCGGGAACGAGGACACCTCACGCGCGTCGATCGCGCCCAGGTCGGTCACCAGTTCCTTGAGGCCGCCGAGGTGATCCCCGTCGCCGTTGCCCGCGTCGGCGGCACCGCCCGGGCCGGCGCCTTCGCCCTCGGCCTCGCCGAAGTAGAAGCGCCTGAGCCACGGCACTGCCTGCGCCTCACCGCGGGCGATGCGGTCGAGGTCGTCCTCCATCTTGGCGGTGAAGTCGTAGTCGACGAGCCGCCCGAAGTGCTTCTCCAGGAGGTTGACCACGGCGAAGGACAGGAAGGACGGCACCAGGGCCGTGCCCTTCTTGAAGACGTAGCCGCGGTCCAGGATCGTGCCGATGATCGACGCGTACGTCGACGGACGGCCGATCTCGCGTTCCTCGAGCTCCTTGACCAGGCTGGCCTCGGTGTAGCGGGCCGGGGGCTTGGTGGCGTGCCCGTCGACCGTGATCTCCTCGGCGCTCAGCGGGTCGCCCTCGCCCACCTGGGGCAGCCGGCGCTCGCGGTCGTCCAGTTCGGCGTTCGGGTCGTCAGCGCCTTCGACGTACGCCTTCAGGAAGCCGTGGAAGGTGATCGTCTTGCCGGAGGCGCTGAACTCGACGTCCCGGCCGTCGGCGGCGGCGCCACCGATCTTCACCGTGACGGAGTTGCCGGTCGCGTCCTTCATCTGGGAGGCGACGGTCCGCTTCCAGATCAGCTCGTAGAGCTTGAACTGGTCACCGGTGAGGCCCGTCTCGGCCGGGGTGCGGAAACGATCACCCGAGGGGCGGATCGCCTCGTGCGCCTCCTGCGCGTTCTTGACCTTCCCGGCGTACGTGCGCGGCGAGGCCGGCAGGTAGTCGGCGCCGTACAGCTGCGTGACCTGGGCGCGGGCGGCGGTGACCGCCGTGTCGGACAGCGTCGTGGAGTCCGTACGCATGTAGGTGATGAAGCCGTTCTCGTACAGCTTCTGGGCCACCTGCATGGTCGCCTTCGCGCCGAAGCCGAGCTTGCGCGAGGCTTCCTGCTGGAGCGTGGTCGTACGGAACGGGGCGTACGGCGAGCGACGGTACGGCTTCGACTCGACGGAGCGCACCGAGAACCGCGTGTTCTCCAGAGCGGCGGCCAGCGCGCGGGCGCTCGCCTCGTCGAGGTGGAGGGTGTTCGCGCTCTTGATCTGTCCCAGCGAATCGAAGTCGCGGCCCTGCGCGACCCGCCTGCCGTCGACGGTCTGGAGGCGGGCGACCAGCGACGACGGGTCCGACGAGTCCCCGGCGCGGCCGGTAGCAAAGGTGCCCGTCAGGTCCCAGTACTCGGCAGAACGAAACGCGATGCGCTCGCGTTCCCGCTCCACCACGAGTCGGGTGGCGACCGACTGGACGCGGCCGGCCGACAGGCGCGGCATGACCTTCTTCCACAGGACCGGCGAGACCTCGTAGCCGTAGAGACGGTCGAGGATGCGGCGGGTCTCCTGGGCGTCGACCAGCTTCTGGTTCAGCTCGCGCGGGTTGGCGACGGCGGCCTGGATCGCGGCCTTGGTGATCTCGTGGAAGACCATCCGCTTGACCGGGACCTTGGGCTTGAGCACCTCCTGGAGATGCCAGGCGATCGCCTCGCCCTCGCGGTCCTCATCGGTGGCGAGGAAGAGCTCGTCGGAGTCCTTCAGCAGGTCCTTGAGCTTCTTGACCTGGGCCTTCTTGTCGGCGTTGACGACATAGACGGGCTGGAAGTCATGGTCGACGTCCACACCGAGGCGTCGGACCTCGCCGGTGTACTTCTCGGGCACCTCCGCGGCGCCGTTGGGGAGGTCGCGGATGTGCCCGACGCTCGCTTCGACGACGTAGCCGGGGCCGAGATAGCCCTTGATCGTCTTCGCCTTGGCAGGCGACTCGACGATGACGAGTCGGCGGCCGCCCTGTGCGGTCTCGCTGGTCGGGGACAACTTCGCTCTTCTCTCCGGTCGACGCTGGGGTCTCTCCCCAGGCCTTGGTCCCGGGGTCGGGTCATGCTGACGCTGCGGAGTGTGACGGTACATCCCGCCCCCGTGTCAAACGGGAAAAGCCCGCAACGGCCACTCGAACGGTAACCCGACTACCGCCATTCCTGCCGCCCGGAGTGCCCACCGGCCTTTCCGGACCTATCCGGAGGGTGATCCCCCAATTACTGGTGCCGCCGTGGCAACGGGGCGTTCGCACCTGGGTGAAGCACCACGTTCCGAGGGCGAGCGCGAGCAGGCCGACGACGCTCGCGAGGGTCGCCGATGCGACCGGACTCACACCGTGGGCGACCGGTTCCCGAAGGCGCACCCGGGTCGCGGTCCACACCAGCAGCCCGCCTCCGAACAGGGCGAACACCGTTCCGACGAAGATCGCCGGTCCGCTCTCCATGGCCACCCGGTGCCCCTTTCTCAGTCCACGCGTGTCCAGCCCGTGGAGGCTGACACGCGTGGACGGCGCACAGGCGAACCCCGGGTGAACGCGGGGTCGACACGGCTGCGGGCGCTCTTGGCGTCCCGCCGCTCGCGGGGGGCTGTGAAGCGCAGAAGGGGCGCGGTATAAATTTCTGCCGCGCTCCTGCCGCGCTCCTGCCGCGCTCCTGTCGCGCTCCTGTCGCGCTCGTGCCGCATACCCGCGGCGTCCTGCCACGTCCTGCCATGCTCCGGCCGCTTTCCTGCCGATTTCCTGCCGTCGGGGGCTGCCGTCGGGGGGCGACTCCCCCCGCTCGGACGCCCCGGATCCGGCGCCCAGGTCGGCTCGAAAAGGTCGCCGCGCGGCTTCGTCATCGCGGCCGCACGCATCGTCGCGATGCCGGAGCCCTCAGATGTGATGTGCCGCGGGTGAGTCAGGTGCGAGGGGCGACGGGTGGGTCACGTGTGACGGGCCAGGGGTGGATCCGTCTGACGCGCCCCGGACAGGTCCCGTCCGGCCCGCCACAGCAGGTCACGCCGGTTCGATGAACCCCTGTTCCACCAGCAGCCGGATCTGGGCCGGCGTGCGGTCACGCAGCAACACCGGGTCCTCGCCGACCAGTTGGGCGATCGCGTCCAGGATGCGGCCCGCGCTCAACGAGCCGTCGCACACACCCGCGAAGCCCGCGCCGACCGTGTCGACCTTGGTGGCCCGGCGCATCCCACGGTTCTGCCGCAGCACGACATGCTCGGGATCCTCGGCGCCGGGCAGCCCGACCTGCTCCTGGACGATCTCCGTGGTCAGCTTGAAATGGCCCGCGAGCAGGGCCGCGTCGTCGTGCGCCCGCAGGTAGTCGAGACGGCCGAAGTGTGCCCGGACCGTGTCGCCGAGCGGCTGCTCGACCGGGTGCGGCCACTCCTCGACGGTGATCGAGGGCACGGGCGCCCCGGTCTTGCGCAGGCTGATCCAGCCGAAGCCGACGGCCTTCACCTTGCGCGCCTCGAACTCGTCCAGCCAGGCGTCGTACCGCGCCTGGTACTCGGCCGGGTCACCGCGGTGGTCACCGGCGTCCCTGAGCCACAACTCGGCGTACTGCGTGACGTCCTGCACCTCGCGCTGCACCACCCAGGCGTCACATCCGCGCGGCACCCACGACCTGATCCTGTCCTGCCAGTCCTCCCCCTCGACGTGCTGCCAGTTTGCGAGGAACTGCGCGAAACCGCCCTCCCGCAGTCGTTCCCCCGCCCCCTGAACGAGCGAGCGGCACAGATCGTCCCCGCCCATGGCACCGTCCCGGTACGTGAGCCGGGCGCCCGGCGAGATCACAAAGGGCGGGTTGGAGACGATCAGGTCGAAGGTCTCGTCGTCCCGGACCGGCTCGAACAGTGAGCCCTCGCGCAGATCGGCGGCGGGCGCCCCGGACAGGGCCAGCGTGAGCGCGGTGATGTGCAGCGCGCGCGGGTTGAGGTCGGTCGCCGTCACCCGCGTCGCGTGCTGGGCGGCGTGCAGCGCCTGGATCCCGGAGCCGGTGCCGAGATCGAGGGCGGCGTGCACGGGCGTACGGACCGTGATGCCCGCGAGGGTCGTGGACGCGCCGCCCACGCCGAGGACGACGCCTTCGTCCTTGCTGCCGATGCCGCCCGCCCCGCCGACCGCGCATCCCAGGTCGGACACGATGAACCAGTCCTCGCCGGCGGGTCCGCCGTACGGCCGTACGTCCACGGCCGCGGCGAGGTCACCCCCAAGAGCGTCCTCGCGGCCCCCGCCGACACGGACCAGCCACCCGCTCTCCAGGCAGGCCTCGACGGGGAGCACGGCGCCCACGCGCGCGTGGGGCACGGGCTGCTGCAACAGGAACAGCCGTACGAGCGTCTCCAGTGGCGTGTCCCCGCGTGTCGCGCGGAGCGCGGGCACGGTCTCGCTGCGGGCCAGCGCCGCGTACGCGGGGGCGCCGAGCAGTTCGAGCAGGCCGTCGGCGGTGAAGGAGGCCCCTAGCAGGGCTTCCCGCAGCCGGGCGGTGACATCGGGGCGGTCGGACGCGGGCAGGGCGGGCAGGCCGGAGATACTCACGCCCCCATTGTGACCCTGGGCGCCCGCGGATCTCAGCTCGTCGCGCCCCGCGGACGCCGGTGCGCGTCAGCCCGTGGTCGCCGAAGCCGGGGAGGGCGCCGACTTGCAGCTCTGCTGCTCGGCCATCGCCTGGCCGACGTCGCCCTCCTCAAGGGTCTTCAGCGCGTCGTTCCCGCTCTTGCTGAGTTTGGCCAGCTCGGTCGCGATGTCCTTGAGGCCGTCCGCGAACTTCGCCTGGTCCTTGGTGTCGAGCTCGGCGACCTGCTTCTGCAGGTCCCCGTACGACGTGGAGGTGTCGTTGAGTTCCTTGACCGCGTCCTGCTGCTTCTTCTGGCCGTTGTCGACGTCCGGCGGCCCGGCCTTGGTCACGGCGGCCCCGATCGCCTTGTAGGCGTCCGACATGTCCTGGAAGGCCTGGGCGTCGGTCTTCTGGACGTCTGCCGGCGTGCTGTTGTCCGAGGTCTGCTTCTGGATCGCGGCGTTGGCGGCCTCGATCTTCTTGGCCTGCGGCTGTACGGCGTCGCAGACCTCCTTCGCCCAGGAGTTCAGCTTGTCGTTGCCGTCGTCGCTGCTGCATCCCGACAGAGCGAGCACCAGTACCGCACCGCCGGACAGTGCGGCCGCGAGCTTCTTGTTCACCGGATTGGTCCCTTCCATGGCTCTCGGCCCCGGAACATACACGCCAAGTGGCCGACACCCATATACCGAACATCCTTTATGACCGTTATTTAGTCATTTGCACCGGCGAGAGAAGGCTCACGGGAAGGGCGCGCGCCCGCTCAAAGGGCGGGCGGGCGGCACGTCAACACGCGCCGCCCGCCCGCCCTTTGAGCTGGGACTGATCAGGTCCGGCTACGAAACCACCGCCGGATCAGCCGACTTGGGCGACTCATCGGCGTTGTCTTCGTCACCCATGGCGATCCCACGCCGCTTGGAGACGTAGACCGAGCCCGCGATCACCACGAACGCCACGATCGCGATCGCGATCCGTACGCCGACGTTCTCGTCGTCGCCGTAGCTGAACTTGATGACCGCGGGCGCGATGAGCAGCGCGACCAGGTTCATCACCTTCAACAAAGGGTTGATCGCCGGTCCGGCGGTGTCCTTGAAGGGGTCACCGACCGTGTCGCCGATCACCGTCGCGGCATGGGCCTCGCTGCCCTTGCCGCCGTGGTGGCCGTCCTCGACGAGTTTCTTTGCGTTGTCCCAGGCCCCGCCGGAGTTGGCGAGGAACACCGCCATCAGCGTGCCCGCGCCGATCGCTCCGGCGAGGAACGACCCCAGGGCGCCGATCCCAAGCGTGAACCCGATGAAGATCGGCGCCAGCACGGCGAGCAGCCCGGGCGTGGCGAGCTCGCGCAGGGCGTCCTTGGTGCAGATGTCGACGACCTTGCCGTACTCCGGCTCCTCGCTGTAGTCCATGATCCCGGGATGGTCTCGGAACTGCCGCCGCACCTCGTAGACCACGGAACCCGCCGACCGCGACACGGCGTTGATGGCGAGCCCGGAGAAGAGGAAGACGACCGCCGCGCCCGCGATGAGACCGACGAGGTTGTTGGGCTGGGAGATGTCCATCATCAGGCTCATCGGCGCACCGTCACCGGACAGTTTCTCGCCCACCTCCTGCGCGCCGGTGGTGATCGCGTCGCGGTACGACCCGAAGAGCGCCGACGCCGCCAGGACGGCGGTGGCGATGGCGATCCCCTTGGTGATGGCCTTGGTGGTGTTGCCGACCGCGTCCAGGTTGGTGAGCACCTGGGCGCCCGCGCCCTCGACGTCGCCGGACATCTCGGCGATGCCCTGCGCGTTGTCGGAGACGGGCCCGAAGGTGTCCATCGCGACGATCACGCCGACCGTGGTGAGCAGGCCGGTGCCGGCCAGCGCCACCGCGAACAGCGCCAGCATGATGGACGTGCCGCCCAGGAGGAACGCCCCGTAGACGCCGAGGCCGATCAGCAGGGCGGTGTAGACGGCCGACTCCAGGCCGACGGAGATTCCGGCGAGGACGACCGTGGCCGGGCCGGTGAGCGATGACTTGCCGATGTCCTTGACCGGACGGCGGTTGGTCTCGGTGAAGTAGCCCGTCAGCTGCTGGATCACGGCCGCGAGCAGGATGCCGACCGCCACCGCGACCAGGGCGAGGACCCGCGGGTCGCCGTCCCGGCCCAGGATGGCCTTGTCGGTGACGCCGTCCAGGTCGGAGTACTTCCCGGGGAGATAGACGAAGACGGCCACCGCCACCAGCACCAGCGAGATCACCGCGGAGATGAAGAACCCGCGGTTGATCGCGGACATGCCGCTGCGGTCGGCTCGGCGCGGGGCGACCGCGAAGATGCCGATCATCGCCGTGATCACGCCGATCGCGGGGACGAGCAGCGGGAAGCCGAGTCCGGCGTCGCCGAAGGCCGCCTTGCCCAGGATCAGCGCGGCGACCAGCGTCACGGCGTACGACTCGAAGAGGTCCGCCGCCATGCCCGCGCAGTCGCCGACGTTGTCGCCCACGTTGTCGGCGATGGTCGCGGCATTGCGCGGATCGTCCTCCGGAATGCCCTGCTCCACCTTGCCGACCAGGTCGGCGCCGACGTCGGCGGCCTTGGTGAAGATGCCTCCGCCGACCCTCATGAACATCGCGATGAGTGCCGCGCCGAGACCGAAGCCCTCGAGGACCTTCGGCGCGTCGGCCGCGTACACCAGCACCACGCAGGAGGCGCCCAGCAGCCCGAGCCCCACCGTGAACATGCCGACGACGCCGCCGGTACGGAAAGCGATCTTCATGGCTTTGTGCGAGACGGCGGTGAGATCCTTTTCCGGTTCACCCACCGCCGGGGTCGCCTCGCGTGCGGCGGCGGCCACCCGCACATTGCTCCGTACGGCGAGCCACATGCCGATATAGCCGGTGGCGGCCGAGAAACCCGCGCCGATCAAGAAGAACACCGACCGTCCGGCGCGCTGATTCCAGTCGTCCGCGGGCAGCAGCATGAGCAGGAAGAACACGACGACGGCGAATACGCCGAGCGTGCGCAACTGCCGGGCCAGATAGGCGTTCGCTCCTTCCTGGATCGCCGTCGCGATCTTCTTCATGCTTTCGGTGCCCTCACCCGCAGCGAGTACCTGGCGTACCAGGACGCCCGCCACCACGAGGGCGGCCAGGGCCACAACGCCGATGATCGACACCATGACCCGGTTGCCGTCGGTCAGAACCGCCACCGCGAGGGCTGTGGAGTGGTTCAGCTGATCTGGGGAAGAAAGCCCCGCCATTCGTCCTCCTTGACGCTGGGGCTGAGCTCAAGATGTGGACGGATTCTAGAGATCTGTTCCTGATCAAAACAGTACGCGGTAAACGGAATCTGCCACAGGCCGCCGACACGCGGTAACCCCTCGAAAGCATTTTCATCAGATTCAATGATCAGAAATTGATCGTGAATTCTTTCACGAATTCAAAACGCTCTTGGAAAACAACCGAGGGGCCCTGCTCAGCAGGGCCCCTCGGTGTGATTCGGGGTGCGTCAGTGACGTCGGCTGACGTCTGTGGCGTCAGGGAAGCACCGCGACGGAAGGTGTGCTCGGCCACGTCATACGGATGGCCCCGCCGTGCTCGCCGGCGGTGACCTCCACGTCGTCGACCAGGCCGCTGATGACCGCGAGACCCATCTCGTCCTCGTCGGCCTCGGCGTCGTCACCGGCACTGCCGGGTGCCCGGTCGCCGGGGGCGTGCCGCGGTGCCTCGTCGCCGACCTCGATGGAGAACTGTTTCTCCTCCTCGATCAGCAGCACCTGCACCGGCGCCGTGATGCCGCCGTTCTGGTGCAGTCCTACGGCACGGGAACAGGCCTCGCCGACCGCGAGTCTGACCTCGTCGAGAACGGCCTCGTCCACTCCGGCCCTGCGCGCCACCGCTGCCGCCACCAGCCGGGCGGTCCTGACGTGCTCGGGCAGCGCACTGAAGCGGAGTTCAACGGTGGCCATGCATCCCCCTCGGAACTACGGGCGTGCGGTGGGGGGACCGGGCGATGGAGAGCCCGGACCCCTCGTTCAACGTCGGCCGTGCCGGGCGGGGACCCTTCGAGTCCCGCCCGGACCGGTCGTCAGTCGGTCGCCGCAACCGCTTCCTCGACCGAGGTGTGGATCGGGAACACCTTGGTGAGGCCGGTGATACGGAAAATCTTCAGAATGCGCTCCTGGTTGCAGACCAGGCGCAGCGAGCCCTCATGGGCGCGCACCCGCTTCAGGCCGCCGACCAGCACGCCGAGACCGGTGGAGTCGAGGAAGTCCACGCCCTCCATGTCGACGACAAGGTGGAAACTGCCGTCATTCACCAGCTCGACCAACTGCTCGCGCAGCTTGGGCGCGGTATATACGTCGATTTCGCCACCGACCCTGACGATCGTGCGATCGCCGACGGTTTCGGTCGACAGGGACAGGTCCACGGATCCTCCAGCACCTTGCTATCGAGCGGTCGCCCCTCGGGACACCTCGGCTTGAAGCCCCCAGGACGGTTCGCCAGCCGCGATGGCATTCAATCACTTACCGGCAGGCGTGCACGACGCCTTGGTCCCATTGTCCGTCACGCCAGTGACACACTCGGTCCCGATGGCCAAGAATCACCGATCCGATCGCCCCTCGGCCCGGCCCGCCGCCCGGCCCTCGCCGGGCACCATCCTGGACCGGCTGGCCGCGGGGCCGAGCCGGACTTCGCGCATCACTCATACGGAGCACTTGCCCCCACGTGAGGGCCGCCATGCGCTCTGGCCGGACCGGATCCGCTCCGAGGTCATCGCCGCCGTGCGGGCCTGTGGAATCGAACACCCCTGGGCCCATCAGGCGGCCGCCGCCGAGCACGCCCTGGACGGCGAATCGGTGGTCGTCGCCACCGGCACGGCATCCGGCAAGTCCCTGGCGTATCTGGTCCCGGTCCTCTCGACGCTCCTGGACGGCTCCGAGGCACCGAACGGCCGCGGCGCCACCGCCCTCTACCTGGCTCCCACGAAGGCACTCGCGGCGGATCAGTGCCGCTCCGTGAAGGAATTTTCACAATCTCTGGGCCATTCGGTACGTCCCGCGGTGTACGACGGCGACACGCCGGTGGAAGAACGCGAATGGGTGCGCCAGTACGGGAACTACGTCCTGACCAACCCGGACATGCTGCATCGCGGCATCCTCCCGTCCCACCCCCGCTGGTCCTCCTTCCTGCGTGCCCTGAAGTACGTCGTGATCGACGAGTGCCACACCTACCGCGGTGTGTTCGGCTCGCACGTCGCCCAGGTGCTGCGCCGCCTGCGCCGTCTGTGCGCCCGCTACGGAGCCTCTCCCGTGTTCCTGCTGGCTTCCGCGACGGCCGCGGAGCCCTCGGAGGCCGCGGGGCGCCTGACCGGCCTCCGGGTGGTCGAGGTCGCCGACGACGCCTCCCCCCGCGGTGAACTGGTGTTCGCCCTCTGGGAGCCGCCGCTCACCGAGATGCAGGGCGAGAAGGGCGCGCCGGTCCGCCGCACGGCCACCGCCGAGACGGCCGACCTGCTGACCGACCTCACCGTGCAGGGCGTGCGCTCGGTCGCCTTCGTACGCTCCCGGCGCGGCGCCGAGCTGATCTCGGTGATCGCCCAGGAACGCCTCGCCGAGGTCGACCGCTCCCTGGCCCGGCGTGTCGCGGCGTACCGCGGCGGCTACCTCCCCGAGGAGCGCCGCGCCCTCGAGCAGGCACTGCACTCCGGCGAACTCCTCGGCCTCGCCGCGACGACCGCGCTGGAACTCGGCATCGACGTCTCGGGCCTCGACGCCGTCCTGATCGCCGGCTATCCGGGCACCCGCGCCTCGCTGTGGCAGCAGGCGGGCCGCGCCGGCCGCTCCGGCCAGGGCGCCCTCGCCGTCCTGATCGCCCGCGACGACCCGCTGGACACCTTCCTCGTCCACCATCCCGAGGCCCTCTTCGACCAGCCCGTGGAGTCCACGGTCCTCGACCCCGACAACCCGTACGTACTGGCCCCGCACCTGTGCGCGGCCGCCGCCGAACTGCCTTTGACAGAAGACGACTTGGAGTTGTTCGGTCCGGCGTGCGAGGAGCTGCTCCCCCAGCTGGAGGCCGCGAAGCTGCTGCGCCGCCGCACGAAGGCCTGGCACTGGACCCGCCGGGAGCGGGCCGCCGACCTCACCGACATCCGCGGGGAGGGCGGCCGGCCGGTCCAGGTCGTCGAGGCCGGCACAGGCCGCCTGCTGGGTACGGTCGACGAGGGCGCCGCGCACTCGACGGTGCACGAGGGCGCGGTCCACCTGCATCAGGGCCGCACCTACCTGGTGCGCTCCCTCGACCTTGAGGACTCGGTCGCCCTGGTCGAGCAGGCCAGCCCCACGTACGCCACGGTCGCCCGCGACACCACGGCCATCTCCGTCCTGGAGACCGACGTCGAGATCCCGTGGGGCGACGGCCGCCTGTGCCTCGGCTCCGTCGAGGTCACCAACCAAGTGGTCTCCTTCCTGCGTCGACGGCTCATCACCGGTGAAGTGCTGGGCGAGACGAAGCTCGACCTCCCTCCTCGTACGCTGCGCACCCGCGCGGTGTGGTGGACGGTCACCGAGGACCAGTTGGACGAGGCCCGGATCAGTCCGGAGATCCTCGGCGGCGCCCTGCACGCCGCCGAGCACGCGTCGATCGGCATGCTGCCCCTCTTCGCCACCTGCGACCGCTGGGACATCGGCGGCGTGTCCATCCCGCTGCACCCCGACACGTTGCTGCCGACCGTCTTCGTCTACGACGGCCATCCCGGCGGCGCGGGCTTCGCGGAGCGCGCCTTCCACACCGCCCGGGCCTGGCTCACCGCGACCCACCAGGCCATCGCCTCCTGCGAGTGCGAGGCCGGCTGCCCGTCCTGCATCCAGTCCCCCAAGTGCGGCAACGGCAACGACCCACTGCACAAGAGGGGGGCGGTACGGCTGCTCACGGTGCTGCTGCGGGGGGCGCCGGTGGAGCAGACGGGAGAGGCGGAGGCGGGGCCAGGGCCGGGACCCGATCAGGGCCCGGATCAAAGACAGGAACAGGCATAGGACCATGCACAGGCACAGGCTGCGCAGGGGGCTCCGGCAAGGCCGACACAGGCCCCTGCCCCTGCCCCTGCCCAGACTCCGCCTCCGCCTCCGCGGGCCCCGCCCGCGCCCTGACCTCCGCCGCGAACGGCCCCCGTCCCGATACCGCCGACACGTCGGAGATCTCGCCCACGAGCACGCACCTCACCAGCCGGGCACTCTGCGCCCGAGCCACGCGGTCCGCCCGGGCGCAGGCCGCCGTACCGCCGTCCGCCCAGTGGTCCGCCGCCGCGAGGGCCGCGAGATCGGCACCGCCGGCCGCGCGATGCCGGGCCACGACGGCCTGCCCCATCGCCAGCACCACCCCGACCACCACACACAGCACGGCGATCGCGGCGACGCTCCACACGGTGGCGGAGCCTCGATCCCGGCCCCCACCTCGACCGACCGCACGCAGGACGGTCACCAGCCGGACGGACACGAGCCGGGCGGGCACGAGCCGGGCAGTCAAGTGCCTGACTGCTTCTCGCACGCGGCCCGAGCGGGCGGCGCTCACCTCCCCTCCCCCACGGTGTCCTCCACCGACGCCACGGCCTCCTCCCGGACTTCGAAGGGCAGGCCGTGCAGTGCTGGTGGCCTCGCCACGACCGCGACACGGACCTGATCGCCCTCCCGAGTGACCGTGACCTTCGCGTCGCGCGGCGCCACCCCTCGGGCCACTTCGACGACCGCGTCGGCCGAGTCCTGACGAGCCGCCGCGCGAGCACCCGTCCGTGCCGCGTCCACGCACTGGATCTGCGCGGCGACGGACAGCAGCACCCACACCAACGCCATCGCGAACATCACCAGCACCGGAAGCACCACGGCCGCCTCCGCCGTGACGAACCCCCTGTCCGCCCCTCGTTCACATCTGCGCATTGAGGGCCCGCTTCACGATGCCCTGCAACTCCGCACTGACCTCTCCGCTGGAGACCACCTTGTAGAGGACCACCGCGAACGCCACCGCTGCGACGATTCCCATCGCGTACTCCGAGGTGACCATTCCCGCGTCCCTCCGCGCCGTCCGCGCCCTGGACACCAGGACACGCATCCGCGCCCGTACCGCCTTGCACATTCCAACCGCGTACATCTCAACCCCCGTGAGGATCAGTTCCGTTGCTTGTCAGTTCCGTTGATTACCTGCTGTTCGGCGCCGACTGACCGACGTGTGTCAGCGGCTGCCTGTCACCACGCTCGGCATCCCCTCATCCACCACCCCCTCCCAGCGCCCCGCCCGCCAGCCCGATCACCACGGGCAGGACTCCGACCGTGATGAACGCGGGGAGGAAGCACAGCCCCACCGGCGCGGTGACCATCACGGCCGCGCGTCTGGCCCGTGCCGTCGCGGTGCGCGTCCAGTCGGCGCGGGCGTCGGCGGCGAGTCTGGCGACGGGTGCGGCGGCCGGCAGCCCGCAGACGTCGGCCCGTTCCAGCAGCCGAGCCAGCGCCCCCGCGCCCGGTGTCGCGGCGAGCCGTCGCCAGGCCTCGCCCGGTTCACCGCCGAGCCGTACCTCCGCCGCACCGCGCGCCAGGGATTCCCCGACCGGGCCGCCGAGAGCCTCACCGACGGCCTGCGCCGCGATCACCGGCCCGGCGCCCGCCGCGATGCAGGCCGCCAACAGGTCAGCGGCGAGCGGCAGTTGTCGAGCCGCTTCACGAGCGTCGCCGTCCGCCCCGCCGGCCGCGGCGACAGCCGCCTGCCGAAGACGCCACCGCCACAGTCCCGCCCCGACAGCCAGCCCGATCACGGCGCCCGCGACGCCGCCGACCAACACCCACACGGCACCCGCCACACCTGTCACGGGAAGCCACCGTCGCGCGGACTCCCGCACGTCGACGCGCGATCCGACGGACGCGGTTTTCCCCGTCTCGGGCAACACCGCGGCCAGCCGCCGCCGTACCGCCCGCTCGCGCCGCACCACCCCCGCCCACCGTGCCAGCCAGACGAGAGCGAGCACCGCCCCCACCAGTACCCCCAGGCTGTGGACAACTTCCGCACTCACGTCGCCTCCGCCCCTCGTACGATCCGCGTCGCCCACCACATCCCCACGCCCTCCAGCACCGCACCGACCAGCAGGCAGCCCAGGCCGGGCCCGGTGTGCAGCAGTACGTGGAGCGGGTCGGCCCCGAGGGCGGTGCCGAGGAGGAGACCCAGGGCCGGCAGGCCCGCGAGCATCACCGCTGTCGACCGGGCGCCCGCCAACTGGGCGCGCAGGTCGGCGCGTTGGTCCCGGTCGGCACGCAACGCGCCTTCGAGCCGGTCGAGTCCGTCCGCGAGGCCCGCCCCCTGGTTCACGGCCACCCGCCAGCACGCGGCGAGTCCACGCAGCCCCTCGGCGCCCGGCTGCCGCGCCGCCGTCGCGAGGGCGCCCGGGACGTCCCCGCCGAACCTCGCCGCCGCCAGTACCGCAGCCTGTGCGCCGCCGATCCCACCGGAGTCGTGGGCGGCCCGCAGCAACGCCTCGCCCGGTTGCCGGCCCGAGCGGACCTCCCCGGCCAGCGCCCCGCACAGTGCGATCACCGCGTCCCCCCGGAGCTCCCGCGTCCGCCTCGCCTCCCGGGCCAGCCGCAGCCGCCTCAGCAACGGCACCCCGGCCACTCCCGCGACCACCGGCAACACCGAGGCGCCCAGCAACGACAGCACCAGTCCGACGACCGCCGACCACCATTCGGCCCGCAGCCGCTCACGGATCCGCCGCAGCTCACCCACGAGGTTCCGCCACGCGGACGGCCCGACGCCGCCCGCTTCGCCGCCGATGAGCAGCAACCGCGCCCGCCGCGCCCCGGAGTGCCGTTCCCCCATCAGCCAGACAGCCGCCCCGACACACACCGCGGCCACCACCACCGACATCTCCGCCTCACCCATCCCGCTCACCACGCCGCCCCTCGCCGAAGGACTCGGTACGAAGCAGCCCCCGTAGGCGCGCCCAGCCCCGCTCGTACGCGAACGCCTCCGCGCCCCACCTCAGCGCCGGCACCGTCCGCACCAGCCCCGACGTGTCCCGCTCCAACACGTGCACCTCGGCGATCCGTCGCCGTCCGGCCCGGTCGCGGACGAGATGCAGCACGACCGCCAGGGCGGCCGCCACCTGACTGTGCAGGGCGGACCGGTCGAGGCCCGCGGCCGTGCCGAGCGCTTCCAGCCGGGCCGGCACGTCAGCCGCCGCGTTGGCGTGCACAGTTCCACAGCCGCCCTCGTGACCCGTGTTCAACGCGGCCAGCAGATGCACCACTTCGGGCCCGCGCACCTCGCCCACGACCAGCCGGTCCGGCCGCATCCGCAACGCCTGCCGCACCAGGTCCTGGAGGGTGACGAGCCCGGCGCCCTCCTGGTTGGCGGGTCTGCTCTCCAGCCGTACGACGTGTGGATGCTCCGGCTTGAGCTCCGCGGAGTCCTCGGCGAGCACGATCCGCTCGTCCGGCCCGACCAGCCCCAGCAGCGCGCTCAGCAACGTCGTCTTGCCGCTGCCCGTACCACCGCTGATCAGGAAGGACAGCCGTGCGTCGATCAATGCGCGCAGCACCCGGTCACCACCCGGCGGCACCGTGCCCGCCGCCACCAACTCGTCGAGCGTGAAGGCCCGCGGCCGTACGACCCGCAGGGACAGACAGGCACAGCCGACGGCCACTGGCGGGAGTACCGCGTGCAGCCGGGTCCCGTCCGGAAGCCGGGCGTCCACCCAGGGCCGTGCGTCGTCGAGCCGACGTCCGGCCACCGCGGCCAGGCGCTGCGCCAGCCGTCGTACGGCGGCGGGGTCCGGGAAGGAGACGGCGGTCAGTTCCAGCCCGCCGCCCCGGTCCACCCAGACCCGGTCCGGTGCGGACACCAGCACGTCGGTCACGGACGGATCGGCGAGCAGCGGATCCAGCGGGCCGCTGCCGATCAGCTCGGACCGCAACTGCTCCGCCGCGCCGAGAACTTCGGCGTCCCCGAGCACCCGCCCCTGTTCGCGCAACGCCTGCGCCACGCGCGCGGGTGTCGGTTCTCCCCCGCTCTCGGCGAGCCACTGCCGGACACCGTCGAGCAGCCCCGGCGTCGTCCCCGCACCAGGCACCGGCACGAAGGCGGCGCCACCGGACGACCAACCCCGCGAAGGCCCGGCCCCAGCGCTCCATCCCTCGCCCGCGACCACCCCACTCGCCACGCCCATGCCCCGCTCCCCGATCGCTCCGATTGCTCCGGCCCCTCGGTTCCCTCCACCCCCTCGGCCCTGCTCGAAGCCCTCAACGCCCTCAAACGCCCCAGAGCCCTCAGCGCCCCCAAAGCCCTCAAAGCCCCCAGGCCCCCCGAACTCCCCAGGCCTGCCGAACTCCCCAATCGCACCGACCGCCCCGACCACTCCGCCCCGCTCCCCCCGCCACACCCCGGCATTCGCGCTCACGCCGCCCTCACCTCCAGCAACGCCCGCTCCCAGAACTCCTTGCAGAAGCGGGCGAGTGGCCCTCGGCCGGCCGCGCCCGGCGGTGTCCGACCTCCGTGGGGACGCAGCAGCGCGGACTCCACGGGCACCTCGCCGGCCAGCGGCAGCCCCAGGAGTCGGGCCACCTCACGGTCGTCGAGTCCGGGTGCGTACGGGCCGCGTACCGCCACCCGCAGGTCGCGCAGGACCATGCCGACGGCGGACGCCATCCGGCCGGCCGCCGCGACCGCGCGCAGTTCGGCCGGGACCACGAGGAGTCCCACGTCGAGCTGGGCGAGGACCTCGGCGACCGAGTTGTCCATCCGGCGGGGCAGATCGACGACGACCGTGCCGCCCCGGCGTCGGGCCGCGGCCAGCACCGCCCGGACCGCCTGGGGCGGGACGGCGACGCAGTCACCGCGGTCCCAGCTGAGCACCCGCAGCGAGTGCAGTTCGGGCAGTGACTCCTCCAGGGCGCCACCGCCGACCCTCCCGCGCGAGGCGGCGAAGGCGGGCCAGCGCAGCCCCCCGGCCGTCTCGCCGCCGAGGAGGACGTCGAGCCCGCCGCCGAGCGGATCGGCGTCCACGAGGAGGGTGCGCAGCCCTTCGCGTGCGGAGGTCACGGCGAGGGCGCAGGCGAGTGTGGACGCTCCCGCCCCGCCTCGGCCGCCGATGACACCGACGGTGAGGGCGGGCCGGCCGACGCCTTCGGCCACGTCGGCGATGCGGTCGACCAGCCACTGTTCACCGTCGGGCAGCATCAGGACGTGGTCGGCGCCGATCTCGACGGCCCGCCGCCAGACCCCGGGGTCGTCCTGGTCGCGACCGACCAGCACCACTCCGTTTCTGCGGGTGGCCCCGCGCACCCGCCGTACGGCGTCGTCGCCGACCAGGACGAGCGGCGCGGACTCCCAGCCGCCTCTGCGCTCCGGTACCCCGTGATGGACATCGGGCGTGACCCCGGCCGCCGCGCACAGGCGCAACAGGTCGTCGAGCAGATCGGTGTCCTCCGTGACGATCAACGGTTTGCCAGGCCGCCCTCCGGCGGCGGACGGTGGTTCGTGTGTGACGGCTGCGGTCACGGTCCTCATCCCCCTTCGCTGCGTCTCCCGCGGCCCAAGGGCCCCGGGGTGCGCCTCTGTTCGGGGCCCCGCGGCCCCGCGATCGGTCTGACGCGCGGCCCCTGTGGCCCCGCGATTCCTGACCATGTGAAGAACCGGCAACCGGTCTCCATATGAACGGCCGATACGAACCGGCCAAAACCCGCCCGCCTAACCGGAACCAACCTCATGAAGTCGTCGCGAGCGGGACGCGTCGGAATCACGGTGCAGCGATCCCGGAAATCGTGTGGATCTTGGTCGATAACTGTGGACAACTCGACGGTTGTGAATATCGCCGCCACCCGTACCGGTGACCCCTGTACCACCCCCTGTGCGACTTCCGCAGAGCAGCGAATCTGCTACGCACAGTGACCGATCATGGGCATGCAGAAGAGGCGGCCGCAGCCGCCCCGGTCCGGCCTCGCGGCCGTGCACAGAAGAGAAAAACCCACCCGGACATGCGACGACCCCCGCCGGGGGGGAGAGCGGGGGTCGCCTTCACGGCCGACTCGGGGGGGGAGGAGCCGGACCGCGTTAGCACGGTCGCGAACGATCCGTGACTTCCATGGTGTACCCGAGAGCCTTCCCAGGCAAACCAACGCGCCCACCTTACGCCGAATGGGCTGCGCCTATGCTCGGGGTTGTGGAAAACCACTCCTTGCCCCGCACAGCGGCCTTCTTTGACCTGGACAAGACGGTCATTGCGAAGTCGAGCACGCTCACCTTCAGCAAGTCGTTCTACCAAGGCGGACTGATCAACCGCAGGGCCGCCCTGCGCACCGCCTATGCCCAGTTCGTCTTCCTCGTGGGCGGTATGGACCACGACCAGATGGAACGCACCCGCGAGTATCTGTCCGCGCTGGTGCGCGGCTGGAACGTCCAGCAGGTCAAGGAGATCGTCGCCGAGACCCTGCACGACCTCATCGACCCGATCATCTACGACGAGGCCGCCTCCCTGATCGAGGAGCACCACACGGCCGGCCGGGACGTCGTGATCGTGTCCACGTCGGGCACCGAGGTGGTCGAGCCGATCGGTGAACTGCTCGGCGCGGACCGCGTGGTGGCGACCCGCATGGTGGTGGGCGACGACGGCTGCTTCACCGGCGAGGTGGAGTACTACGCGTACGGCCCGACGAAGGCCGAGGCGGTCAAGGAGCTGGCCGAGTCGGAGGGGTACGACCTCGACCGCTGCTACGCCTACAGCGACTCGGCGACCGACCTGCCGATGCTGGAGGCGGTCGGCCACCCCCACGCGGTGAACCCGGACCGTGCGCTGCGCCGCGAAGCACTGGCGCGCGAGTGGCCGATTCTGGATTTCCACCGGCCGGTCCGGCTCAAGCAGCGGTTCCCCGCGTTCTCCGTACCGCCCCGCCCGGCTCTGGTCGCGGTCGCCGCGATAGGTGCCGCGGCTGCCACCGCGGGACTCGTCTGGTACGCGAACCGGCGCCGCGCGGCTCCGGCCTGAGCGCGCGGGCGTGCACATTCGTGCCCAATTGACGGGTCTTTCGACCTAAGAGTAAAGAACCACAGTCGGGGCTTCCGCTTGCTCCGGCCCAGGAGTACAAAGAAGTTAACGGCCCGCGAGACCAAGGACATCCGAGAGGATCACCTTCACACACGCACATGGCCCCACGGACCGAGCATGGACACCGAGCACCCACGCGACGTCGACCCGTCGATTACGGGCCAGCCACACCAGGTGACGGGCAAAGTTCCCGACCTGATGGGCACTACATCGAGGACGCTTGGTAACCCGGTGAACATGCCAGCGGCGGTACGAACTCTCGTACCGCCGCAACCCTTTTCCGGGACTCTCCCTACGCCGCCCCGCGTTGCAGTGCCTCGCACACCGCCGTCGACTCACGCGCGCCCAGCTCGATCGACCGGCCGCAGTGGGCGATCCAGGCGGCCATGCCCTCCGGAGTTCCGGAGACATAGCCGTCGAGCGCCGCCACGTAGGAGGCGCGCCCCAGTTCGGCGTGACCCACCTCCGCCGGACACACCGATTTGGGGTCCAGTCCACTGCCGACCAGGACGATGCGCTCGGCCGCGCGGGCAACCAGACCGTTGTGCGAGGTGAAGGGCCTGAGCGCGAGGAGTTCACCGTGCACGACGGCGGCCGTGACCAGCGCGGGGGCCGAACCGCCCGCGATGATCAGCTCGGCGAGCCCCTCCAGACGGCCGGAGACCTCCGCCGCACTCGGCGGCGGCAGCTCGATGAGCGGCTCGTCGACCGGCTCACCCTCCTGCCGCGGACGCCCGACCTCGTCCTCGTCGCCCTTGGCCGCGGCCGCCACCAGGTGCAGCCGGGCCAGCACCCGCAGCGGCGACTGCCGCCAGATGGACAGCAGCTGACCCGCCTCGGCGGTCAGCCGCAGGGCCGCGCCCACGACGCGCGCCTCGTCGTCACCACTGAAGTCGGTGCGCCGACGCACCTCTTCGAGGGCCCAGTCCGCGCCGGACAGCGCCGCCGAACCGCGGGCTCCTCGCAGGGCCGCCTCGGAGGTGACTGCATTGCTGCGGCGCCGCATGACCCGGTGTCCGTAGACCCGGTCCACGGACTTGCGCACGGATTCCACGGATTCGTCCACACCGGGCAGCGAGCCCAGGGCCGCGAGCGGATCGGCGGCCGCGCCTGTCGTACTCATAAGTACGACCCTACGCATCCCAGCCTCACACGCCACGAATGAGTGGTCTTCTTCACGCCCCCTGACACATACAGCTATCGTCCCACTACTCTTGGTGAACATGAAAATTGCTTTCGTCGGGAAGGGCGGCAGCGGCAAGACCACTCTGTCCTCCCTGTTCATCCGCCACCTCGCGACCGCGGGCGCGCCGGTCGTCGCCGTCGACGCCGACATCAACCAGCATCTGGGGCCGGCACTCGGCCTCGACGAGGCGCAGGCCGCGGCGCTGCCCGCCATGGGCGAGCGACTGCCTCTGATCAAGGACTACCTGCGCGGCTCGAACCCGCGCATCGCCTCCGCCGACACGATGATCAAGACGACCCCGCCCGGTGAGGGCTCCCGGCTGCTGCGGGTGGGCGAGGACAATCCGGTCTACGACTCCTGCGCGCGGCCGGTGGAACTCGACGGTGACACCGTCCGTTTGATGGTCACGGGCCCCTTCACGGACGCCGACCTGGGGGTCGCCTGCTACCACTCCAAGACGGGAGCGGTGGAGCTGTTCCTGAACCACCTGGTGGACGGCCCCGACGAGTACGTCGTGGTCGACATGACGGCCGGCTCGGACTCCTTCGCCTCCGGCATGTTCACCCGCTTCGACATCACGTTCCTCGTCGCCGAGCCGACCCGGAAGGGGGTCTCCGTCTATCGCCAGTACAAGGACTACGCCCGCGACTTCGGCGTCGTGCTGAAGGTCGTCGGCAACAAGGTGCAGGGCCAGGACGACCTCGACTTCCTCCGCGCCGAAGTCGGGGACGACCTGCTGGTGACGGTCGGGCACTCGGACTGGGTGCGCGCGCTGGAGAAGGGCCGGCCGCCCCGGTTCGAGCTCCTGGAGGACGTCAACCGCCGCGCTCTGCACCGGCTGAGGACAGCCGCCGACGCCACGTACCAACTGCGCGACTGGGAGCGCTACACGCGCCAGATGGTGCACTTCCACCTGAAGAACGCCCAGTCGTGGGGCAACGAGCGCACCGGGGTCGACCTGGCGGCACAGGTCGACCCCTCCTTCGTGCTCGGCGAGAGCGTCGCGGCGGCGGTCTGACGGCACGCCGCGCCGCCACTGGTGACGACGGCCGGACCGCTGCCGCTACCGAACACTTGCCCAGTGCTCCACCCTTCAGGGTGGAGGTGTAGGGCATCCTGCCCGTAGCGGCCCGGAGGGCCGCAGCAGCAATCTAAGATCGTCTCATCCGACGACGAAGTTGTCGGATCTACCGCCGGACGGGCGGGAAGTGACGCCTGTGGAGGCCCCTGTAAGACCGAGCTCCTCGGAGACCGGCAAGGGCCAGTGAAGCAGGAACCCGTGGTGGTACCGCGTAGCGGTGCGGACCGGAATCGCCTGCCCTCGGGCAGGCGAGGGCGTCAATTGGCCGCCGACGCCTCGGGTACGCCCTTCGGCGCCGGGGCTGGGCGGCCCGACAGGAAGGACGCCCAGCCCTGCTTCGGGGCCTCGCCGACGTTCAGGGCGCGCAACCGGTGAAGGGTCTGCGGGTCCTGGGCGTCCAGCCAGTCGGCGAGTTGCCGGAAGGAGACACAGCGCACGTCCGGCTTGTTGCACACCCGCTCGACGACCTCCTCTACGGCCCGCATGTAGGTGCCGCCGTTCCAGGACTCGAAGTGGTTGCCGATGATCAGGGGCGCGCGGTTGCCGTCGTAGGCCCGGCTGAAGCCCATGAGCAGGCCGTCGCGCATCTGGTCGCCCCAGAAGTCGTACTTGGCGGGGTCACCCTGGGTCCTGGTGCCGGACTGGTTGACCATGAAGTTGTAATCCATGGTCAAGGTCTCGTAGGAGTGGCCTGGGAAGGGCACCAGCTGCATGGACAGATCCCACAGGCCGTTTCTCTTCTTCGGCCAGACCTGGTTGTCGACACCGCTGGTGTCGTAACGGAATCCCAGGTCGCCGGCCGCCTTCATGAAGTTCTCCTGGCCCTCCAGACAGGGCGTGCGGGCGCCGATCAGCTCCTTGTCGTAGTCGAAGGGCAGCGGCGAGGCCTTCTTCATGCCGGTGTTGGTCTTCCAGGACTTCACGAACTGCTTCGCCTGCGCGATCTCGTCCTTCCAGTCGTCCACCGACCACTCGCCGACCCCGCCGCCGCTGCCGCAGAAGTGCCCGTTGAAGTGGGTGCCGATCTCGTTGCCCTCCAACCACGCCAGGCGCAACTGCTTCACGGTGTCGGCGATGCCCTGCTCGTCGTTGAAGCCGATGTCCGAGCGGCCCGGGGAATGCTGTGGGGGCCGGTAGAGCTCGCGCTTCTCCGTCGGCAGCATGTACACACCGCTGAGGAAGTAGGTCATCGTCGCGTCGTTCGCCTTGGCGACCTGGCGGAAGTGGGAGAACAGCCGCTGACTGTCCTCGCCGGCGCCGTCCCAGGAGAACACCACGAACTGCGGCGGCTTCTCGCCGGGCTTGAGGCGTTCGGGTCTGGGCAGGTGCGGCTGCGCCCCGGTGTACGCGGTGGAACCGTCGCCGATCAGGCGGACCATGCTCTTGGGCGCCTGGGCCGGCTTCGCCTTCTGCCCGTCCCGCGCCCCTGTCTCGGCGCCGTCGGTACCGATCACGCAGCCGGCGAGCGAAGCGGCACAGGCCGTGGCTGCCACGGTCCCCGCGATGATCCTCTGGGTGACGGCCATGTCCGCCCACCTTCTTCCTTCTCTCGGACCGACGCCGATCAGGGCGCGTGCGGTGTGGTGCGCCGTCAAGGTCGCACGAGAGGGAAAAAGGAATTAATACGACAAGCCGATAAAAAGACCGGTTCACTCATCACGGTGATTGCTTAACCCATTTGCCGCTAAAGTCCATGCTTGACCTTTACTCTGCATTACGATTCGTTTACCAAGAGTTGATCCATCCCGCCGCTGTACGTCGTGCCCGACGGCCGCACACCGCGACCGCGCCGCCCCGGAGGAGACGGGAACATGTCAGCCTGCGTCCCCACCCGCACCACAGACCCGAGTCGTACGAAGCACGTCCACCCACCCCACAGCCCACCGCCGACCCCACCACGCCGCTTCCGCATCGAGGGAGCCGACGTGTCGGCCTCCGTAGCGGTCTTCCTGATCGCCCTCCCCCTGTCCCTCGGCATCGCCCTCGCCACCGGCGCGCCCCTCCAGGCCGGCCTCGTCGCCGCCGCCGTCGGCGGGATCGTCGCCGGACGGTTCGGCGGCTCCCCGCTCCAGGTCAGCGGGCCCGCCGCCGGACTCACCGTGGTCACCGCCGACCTCATCCACCGCTACGGCTGGCGGACGACCTGCGCCATCACGGTGCTCGCCGGTCTCGCCCAACTCGGCCTCGGCTGCCTGCGCGTGGCCCGCACGGCCCTGGCGGTCAGCCCCGCCATCGTGCACGGCATGCTCGCCGGCATCGGCGTCACCATCGCCGTCGCCCAACTGCACATCGTCCTCGGCGGCACCCCGCAGAGCGCCGTCCTCGACAACCTCCGCGCGCTGCCCGCCCAGTTGGCGAACCTGCGTCCGGCCGCCGCGTCGGCGAGCGCGCTGACTCTGGCCCTGTTGCTGCTCTGGCCGCGGATCCCCGGCCGCGCGGGGTCGGTGCTGCGCAAGGTTCCCGCCGCGCTCGTCGCCGTCAGCGGGGCCACCGTCACCGCGCACCTCGCCGGGCTCGCCCTGCCCAGGGTCGACCTGCCGTCCTGGAGCAGCCACGCACTGGCCGGGCTGCCCGAGGGCCCGGCGCTCGGGCTGGTCGCCGCCGTGCTCACCACCACGCTGGTGTGCAGTGTGCAGTCACTGCTCGGTGCGGTCGCCGTGGACAAGCTGGTGGCCGGCCGCCCCGGCCTGCCTTCCCGGGTCGGTCGCTCCCGCCTGGACCGCGAACTGCTCGGACAGGGCGCCGCCAACATCGTCTCCGGATCGCTCGGCGGACTTCCGGTCGCCGGGGTCGCCGTCCGGAGTTCCGCGAATGTGCGGGCCGGTGCCGTCAGCCGGAACTCCACGATGCTGCACGGCGTTCTCGTAGTAGTCGCCGCGCTGCTGTTGGTCCCGATCCTGGAACGCATCCCGCTCGCCTCGCTCGCTGCCCTGGTGATGGCCGTCGGCATCCAGATGGTGTCCCTGCACCACATCCGCACAGTGACGCGCCACCGAGAAGTGCTGGTGTACGCCGTCACCACACTCGGCGTGGTCGTGCTCGGCGTTCTGGCGGGCGTGCTGCTCGGCGTCGCCGTCGCCGTCGCCGTCGCCCTGCACCGCCTGACCCGCACCCGCATCGCCCACGACGAGAAGGAAGGAGTCCACTACGTCCACGTACGAGGCCAGTTGACGTTCCTCGCGGTGCCCCGGCTCAGTCGGGCCCTGCATCTCGTTCCCCAAGGCACCCACGCCGTCGTGGAGTTGGACGGCTCGTTCATGGACCACGCGGCTTACGAGTCACTGCAGGACTGGCAGAAGACGCACATCGCGCAGGGCGGCTCCGTCGACATCACCGGCCGCCGCGCCGACGTACGGATCGGCGAGCCCGGAAGCAGGACCGGCCAGCTCATCGAGGACGGGAGCGCCGCGGCTGCGACCAGCACCGCCGGGTGCCGCTGCCGTCCGTGGACCCCCTGGCGCAACCACCAGTGCGACCGCCCGCGACCCGGCTCCTCTCCGGCCCATGGCGGGCACCCGGGCGGGCCGGGCGGGTCCGCCGAGCCGAGCGGGCATGACCTGGCGCGCGGCATCAGCGCGTTCCAGCGCAACACCGCACCGCTGGTGCGGGGCGAGCTGGCCCGGCTGGCACGCGAGGGGCAGCGGCCGTCCCAGCTGTTCCTCACCTGCGCCGACTCACGGCTGGTCACCTCGATGATCACCTCCAGCGGCCCCGGCGACCTGTTCGTGGTGCGCAACGTGGGCAACCTCGTCCCCCTCCCCGGCGAGGAGAGCGGCGACGACTCGGTGGCGGCCGCGATCGAGTACGCGGTGGACGTGCTGCAGGTGCGGTCCATCACGGTGTGCGGGCACTCCGGGTGCGGGGCCATGCAGGCGCTGATCAACTCCGAGCCCGGCGGCGCCCGGACCCCGCTCAAGCGGTGGCTGCGGCACGGGCTGCCGAGCCTGGAACGCATGGCCGACGCCACCCGGTCGGGGGCCCGGCTCGCCGGACGGTCACCCGCGGACGCGGTGGAGCAGCTCTGCCTGACCAACGTGGTGCAGCAGCTGGAACATCTGCGCACCCATGAGTCGGTGGCCCGGGCTCTGCGGGACGGGGCGCTGGAGCTGCACGGGATGTATTTCCACGTGGGCGAGGCGCAGGCGTATCTGCTCACCGAGGCGGACGAGGGCGGCGTCTTCCACCATGTGCGGGCGGCGGAGCTGTCGGTGTGAGGTGAACCGGGGTGGCCGTGACCGTCGCTGCGGTCACGGCCACCTCATGTCCGGCTCACACCTGCCGGAGTGTGAAGCGCGTTACAGGCGCTGAACTCGGCCTGGTCGGCGTCCGTGGGTACGAATGAGCCGGCATCGAAAATCGCCGCACAACAGGTCTAAACCAATTGTCCGTCGGGCCTTGTCACCGGCCCCCCGGGTCTGATGAGCTGTGGCCTGGGACACAGCGGACAACCCTGAGAAAGGGAGAAGTCGTGAGCAACGAAAGCCTGGCCAACCTGCTGCGTGAGGAGCGCAGGTTCGCGCCCCCCGCCGACCTGGCCGCGAACGCCAACGTCACCGCGGAGGCGTATGAGCAGGCCAAGGCTGACAGGCTGGGCTTCTGGGCCGAGCAGGCCCGTCGGCTGACCTGGGCCAAGGAGCCGACCGAGACGCTGGACTGGTCGAACCCGCCGTTCGCCAAGTGGTTCAAGGACGGCGAGCTCAATGTCGCGTACAACTGCGTGGACCGGCACGTGGAGGCCGGTAACGGCGACCGGGTCGCCATCCACTTCGAGGGGGAGCCCGGCGACAGCCGCGCGATCACCTACGCCGAGCTCAAGGACGAGGTCTCCAAGGCCGCGAACGCCCTGCTGGAGCTGGGAGTCCAGAAGGGCGACCGGGTCGCCGTCTACATGCCGATGATCCCCGAGACGGCCGTCGCGATGCTCGCGTGCGCCCGGATCGGTGCCGCGCACTCCGTCGTCTTCGGCGGCTTCTCGGCGGACGCCCTCGCCAAGCGCATCCAGGACGCCGACGCCAAGGTCGTCATCACCACCGACGGCGGCTGGCGGCGGGGCAAGCCGTCCGCGCTGAAGCCGGCCGTGGACGACGCGGTCGAGCGGGCCGGCAACGTGGACCACGTGCTGGTGGTCCGCCGGACCGGCCAGGAGGTCGCCTGGAACGACAGCCGCGACGTCTGGTGGCACGAGATCGTCGAGCGGCAGTCCGCCGAGCACACTCCCGAGGCGTTCGGGGCCGAGCACCCGCTGTTCATCCTGTACACGTCCGGTACGACGGGTAAGCCGAAGGGCATCCTGCACACCTCCGGCGGCTACCTCACCCAGACCGCCTACACCCACCACGCCGTCTTCGACCTGAAGCCGGAGACCGACGTCTACTGGTGCACCGCCGACGTCGGCTGGGTCACCGGGCACTCGTACATCGTCTACGGCCCGCTGGCCAACGGCGCGACCCAGGTCATGTACGAGGGCACCCCGGACACCCCGCACCAGGGCCGCTTCTGGGAGATCGTGCAGAAGTACGGGGTCACCATCCTGTACACCGCGCCGACCGCGATCCGTACGTTCATGAAGTGGGGCGACGACATCCCCGCGAAGTTCGACCTCAGCAGCCTCAGGGTGCTCGGCTCGGTCGGCGAGCCCATCAACCCCGAGGCCTGGATCTGGTACCGCAAGCACATCGGCGCCGACCGGACCCCGATCGTCGACACCTGGTGGCAGACCGAGACCGGCGCGATGATGATCTCGCCGCTGCCCGGTGTCACCGCGACCAAGCCCGGCTCCGCGCAGACCCCGCTGCCCGGCATCTCCGCGACCGTCGTCGACGACGAGGCGAACGAGGTGCCCGACGGTGGCGGTGGCTACCTCGTGCTCACCGAGCCGTGGCCGTCGATGCTGCGCACCATCTGGGGCGACGACCAGCGCTTCCTCGACACCTACTGGTCGCGCTTCGCGGGCAAGTACTTCGCCGGTGACGGCGCGAAGAAGGACGACGACGGCGACATCTGGCTGCTGGGCCGGGTGGACGACGTGATGCTCGTGTCCGGGCACAACATCTCCACCACCGAGGTCGAGTCGGCACTGGTGTCCCACCCGTCGGTC
Organism: Streptomyces sp. NPDC006332; assembly: GCF_040612855.1. Taxonomy (NCBI): domain Bacteria; kingdom Bacillati; phylum Actinomycetota; class Actinomycetes; order Kitasatosporales; family Streptomycetaceae; genus Streptomyces; species Streptomyces sp. NPDC006332. Next base: position 217,454 of record NZ_JBEXRA010000006.1, read on the forward strand.
GCCGAGGCGGCCGTGGTCGGGGCGGCGGACGAGACCACTGGCCAGGCGATCGTCGCCTTCGTCATCCTGCGCGGCACGGCCGACGCCGACGACGAGGGTCTCGTCGCCGACCTGCGCAACCATGTCGGCACCGCCCTCGGCCCGATCGCCAAGCCCAAGCGGATCCTGCCGGTCGCGGAGCTGCCGAAGACCCGCTCCGGCAAGATCATGCGCCGACTGCTGCGGGATGTCGCCGAGAACCGCCAGCTCGGAGACGTGACGACCCTGACGGACTCGACGGTCATGGACCTCATCCAGAACAAGCTCCCGGCCGCGCCCAGCGAGGACTGAGCAGAGGTACGGCGCACACGTAGGACGCATGCCTGCGGCGCATAGGTACGGCGATGGGGGGCACCTGGTGACAAGTACGCCGGGCGCCCCTTTCGCACCTAATGTGAGGATCGCCGTATTACTCCTCGCGCATCGTAGGTAGGCTGACCACATAGGTGCGCCGGGAAGTCTGGTCGGCAAGTGTTCCGTCCTGCCCGCCGACCGGAGGTCTTTCTCGTGGCCGCGCCCCCCACCAGCCCCGCCCGCAAGGTTCTCGGACGCCTGTCCCTGCCCGAGCGGACCTATGTGGCGGACGCGCTGCGCACCGAGACCGTCGGAGGCGTGCTGCTGCTCATCGCCACCGTCGCCGCACTGACCTGGGCGAACGTCCCGGCGCTGCACGACAGTTACGAGAGCGTCAGCCACTTCCACCTCGGACCCGAGGCTCTCGGCCTGAACCTCTCGATCGCGCACTGGGCCGCCGACGGACTGCTCGCGGTCTTCTTCTTCGTGGCCGGCATCGAACTCAAGCGCGAGCTGGTCGCCGGTGACCTCCACGACCCCAGGGCGGCCGCCCTGCCGGTCGTGGCGGCCCTGTGCGGGATGGCCGTACCGGCGCTGGTCTACACGCTCACCAACATCACCGGCGGCGGCTCGCTCCAGGGCTGGGCCGTCCCCACCGCCACCGACATCGCCTTCGCGCTGGCGGTACTCGCCGTCATCGGTACGTCCCTGCCGAGCGCCCTGCGCGCGTTCCTGCTGACGCTCGCCGTCGTCGACGACCTCTTCGCCATCCTGATCATCGCCGTCTTCTTCACCGACACGATCGACTTCGTCGCACTCGGCGGCGCCGCCGTCGGCCTCGCCGTCTTCTGGCTGCTGCTGAGGCTGGGCGTGCGCGGGTGGTACGTGTACGTCCCGCTCGCGCTCGTCAACTGGGCGCTCATGTACAACAGCGGGGTCCACGCCACCATCGCGGGCGTCGCGATGGGACTGATGCTGCGCTGCACGACCCGCGAAGGCGAGGCGCACTCACCCGGCGGGCACATCGAGCATCTCGTACGGCCGCTGTCGGCGGGCCTGGCCGTGCCGCTGTTCGCGCTGTTCAGCGCGGGCGTCTCCCTCTCCGGCGGGGCGCTCGGCGAGGTGTTCCGCCGACCGGAGACGCTCGGTGTGGTCCTCGGACTGGTCGCGGGCAAGACGGTCGGCATCTTCGGGGGGACCTGGCTGACGGCCCGCTTCACCCGGGCCTCGCTCAGCGACGACCTCCAGTGGGCGGACCTGTTCGCGGTGGCGACCCTGGCCGGCATCGGCTTCACCGTCTCCCTGCTGATCGGGGAGCTGGCCTTCGAGGGCGACGCGGCGCTGACGGACGAGGTCAAGGCCGCCGTCCTGACCGGATCCCTCATCGCGGCCCTGCTGGCGACGGTGCTGCTGAAGATACGGAACGCCAAGTACCGCAGGCTGTGGGAGGCCGAGGAGCGCGACGACGACCTCGACGGCATCCCGGACATCTACGAGGAGGACGACCCGGCCTACCACCTGCGGATGGCCGACATCTACGACCGCAAGGCCGCCGAGCACCGCCGGATCGCCGAGCAGAAGGCCGCGGAACGGACGGCCGCCGAGCGAGCGGACTTGCCAAAGTGATGGGCGGGGCAGGCGAGGAGAACGACCGTCCGGCATGATCTGACGGGACGGTACAAAAGGACCGTGCAGAAGGACCGTACACAGCAGGCACACGCCGGATGGAGGTCGGGCACCAGCCCGGCGGACGTCAGGCAGAAGAGGGAGATCGCGATGAGTGCACCCGACGGCAGCCCGGTCGGCGCCGAACGCAGCATCGGCCAACTGTTCGCCTCGGCGACGACCGAGATGTCCGCGCTGGTGCACGACGAGATCGCACTGGCGAAGGCGCAGCTCAGGCATGACGTCAAGCGCGGCGCGACCAGCGGCGGCGCCTTCATGGTGGCCGGTGCGGTGCTGCTGTTCTCGCTGCCGATGCTGAACTTCGCGCTGGCGTACGGCATCCGGACCTGGAGCGGGTGGAACCTGGCGGTCTGCTTCCTGCTGTCCTTCGCGGCCAACGTGCTGCTGGCCGGCCTGCTCGCGCTGATCGGCGTGGTCTTCGCGAAGAAGGCCAAGAAGAGCCAGGGACCACAGAAGGTCGCCGCGTCGATGAAGGAGACGGCGGGCGTCCTGCAGAACGCCAAACCGCACCCGCGGCCTTCCCTGGAGGACCGGGTCCCGGACGCGAAGGCCATCGAGGCTGTGGCACGCTCGTCCTCATGACGGACCCCGCCGGCTCATCGGCGCAACCAGCCTCGGTCGTACGTGTCGACATCCCCGGCGGGCGAGAGGTGATCCACCGGGACGTCGCCGCCAACGGCGCGCGCTTCCACATCGCCGAGCTGGGTGACGGGCCGCTGGTGCTGCTGCTGCACGGCTTCCCCCAGTTCTGGTGGACCTGGCGGCACCAGCTGACCGCACTCGCCGACGCGGGCTACCGGGCCGTCGCCATGGACCTGCGCGGCGTCGGCGGCAGCGACCGGACCCCGCGCGGCTACGACCCGGCCAACCTCGCCCTCGACGTCACCGGCGTGATCCGCTCCCTCGGCGAGCCGGACGCCGCGCTGGTCGGCCATGACCTCGGCGGCTATCTGGCGTGGACGGCGGCCGCGATGCGCCCGAAACTCGTACGGCGACTCGCGGTCTCCTCGATGCCGCACCCGCGGCGCTGGCGCTCGGCGATGCTCGCGGACGTCAAGCAGACGCGGGCCGGCTCCTACATCTGGGGCTTCCAGCGCCCCTGGGTCCCCGAGCGGCAGCTCACCGCGGACGACGGCGCGCTCGTCGCCCGTCTCATCCGGGACTGGTCGGGCCCGAGGCTGCCGGACGACGAGGCGGTGGAGACGTATCGCCGCGCGATCTGCATTCCGTCGACCGCGCACTGTTCGATCGAGCCGTACCGCTGGATGGTCCGCTCCCTGGCCCGCCCGGACGGCATTCAGTTCAACCGGCGCATGAAGCGGCCGGTGCGGGTCCCGACCCTGCACCTGCACGGGTCCCTCGACCCCGTGATGCGGACGCGCAGCGCCGCCGGGTCCGGGGCGTACGTCGAAGCGCCGTACCGTTGGCGGCTGTTCGACGGGCTGGGCCACTTCCCGCACGAGGAGGATCCGGTCGCCTTCTCCACCGAACTGATCAACTGGCTGAAGGATCCCGAACCCGATCGGTGACCGGGCCGCTGCAACAGGTGTCCGGAACTGAACACCTGTCCGACGAATAGCCAATTGCCTGGCGCATAGGCCAATTGGGGGCCCTGGGGGCGGTTATCGACCTTGGGGTGGGGGCAGACGTCGGGGTATGGGCTGGACGCACGACTACGGTGACGCAGCACGCAATCGACGCTCGGCCTCGGGCCTGAGCTCCCACCTGCGAGGCGGTGCTCCGGCGATGCCGGACGGCACGGATCTCCGAGTGGGCATTCCGCGCATCCTGCGCCGCCGGGCCCGCTGGGTCTCGGTACGCCTGCGCCATCCGCGAGGCTGACGCCCCGCCCTTTTCCACACTCCCTCTGCCGGCCGGGTTCCTCGAAATCCGGCCTCAGAGTGCGCAGCTGTCGCTGTCCACCTGCTGGTTCGCGGTGCGCCCCTTGTCGATGTCCTGTCGGATCTCGTCGGCCGTGAGCGCGTAACCCGTCTGGGCGCTGTCGAGGGACTTCGCGAACACCACGCCGTACACCTTCCCGTCGGGGGTGAGCAGCGGGCCGCCGGAGTTGCCCTGGCGGACGGTCGCGAAGAGGGAGTAGACATCGCGGCGGACGGTGCCGCGGTGGTAGATGTCCGGGCCGTTGGCCGTGATGCGCCCGCGCACGCGCGCGGCCCGGATGTCGTACGCCCCGTTCTCCGGGAAGCCCGCCACGATCGCCCCGTCCCCGCGACCGGCGTCCTGCGAGGTGAACCGCAGCGCGGGCGCGCTGAGGTCCGGTACGTCGAGCACGGCGATGTCGCGCTCCCAGTCGTACAGGACCACCGTGGCGTCGTACCTCCTGCCCTCGCCGCCTATCTGGACGGTGGGCTCGTCGACCCCTCCGACCACGTGCGCGTTGGTCATGACGCGGCGGTCCCCGAAGACGAAGCCGGTGCCCTCCAGGACCTTGCCACAGCTCTCGGCGGTGCCCGTGACCTTCACGATGGAGCGCTGGGCGCGGAAGGCGACCGGGCTGCGTGCAAGGGCCGGGTCGGGTGGCTGCACCTCGGGGATCTGCTCGTCCGAGAACGGGCTGAAGACCTGCGGGAAGCCGTTCTGCGCGAGGACGGAGGAGAAGTCCGCGAACCAGGTGTCCGCCTCGTCGGGCAGCGCCTGGGCGACCCCGAGGAGCACCTTGGAGCTGCGGACCTCCTTGCCCAGCGTCGGCAGCGTGGTACCGGCCAGGGCGGAGCCGATCAGCCAGGCGACCAGCAGCATCGCGACCACGTTGACCAGGGAGCCGCCGGTGGCGTCGAGGGCGCGGGCCGGGGACCAGGTGATGTACCGGCGCAGTTTGTTGCCGAGGTGGGTGGTCAGGGCCTGGCCGACGGAGGCACAGACGATGACGACGACGACCGCGACGACGGCGGCGGTGGTGCCGACCTCGGCGTTGTCGGTCACCGCGTCCCAGACGACGGGGAGCAGGTAGACCGCGACGAGACCGCCGCCCAGAAAGCCGATCACCGACAGGATGCCGACGACGAAGCCCTGGCGATAGCCGACGATCGCGAACCACACGGCAGCGACCAGCAACAGGATGTCCAGCGCGTTCACCGGTTCGAGCCTCGCCTCATCACTTTGCACAGCACGGCAGACACAGTGTCATGCACGCCAGTCGAGAGGGACCTGCTTGTCCCGGTCCCAGGGGCGCTCCCAGCCCGCGTAGTGCAGCAGGCGGTCGATGATTCCGGCTGTGAAACCCCACACCAGGGCCGATTCGACCAGAAATGCCGGGCCCGCGTGCCCGCTGGGGTGAACGGCCGTGGCCCGGTTGCCGGGGTCCGTGAGATCCGCCACGGGGACGGTGAAGACCCTCGCCGTCTCGTTCGGGTCGACCACTCCCACCGGGGACGGCTCGCGCCACCAGCCCAGCACAGGCGTGACGACGAAGCCGCTGACCGGGATGTACAGCCGGGGCAGCACGCCGAAGAGCTGGACTCCTGATGGATCGAGCCCCGTCTCCTCCTCGGCCTCGCGCAGCGCCGCCCGCAGTGGGCCGTCGCCCTTCGGGTCGCCGTCCTCCGGGTCCAGCGCGCCGCCCGGGAAGGACGGCTGCCCGGCGTGCGACCGCAGTGAGCTCGCCCGCTCCATGAGCAGTAGCTCGGGGCCGCGCTCACCCTCACCGAAGAGGATCAGGACGGCGGACTGCCGACCCGCGCCGTCCGCCGGCGGCAGGAAGCGGCTGAGCTGCGGCGGCTCGACCGTCTCCACGGTGTGCACCACCGGATCCAGCCAGCCCGGCAGGCCTTCCTTGCTGACCGTCACCGGGCCGCCCCGCGTATTGCTCGCGCGCGTCATCGCCACCCCCGTCGTCCTGCTCGGTCCAACGCCCGACGGCCTCGAGATCGTTCCTGTGGACGTGCACAAGGGTGGAGCCTGGGCCGGGTCATCCGGCCCCCAGCGGCGGGGCGGGTTTGCCGCCGGCGTCCAAGTAGGCCTGCGGAGGCTTCAGTCGCTGGCCCGGGAAACCGCCCTTCTCGTACTTGAGCAGTTTCCTGGCCTTCTCCGGGTCCGTCTCGCCCTCGCCGTACGCCGGGCAGAGCGGGGCGATGGGGCAGGCGCCGCAGGCGGGCTTGCGGGCGTGGCAGATACGGCGGCCGTGGAAGATCACGTGGTGCGACAGCATCGTCCAGTCACTCTTGGGGAAGAGCGCGCCGACGGCGGCCTCGATCTTGTCGGGATCGGTCTCGGCGGTCCACTGCCAGCGCCGCACCAGCCGCTGGAAGTGCGTGTCCACGGTGACGCCGGGCCGCCCGAAGGCGTTGCCGAGCACCACGAAAGCCGTCTTGCGGCCCACGCCGGGCAGCTTGACGAGATCTTCGAGCCGTCCGGGGACCTCTCCCCCGAAGTCCTCCACGAGAGCCTTGGACAGCCCTATGACCGACCTGGTCTTGGCCCGGAAGAAGCCGGTGGGCCGGAGGATCTCCTCGACCTCCTCCGGGTTGCCCGCGGCCAGGTCCTCCGGAGTGGGGTACTTGGCGAAGAGGGCGGGAGTCGTCTGATTGACTCTCAAGTCGGTGGTCTGCGCGGACAGCACAGTGGCGACGATCAGCTGGAAGGGATTCTCGAAGTCCAGCTCCGGGTGCGCGTACGGATAGACCTCGGCGAGTTCACGGTTGATCCGGCGGGCACGGCGCACGAGGGCGGTGCGCGACTCACCGCTCGGCGGGTGGGCGGCGACGGTCTTCGCCGCAGCCGCCTTCTTGACCGGGACGGCGGTCTTCCCGGGCGCGACGGTCGCCTTCTTCAGCGAGGCACCCTGCTTCAGCGGGGCACCCTTCTTGGCCGGGGCAGCTTTCTTGGGCGTCGCCTTCTTCACCTTCTTCACCGGAGCCTTCTTTGTCGCTTTTGTCGCATTCTTACCGCCGCCGGAGTCCTGTTCGCCCACAGCGGAATTCTGCTGCCCCGCCACCCGTCCAGCCCCCTTGGCCTGCGCTCCCACCGGCTATTTGGACACCCGGCCAGCCTAGAGCCCGGCACTGACATCCGCCCCGGACCCAGAAGATCGGCCTCCAATTGGACCCCTGCCGCATACCCCGGCACACCTGTGCGGCATCCTTGTGACAGATCACACTGTTTGGACCGTCCGGCTAAATGGGAAACCAGGTCCCCTGGTAGACAGGGGGAGCAAGATCCCCTGAGCAGGTCGACAAGGAGAGAACTCGTGGACGACGTCCTGCGGCGCAACCCGCTCTTCGCGGCCCTCGACGACGAGCAGGCCGCCGAGCTCCGCGCCTCCATGAGCGAGGTGACCCTCGCTCGCGGTGACTCGCTGTTCCACGAAGGCGACCCCGGAGACCGGCTCTATGTCGTCACCGAGGGCAAGGTCAAGCTTCACCGCACCTCCCCCGACGGCCGCGAGAACATGCTGGCCGTGGTCGGCCCCGGCGAGCTCATCGGCGAGCTGTCCCTCTTCGACCCGGGCCCGCGCACGGCGACCGCCACCGCGCTGACCGAGGTCAAGCTGCTCGGCCTCGGCCACGGCGACCTCCAGCCCTGGCTGAACGTGCGTCCCGAGGTGGCCGGCGCCCTCCTGCGCGCCGTCGCCCGCCGCCTGCGCCGCACCAACGACGCGATGTCCGACCTGGTCTTCTCGGACGTCCCCGGCCGTGTCGCCCGCGCGCTGCTCGACCTCTCCCGCCGCTTCGGCGTGCAGTCCGAGGAGGGCATCCACGTCGTCCACGACCTCACGCAGGAGGAGCTGGCCCAGCTGGTCGGCGCGTCCCGCGAGACCGTGAACAAGGCGCTGGCCGACTTCGCGGGCCGCGGATGGCTGCGCCTGGAGGCGCGGGCCGTGATCCTGCTGGACGTGGAGCGGCTCGCCAAGCGCTCGCGCTGACACCGTTCCTGACCGTACGTCGACGAGGTCCCGTCTCCTGGTGAGACGGGACCTCGTCGCTCTTCCCTCCCCCGAAGACTGCGCGCTCCTCAGATGAGCCCGTGCTCCTCCAGGTACTCCAGCTGTGCCCGTACCGACAGCTCGGCCGCCGGCCACAGGGACCGGTCCACATCGGCGTACACATGGGCGACCACCTCGGCGGGGGCCGCGTAGCCGTCCTCCACGGCCGTCTCGACCTGGGCGAGGCGGTGGGCACGGTGGGCGAGGTAGAACTCGACGGCACCCTGGGCGTCCTCCAGGACCGGCCCGTGACCTGGAAGCACCGTGTGCACCCCGTCGTCGACGGTGAGGGACCTGAGCCTCCGCAGGGAGTCCAGGTAGTCCCCGAGACGGCCGTCAGGGTGCGCCACGACGGTCGTACCGCGCCCCAGGACGGTGTCGCCGGTCAGGACGGCCCGGTCGGCCGGGAGGTGGAAGCACAGGGAGTCCGCGGTGTGCCCAGGCGTCCCCACCACCCTCAGCTCCAGACCGCCGAGCTCGACCACGTCACCGGCGCCCAGCCCCTCCTCCCCCAGCCGCAGCGCCGGGTCCAGCGCCCGCACCTTCGTGCCGGTCAGCTCGGCGAAGAGGGCGGCGCCCTCGGCGTGGTCCGGGTGTCCGTGGGTGAGGAGAGTGAGAGCGATCCGCTTGCCCGCCTGCGCGGCGGCGTCGACGACGCTGCGCAGGTGCCCTTCGTCCAACGGCCCCGGATCGACCACCACGGCCAGCTCGGAGCCGGGCTCGGACAGCACCCAGGTGTTCGTCCCGTCCAGCGTCATCGCGGAGGCGTTGGGCGCGAGGACGTTGACGGCCCGCGGGGTGGCGGGGCCCGAGAGGACCCCGCCCCGTGGCTGGCCGGGAAGGGCTGCTGCGTCCGTCATGCGGTGGCTCCACCGGTCGGCTGGTCGGTCGGGATGTGCTTGGTGAACTCGTCGTGCCCCGGCCAGGACAGCACGATCTCCCCGTCCACCAGGCGCGCCTGGGCCAGTACGGGCGTCAGATCCCGCTCGGGCGCCGCTGCGAGCGCCTCGGCAGCCGTGCCGTACTCAATCAGCTGGCGCAGGGTCGCGATGGTGGGCGGCATCATCAGCAGCTCGCCCTCGTCGTACGACGCCGCCGCCTCAGCCGGTCGGATCCACACCGTACGGTCAGCCTCCGTGGAGGCGTTCCGGGTGCGCTGGCCCTCGGGGAGCGCGGCCACGAAGAACCAGGTGTCGTAGCGGCGGGGCTCGAACTCCGGGGTGATCCAGCGGGTCCAGGCACCCAGCAGGTCCGAGCGGAGGACCAGGCCGCGGCGCTCCAGGAACTCCGCGAAGGAGAGGTCCCGGGCGACCAGGGCGGCACGGTCGGCCTCCCAGTCCGGGCCCGTGGTGTCGCCGACCACGGAATCGGAGGCCGGACCGGCGAGCAGGACGCCCGCCTCCTCGTACGTCTCCCGTACGGCAGCGCAGACGATCGCCTGGGCCTCACTCTCCGCCACGCCCAGCCTGTCCGCCCACCACGCGCGCGTGGGGCCCGCCCAGTGGACCTGGTGGTCGTCGTCGCGGGGGTCCACGCCACCGCCCGGGTACGCGTACGCACCCCCCGCGAAGGCCATGGACGCGCGTCTGCGCAGCATGTGAACGGCGGGGCCACCCTCCACGTCCTTCAGGAGCATCACGGTGGCCGCGCGCCTGGGGGTGACCGGAGTGAGCGTGCCGTCCGCGAGAGAACGGATGCGGTCAGGCCAGTCCCGCGGGTACCACTGCCCGTTTGCCATGGCCGGAGGCTATCTCCTGACGCGCGGATGTTCGAGCCGTCCCGCTGCGCTGGGCTGGCCGCCCACCGGCCCCTGCTTGTCCAGCACCCTGCGCCGATGCGAGCGCCCCTGGGGGCTCCGCCCCCAGACCCCCGCTTCTCGCCCACCCACCCACCCGTCTCGGTGGGTCAAAAAGTGGGCCTCGGGCCCGTACCAAGGGTCGCTGGTTGTCGTACTCGCGGACGGCGCGAAGGGGACGGGTCGGGGGTGTCCGCCCGCAGCGGTTGTCGCGTCAACACCGCCAAGTCGGTGAGAAACCGATTCCGCGACGTTCCGA